>CACWLC010000001.1 GCA_902761605.1 uncultured Prevotellaceae bacterium
CATATTTTAGTTTATAATGTAGCTGATAGTGCTTATATATTCGGACAGATTTCACAATTTTATGAGTTTCTTGACTATCTTCTGCTGTTCATCTTTGATTTCGCAAATCAGTTCCTGGATTTCTTTAATCTGCGGGTAAAGGAGATTGCTATAATAGAATTGATCCAATTTACCAATAATGGCAAGTTCATTTGCTCGCTTGACAACCTTGTTCAGTTTTCCGAGTTGCGAGGACTATGATAAGTGAGAGCAGCAAGGGCGTAAGCTCCATCTTGATAGTAAGACCAGAGATGCTACTCACCATTGGGGTCAGCCAACAGGTAACGGCTATTGTTACAATTGTAGCAATCTTGTCTTGTCAGAATTAGTAGAGATAGAACATCCTGTCCATCATCTGCCATTTCTCGTCGCTTGTGGCTCCTTCGGCACATTGCTGGAAGATGGCCATATAGTCTTCCCACTCCTGTTGACGGGGGAGTGTGGCCAGACGAGCCATCGCAGAGTCCCAGTCAAAGTCGAGGCCCGTCTCTACAATCATTACCAGGCGAGTGCCAAGGATGAATATCTGCATATCCAGAATACCCACCTCGCTAATTCCGTCGCGAATCTCCTGCCATGACTCTTCCTTAGTGTGGCGACGACGATACTCTGCTATCAACTCCGGATCGTCCTTCAGATCCATCGTCTGGACATACCGCTTTACAGGCTGCCCGTAGTCTTTTACATGAAATCCGTTTGTCATTCTTATCTGATATTATTTAATGTCTCTTCGAAGAGGCAATGTCATCACAAATCTTGCTCCGTCGGTATAGCTGGTATCCAACATGATATCGCCACCCATACGACGCACCAGCGTACGGGCAATGGTGAGTCCGATACCCGTTCCATTCGAATACTCGTCGAGCTGAACAAACTCTTGGAAGATGTTCTCAGCCTGCTCTGAAGGGATGCCGATGCCTGTGTCTTCAAGAGCGAAAACCACCTTCTGCTCATTAACATCGATACTCAAGAGAGCATGTGCCTTTTCACCGCTCTTGATTGTCTTGAGCTGGGTAAACTTGATGGCATTATCGAGCAACTGATTGAGTGCCTTTACGGCCATCGTCTTATTGGTGACAAAGCTAAGCGCCTCGGCCTCAGATGATAATTTCAACTGGAAATCGAGATGGGTAGCTTTCTGAATACCGCTCTCCTCTATCGCCTGGCGGGCAACATCGGCTGGGGCAACAGTCTCGCTACTCTCGATATCGACATTGCTATAAACCATACTCAGGTCGAGGAACTTTGATACCAGATGGGTTATTCGTTCGCTGTTATCAACTATCTTATGACAGATGTCCTGCAATTCGTCATAGTTGATTTCAATATCCCAGTTGGCCAGCACCTGACTGAATCCGGAAAGGATATTTAGAGGTGTGCGCACCTCGTGGGAAATCTCCTGAATGAACTTGGTCTTCATGCGCGACGACTCCTCTGCACGCTCATTGGCCAAGATGAGCTGGCGGTTCGACTCATTGAGCTTCTTATATGCCTTGCGATGCTGAACAATATATATTGTGACGAAGGTAATAAAGATAGCCATAATGATGATCAATGCTATCAGTCGCTGATGTGACAATTCAGCTCGCTGCTCGGCTATCTGGCGCTCCTTGCCCTCAGTATCGTAAACGGTAGTCAGCAGGTCGGCATCGATTATCTTCTGTCTGATAAGTGCCGAGTCATAGTATTCCGCAACCAAAGAAGCTGCACGTAAGGCAGAATCCCTTTTGCCAGCCAGAAGGTTTGCACAATATTTGGGCAGTAAGAATCGCCCGATATTCTCAAGATCGGCCTTATAGCCGCCAGTCTTAAGAAATTTATCCAACAGCTCGTAATTCTTTGCTGCCTCACTATAGCGATGAGTCTGCATGAGATACTCATTACTCTTGATGATATTCTCCAATTGATTGGCAGTGTTCGTCGACAGATAGTCGCTGAAAGCCTGCTCTGCATCCTTACTTCTGCCCTGAGCATGAGCCAACAGCGCCTTGCTATAGCTGATTTCCGCCTTCATCTCGTCCATGAATATCGAGTCGCGCTGGGGATGATTGCAGGCAGCGGAGTAGATGGAATCCTGAATCTGCACCCAAGGCTCAGCCTCACGATACCGATGGGTGTGGATATATGCCGTTGCTATCGCATTCATAGTCTTCTGGCACTCACGATAATCCAACGGATCCTTAAAATTAGCCAGACGAGTGCGCACTCCTTGCAGCGATTTCTGGAAATTGTAGGCTGCTGAATCAACATGCTCCATATACAGATAGCACTCGCCGATGATCTGAGCGATGTCATGATGGTTGGCAAACGAATTATAGCCTACACTCCTGAGTTTCTTATCTGCCTCACGAGCCTCGCGCAGAGCTCTGTCATAGCGTCGCATATCGCAGAGCAGGCGAACGTAGTTGTTGTAGGAATAGACATAGGCTTCGAGGTCGGCCTGAGTGGAGAGATCGTTGACATTGATTTCGCTAAGTTGTTGGTAGAGAGGCAGGGATGTGCTCTGCTGACCCATCATATTGTAGCCAATCGTGCGATAGAAGATGGTCTTCGCCAACGATAATTCGCCGATTTTCTCCAGGCTGTCGATAGCTGCATGCATGCGAGGCATGTCGCGAGAGTCGCTGATTTCTGATACGATAGAGTCGGCACGGGTGATACCCTCCGCCTCGAAGAAAGCATCATTGTCTATCTCCGCTGGCTGCTTCTTATGCGAACAACCAGTCAATGCCACTATACAGGTTAAGGCGATGATTAATGGTAATAATTGTTTTTTCATTTATTCTTCGCTAGGCATTGCAGAATCTTTTTATTACGACTTTTTCCGTTACGACTCTTTTCGTAGTCACTTGCAAAGATAAGGATTTTATTTTAAACGAACAAGAAAATCGAGGATTTTATTACTCTTTTGTAATTTTCACTTCACCACCACCTTCTTGCCATCGATGATGTTGATGCCCTTCTGGGGCTTTGAGAGTCGCTGGCCTGAAAGGTTGTAGATGATAGCATGGTGAGATTCATCCGACTTGATGCTGTTGATGGCTGTCGATGAAATCTTCTCCAATTTGAAGTTGTCGAAGTTTACCCAGGTCGCTGTGGTATTCTCAACCTTAAATCCAATCTTTATTTGCGACTCTTCAGCGACGTTGAAATCGAAACTGAAGCTGTTGATACCACCTTTCCCAACCAATTCTTTCGTATTGCTTCCTGCAACGAGGTAGAGACCTTTGCTATTTGCATCTGATACGCAATCGACGCTTAGGCGGTAATCTCCAGCAGGAAGTATAGGGAACTGCACAACCTCTTGATTAGCGATAGGCTCTCCTGTCCACTCAAATTCACAGTAGTTACTCAGCACATCCCAAGTATTCTCTTTCCATCGTGCTGTTCCATTAGTATTGGTCCAGCCAGATAAATTGCGGTCGAACGAGGGATTGAAGAGATAAAAATATGTAACATCGCCTTGAATGTCGAACTTTGGCCTTTCCATCACAAATAAATATCCGTTGACAAAAGTCGCATCTTGGTTAGTTACTGTACCTCTTTCTATCGTGATCGGATAAGTTCCTACTCGCGAAGAACTGCTGGCAGTAGTTGATAGCTTTGGAACGCCATTAATCGCTGGCAACGAAGTGGAAAATGTCAAGGCTGGCACTTCGTCACCTTGATACATCACCTTGTTATCAGCATACACTCGTGTAGGAATCTGATAACAAACTGGCGTTACGCCATCATTACTAAGAAACACCCGTTTGATAGACACAGCTCCCAACTCACCATTCATCCATATGTCCAAATGGCAGATATGTGTCAAGTCCAGCGGTTCGCCGTTTTGCTTGTGAAGTGTCTGGAGATTAATCACCATTTCCGTTGCATCATTGAATGGAAACCCGATACCTCCTATATCGTCATTCCATGCTTGATTCTCATCCGACTCATTTATATCATCTGTTATATGCAACGTTGCCCAGCTTTGTTGCTCATGATTGAGTTGCACGATGAGGTATTTGTAAAATGAAAAATCCTGCCCACCAACATAAGACCAGCCTCCTGAGCCACAACCCTCAGATCTGAATGTTCCTGTGTTCTCGTCGAATGAGCCTTTTGCGTCAAGAGCAAACAGATCTAGAACGAACCCCTCTTTTGTTAGTGGAAACAATGTATTAGTAACTTCGAATTCACGACTGAATGTCTGCCCAGTGCCATCTGTATATTTCACAGTAACAACAGTCGTTCCTTCTTTCATCCCTTTGAAGACTCCATGTGTAATGGAAAGCACACTCTCGTCTGCAATGGAGTATTCTGCATCGCCTGCAACATTCCAAGTCATGCCGTTAGTAAATTCTGCCATGATTTTTGCAAGCGCTTTCTCCCCTGGCGCAAGAACCGTAGGAAAGAAATCAAATGATACTTTCTTTGCCTTTAGCTGACTTGTGGGAATTATCTTGGTCTTGGAATATTCGTTCCACCATTGAAACATCGGCAGGAAACAAACCTCAGGATCATTCGAAACTTTCGCCTTATCGCTCTGTGATGACTGATTAACTAAATAGTAATAGTCCTCGCGAGGTTCGAAACAATTCCAACTTACATTACCGATTTCATCAACAACACTTTTAAGGGGAGCACCAAAATTACTGGTTTGGGCCCAATTATTAATCACATCGTCGTCACCATATCCCCACGCACATTCAGTAATGATAATCGGTGCCATATATGATATAGGAAACACTTCATTTTCCCAGTGTTCGCGTACATCCGTTCTTGGATAGCTATGAACAGCATAACCAATATTGTTACCAATAATAGGATAGTCTGTATATCCAGAATATAAGGTTTGCCACCTAAAACCTGATATATATATGATGTTATCGCATTTGGAGCGAATCATGTCGACAATAGGCTGCCAATAGTCCCTTGCCTCTTTAAACACAGAACTATTCTTTGCTATTGATAAATATTGGAAATAATCATTGTCTCCTTGTCGGCAATTAATATACACTGGTTCATTGGCCAATTCAAACATCACACCAGGGTTATTTCGAATACGCGGATGGCTGCTGATATAGTTCCACATTAAGAGATTCAGCTCTTGATTCTTATCTCCCACTTCTATTGTTGGCGGTGTACCCTGCTGTAGCCATAGCAAGGTATATATACCCTTTTCATGGTAATACTCTATCAGTGGAAGAAAAAGTTCCTCGAAATATTTCTTAAATCGTTCAAAATCAATAGTCCCCGATTGGTTAATAATGTCATCACTAAACCAATAAGCGTCCAATCCAAATCTTACATAGTCAATCTTCCAGTCTGATGCTAACAGACGGTCTATTGCAGCCTTCTTGTTCTTCAGACATGTAGCCACATCAAATCCCTCCCAAGTATATTCCTCTGCCTGAAACCATGGATCCAAGACAGCCATATACCCGTGGAGTGTCACTATGTCACCTCTTGAGTTCTTCAGATAACGTCCGTCAACATGCAGCGGTTCTAATCCCTCCGCCATAATGCCCTGCGAGAATAGCAGGATGAATAGAATTGATAATAGTCTTATGTTCATTGTTAGGTCTTGCTACTTTTTTCGTGGCAAAATTAAGCAAAAAAGCCGAAAGTTCCAAATTTATTTGCGCCTTTTGCAATAAACAAGGGGATGACCATCGCGGCCACCCCCTCATACTTTACTTAGACAGCAGACAGATATTTCAACTTCTTATAATAATTATCTGTCACAACTGTCACAAAGCCTCGAGCCTTCCATTGGCGAAGCTGGGCATCGGCACCATCCTCCTTCATTCCACACATCAGGCGAGCCGTCTCCAGATCCTTCAGCGTGAAGGTGTCAGGAACCATTGTCAACATGTTCCTTGGGCCACGATGATTGTCTGAGTAATCCTCATCTCCCTCGAGCATATAGCCGAAGAAGTTCATCTTGCACCAGAGGTCATGCTGAAGCGACCAGCGTATGAACGACTCGATGCTCTTCTCCCACTTACATCCATTGGCCACATAGAGCACACAGGCCTTCAGCCAAGCAATCACACAGGCTCGGTGTGAGAGGTCATCAAATGCACGACTCTGTGATAGCACTGCGATGTCCTGACACTCCTTCTGCAACTTCTTTGCCAGCCTTGTGGCCTGAGGACAATCTATCAAGCCTCGAGCTGCATTGAGGTTCTGGATATAAGGCTTCAAGGCCTCATCGAAAGCGGCATCATACTCACCATAGACCAGCTGTTCTGCTCCAATCTCACGCTGTGGAATAGTGCAGAAGTTGACTCGCTGAACAGGACCATCGCTGACCACGCTTTTGAAATACTGGCGACCTTTCCTTATGGTGGTACAAGCATTCCAGTTGAAGCGCAGGGTGACAGTCTTGGTTACAGACTGGGTTCCTACACGAGTCTGGCCATAACGATTGTTTGGGTCGAATGAAAGGCACATCACGAGATACTGATGGCCAGCCTTGCCGTTACCCTTGAGGGCGTCGAACATCTGGATCTCATTGACCTTCACGTAGAGGAAATGCCCCTCTGCCTCATCCGTTCGAGTGACGAGTGCCGCATTGGTCATATCGCCATGAATCTCCTGAATGACCAAGCCCTCAGGACGCTTGGGGCGATCCTTGTTGGCTCCCCTTGAGTTGTACTCCTCCTTCCACTCTGCCTCACGCTTCTCGTTGATGGCATCACGCTCACGGATATCGGCCATGATGTGGTCGATGGGTTCATCGATACAGCTCTTACCCGATCCCGATTCTGCCATCAGGCAATTCATGAGCGTTGCCTCATGCACCTTCTTGTCGGTATATTTGAAGGTAGTGGCATACAAATGAGCTCCCAGCGATGGGAAGACTGCATTTGCAACAGCTGGCTTGTAAGGAGCCGGTGTCTTCGAAACGAGCAGTTTGATGAGAGCAGGCAGGTGGCTGGTCATCTCTGGTGGCTGAGGAGCATTGAAGAAGAACTCCCCATTTGCTGGAGATGTCTTCTCGGGCTTCTTGGCGCTGATGGCCGTTTCGTGCTCAAGGGCATCGAGCACATCCTGCATCGACTTAGGCATAGCCTCATAGCTGCTCTGCAGGGCACTGCGTATCTTGGCACGCTTCTCCTCCAGAGTGAATCCGTCGTAGCAGGGAATCACCTGGTCAAGCCAATTGAAGTTACGACCGCAGATGTACTGCAAGTCACGAGCCAGCTGGTAGGTCTTAGCATCACGATCGCCAATGGTGGGCTCAAAACCATGATTATGCAACTCCCAGTACTTCTTAATGATGTCTGGGAACTTATACCCGTGGTAGTTGTCTGGATAATGGTCCATCTTAACCTCATCTGCAACGACTGCAGGAGCAGGTGAGGATTGTGGTGCAGCGTCTTCCCAAGGGCGATAATGCTTGTTATCACTCTTGGCGCCTGCTGCCACCTCTTCACGACCCTCGCGCATGCGTACTTTTAATATATTATACTCATGCTCGCTATCCTCGACAGTAAGACTGCTTTGGAAGATTTCGTCGTCGAGATAAACCAGATCGTAGCTACTGCCACTGGTAGAGAAGACTACACGGCCGAGATCATGACAATTAGTGTCCATCTCCATCTGGAGGATACTCGCGATACGGACCTGATTCTCAAGAATCGTCTTGCCCATTTCGCGCTTGCACACCAGATGCCAACCACCACTGACGGAGCGCTCAAGCATCATAAGACCGATTTCGGCCTTAAGCGAAAGGATCTTATCCTTTATCGCCTCTGACTGAGCGGCATCGTAGCAGTCGATGTCGTGGAAGAAACAGTCCGAGGGATGACAGCATCCGGCCACCTTCCCGTCGGGCATCAAATCATTGTAGGCAAACTGCACCAGATTGGCCTTCGCATCTGAATTACCCATACGGGCGAGTTCCAGATTTGAGAGATTGTCTGATGAGTTGCGCAAGGCAAGGAATGCCTCGCGGTTCTGTACTGTCTGGGCAACTTTGTGCCCATTCAAAATTGTGATAATCTTAATCATAAAAGGTAATTTTTGTTTTTGGTAATAATAATAACTATGTCGGCTAAGTCACACACCAGGCCAATTCCGACTTCAACCTGGAGGATCACGAGAGAAAAGGATGTAGTTTCTTCTGGCCGCCAGCCTTCTGGCGGTTGTGGGTGTATCAACATTTCAAAGATCACGGTGCAAAGGTAATATTCTATTGGTTACCTCCAAACTTTTAAGGAATTATTTGCGTGTTTTTTGGAGTTTTTCGTGTAAATGTTTCAGAATATACTGATTATCAATAAGTTACATATTGCCATTTTTCTTAAAAAAGCGCTTATTTAACACTAAAAAAATAACGTTCGACTGACAATTTCCATCAATCGAACGCTAATCGAATTATAGTAGAATTTTAATCGAATTTCTTCACATAATCATCAACCCAATAATAATACTCCTGCTTGATGCCTTGACGTATATAATTGGAAAGGGTATTACTTTTCTTATGCCTTGCTTTCCTAGATTCTTTATCGTCTGGAAGTTGCGCGAGATTGGGATAGAGTATAGTTCTCGCAAGTCCCAGATTAGATAGTTTGTCCTTAAAGACTCCTGCCAATTTCAGACATCCTACGATGCCGCCCTTTATTATATCACGTCTGTTTCTCGCTGAGAAATCCCAGTCATCAACAATCATCTTCCCATACTGCTCATGATCCAATAGTGCGTCGATAAAGTTCTCGCGCCACTCGGCTGTGTACTTCTTCTTATCGCGTGAATACTTGTCAAACCAAGGCTCCTTAAGAAAGCTCTTCAGCTCAGCACGAGCACTGATAGTTCCCAAATCAGGGGCAGACTTCTCATTGGCTATATACTCCTGAAGAAGCGCCTTATCTTCATCCGTTGCATCAAGGTAATAGAGGTTTGACCTTCCGCAAAGCACATCAGTAATAACGCAGATATAGTCGATGAGCATGAAGAATCTGACAGAGTCCTCTGGACGCATCTTGTTTAAGTCAAACAGCTTATGGGCAAAGTCGCGCCAAGTGAAATCATCGTCTCTAAGCGTGTCCCAACATTTGGATATCGTAAGCTTTGAGAAATCCTCAATAAGGCTCTGGCGCTCATCTTTCAACTGACTGAAGAACTGCTCCTTCTCAGGAAACGCCTGATGAATGGCCCTAACCTCACCAAGCGATTGCTGATGAGAGGTTATCATATTCCATACAAACCAGCGCTCAGACTCCTGGCGAAGGCTGTAGAAGAAGAGATGATGATCTGTAACAGCCTCAGCGGGGAGCATCGACTGGAACTCGGAGAAGAGGCGACGGATGAGCCAGTCGACAGAAAAGAGCCTGTCGGCATCTACCAGCAGGCGCTCATAACTGAGTTTGTTGCTATGAGAAAAAGAGTTGCTTCTGGCGAAGTTAAATGTATTGTTCATTGATATTCCTGCCACCATCATATTTACGCAGAAGCCAATCAGTCAGGTAGCCAACAGTGATATTGTAGCCATCCATCAGATCTACAGAGAGCTCATGCTTCTTCACTATAGATTCCATTTTGACGAACACCTTGTTCTTAAACTTTAAGAAGCCATTTCTGCTCCTTATAACGAGTTCATCCGGCATCGCCTTATCCACTGCAGCCACAATCTCCTTTGCAGCCTCAACGTATTCCGACGGGTAATCATGAGGCACCCAGCCCCAAAGGGCATCCGTCACTCGCATCTGTTCGTCATTAAGCCCGAGCTGCTGACCTTTCTGACGATGAACACGTACCGTCTCAAGGCTTTCGAGCACGCCAGATATATAATCATTACACATGGAGAGATCATGATGGTTCAGAAAACTTGTATCGCTATGCTCTGCGTAGTAATCCTGTACAGCATCGTCCTTAGCCACAACGCGCGAGAATTCCTCCTCAATCATAATCCTTGCCACCATCGCAGCCACACGCCTGTAGGATGTCTCGCGAAGCCAGGATATCAGGGCTAGGTTCGTAATTACAAAATCCTTGGCAGGCTCTTCTGCATGCTGGGCAAGACCTGGCTGAATGATGTCAAGATCGAATGGGTGATGGAAACGCAGGGATGAGCCGAGAGATACCAGCTCAAGATACCATTCTACGAGCACGCTCTCTTCATCGTAGAGAGGATTATCATCCAGCTCTGTACCATCGTCTTCGATAAATTGCCCGAGAAACCAGTCAATAGTGCTGCAGTAGTCAGTCCTGCCAATGAGGGAGTCTATCTGTGCTAAGTTAAACTCACGACGCTCATCGCTGCTCATCGTCTCTAAGCGGCTGAGATCTACGTCTGCAAACACCTGCTTCTTCAGCAACTGATGCATATATTCAGCGGTTACTTCCTTTTTCATTTTTACACCTTATTATATATATTGGGCACAAAGGTACGAATTAATTCTGAAACCTCCAACGATTTTGTGACAGTTGTGACAGTTAAATTTCCGCCCTCGCCCCTCTCCCAACAAATATATAAATATATATATAAGTATATATAGTAATAGTAGTAGAGGGGGATGATGCCGATAAAAAACTGTCACAATTGTCACAGAAAGGCAAAAAGTTATTCCTACAGAGCAAAGTAGGTTATTCCTACAAGACTAAGCATGCCATCCATACCTGATTGCTTTGTAAAGACTTTTCACCTTGACAATATTTGTCTTTTCTCATCCATTAATGCTCGCAATTGTTTCCCCACGAGAGAATTTTTGCGACCATACTAGGCCGCAAGTATTTCCTCGTATAGCAGCAAATGTCTACTATTTAGGCCTAAATTTTGTGTAAATATATTTCGCAAATATATGGCTTTTATTTCGAAATAAGCCCATCTTATTTTCAATTTCCATGCCCTTACTTCCCATCAAAATCCTCTCACTGAACTACGGGCATAAAAGGTCATTTTGCGCCCCAATCCGAATGAATAAATCAATTATTTCCAATTTTCTGGTCTGTGGAGAATATGACCATTTTCGAGTTTATCTTCATCTGGCAACATTGACTGAACGAAACGAGCCCTGGAGGGTCAATCTGCGCCTCAACGCCCAGCGACATCAGCAAGGTGAAGATTATTGATAAAATTCTTATATTCATCATTTATCAGTCGCTTAGGGGAGCACTCTTCAGCTGCTCGAGGGCTCGGCAGAGCTGGTCAGGACATGATGTGCCCTTAGCTCCGCAACGGATGCCGTCGAGGCGCTTGATAACATCGTCGATATTCTGGCCTCTTACTAACTGACTTATGCCCTGAAGATTGCCGTTACAGCCTCCAAGGAAAAATACTTGCTGGATAATGTTGTTCTCGTCGGCTGTCACATCAATGAGCTGTGAGCATGTGCCGCTGGTCTGATATTGTATATGTTTCGTCTTCATGGGAGAAATATTTCTGTTGTTGCGTCTTCGATGGCATCGTATTCGGCCATTGTCTCGGCCATGCGGGCATCAAGGTCGCTAAGACGGTATAGCCCGTCGCTGTTAGCTGTCAGCCCCTCGATGGTTATAGTAAGCACCATTGGAGGCACTTCGAGCGATAGCAATGTGCGATTCTGTAGCTGAGTGAGGCTCTGATATACGAGGTTTACGGCCACATAGTCGTCAGTACCGTCATTCCATTTCTCAAATACGAGCTTAGAGCCTATTGGCGTGTGGATTTCGAGTGCATCCTCAGTTTCAGGGAATACGAATCGTAACGCAGCACCGATGCTTGCCAGATTAGAGTCGTGACCACAGAGGAAGGTGAATTTACGATCGCTCTTGTTGAGTTCCTCACGGATGCGGCTCACCAACGGGTTTGCGAGATTAACAGCGGCTGAATGAGTGGTGAAGAGTAGTCCGTCGTACACCTCCTTCACTTTGCAGATAGCACGCCATTGATCTGTGGTCAGTTCGTGTCCGAAGGCAGACATGCTCTCCGATTCGTAGCATTGCAGCACCAGTGCATCGGCTACGCTGTTGGCAAGCGTATAGCATCCAGACATTTTAGGCTCGCTGCCTTTTTCTATCTTAAACCGAGTATCGCCAAACCAGAAGTGGGTCGTGTCGTTCTTAGCAGCAGGTGAGTTAGCCATATCGAGCACTTGCTCCATGAGATCCAATGTGGGCTTCTGCGCTTCCATCCAAGCCTTGGGACCACCATGCAATGTCTCCATCTCGGCAAGCACCTTTTGGCGGTATGTATCATTCATCTTAGTGAACTGAGGGGTGAACATAGGGTCCATCTTATCCTCTTGGAGCTTGTGGGTAATCTCCACGTTGGCGAAAGGCAGGAATCCAGCTGAGAAATACTTCGCTGTAGCAAAAGTGCGCTGACGGGAATTGGCATAGAACAGCACTTCTTCGCCCGTAGGACGGTAATTGTCGGGCAGCAGACCTTCATCGACCACCCACTTTCTGAAGAATTGTCCCATCTCCGTTTCGAGCACGCCTCCGCGCACAGAGAGCTGACTGCTGGGCGATGACCATTTAAACCACTGATTAGGTGTTACACGCATATAGGCAGCACCACCCGATGTTAGCGGAGAACGGATATTGTGTCGGCTCATCACTACCACCTCTTTCAGTTTATAGCGTGCCTTGAAGTCATCAGATCGTTTTGTCTGAGCCTGAGTAGCAGGGCCACAGAGTGTAAGAATGGCGGCGAGCATCAATAGTTTTATTGTCTGTCTCATTTTGTCAGATGTTTACATTTATGAAAAAAATTGCTTTATTTGGTTCTTGCAAGGGTGTAGTGGATGTTTTCCGACTTCTCCTCTATCTTCACCAGGGCCTTAGCTTTCATATCGGCAACCTGCCTGTCAATATCCTTGTATATATCCGACATGATATTCGGGTTGTGATACTCCCTGCCCACGAGGCTCGTCTGCGCCTCGGCACTCAATGCAGTCATCATGGCAACAATCGCCATCACCAAAAACTTCTTCATCATCGTTTTGTCTTATTTTCAATGTGCAAAGATAATTGTAATTTTTGAAAAAGACAAATTTTGGGCAATATAATTTGGGCACAAAGGTGGAAAACGCCCTTGTGCCCAAAAGATAGTTAAGCGCCCTTATCGTTTGCAGGGAGATTCCTGTCCGAATAGGAACTGAGGCTGATAACCTCCGGCATCGATGACTATCTTCTCGAAGAGGATTGCTGGGTCATCGGGAGTGAGAGTCAGCAGATGAGAGCCCTTAGATACATCGATAGGCAGGGTAACGACCGACTCTACGACACGACGGGCCACTGTGGGATAGAACACAGAGTAGATATTCTCCTTATCCTCATTCAGACGGCTATTGAAATTGATGCTCTGTGGCTCGCTGCCATCGAGAGATACTTTATAAGTAAGCCCTCCCTTGTTGAGATAGTCGAGGGTAGACTTTACGACGATATGAACCTTTACTGACTCAATCTTATCCTTCAGCGCAAACTTAAATGTCAGACTTCCATTGGCTGGCTCTGTATACGGCATGAGAGTCATCGCACTACGAGTACGTCCCATATCCGGAATCACAGTCCATTGAGCCTTGCCGTCAGCCTTTGCCTCGAAATAATGCTCAGCCTCGATGGCCACATAGCCGTTCTTAGCCTCGAAGACATATCCTCCATTGCCCTCAGCAACGGTCTTCACCTTAGGCATACGGTCAGCTGGGAAGTTATCGTTCCAGCTTCTGTAGCCGATATGCTTCTGAGTCATCATACCATTCCATTTGCCCCCTGCGATATCGTGATTATATGCAGCACAGAGCAATGAGTCGCGCACAAACGCCTCACGAACCTTCAAAGCCCAAAGATTTGCATCAGGATTATTCTTTGCTGCAAGCTTAAGATTCATAGCCTGAGCGTAATACATCTGATGGATATTTCCCATTGCCTGAACAGGGAAGAGGATAATCTGCTGATAGGCATCGCGATACTCGGGCTTAAGGGTGATATACTGGCGCAGAGCCTCTGTCTCAAGGCGCATATAGTCGTCAGCCACCTGGCGCCATTCGCCTGTCTCAACATTATAAGTGGTTGCATCGAGCATCTCAGCAGTAGAACGGCCTGCATACTTACAACATAGATTCAGTATCCGTGCAGCCTCAGGAGCCTGGTCCTTGCCGAAGAGCTCTGTACAGAATCGCAGAGTGTGATCAGTGATATTATCGGCTCTGAACTCACGAGGATTCCAAGCCATATCCATAAACATCGTGATGGGATATTCCATCGGCTTGAGATCGCCCACATTGAGAATCCACATGCGGTCGAGACCATTATCAGCTGCGAGAGTCAACTGCTCCCACATATTCTGGGTAGGTGTAACATTCAGCCACTTAGAGTTGCGAGGAGCGCCAACATAGTCCACATGATAGTAGAGTCCCCAGCCACCAGGATGCTTGCGCTCCTGAGCATTTGGTACACGACGGAGGTTACCCCAGTTGTCATCGCAGAGCAATATCAGCACATCGTCAGGCACTCTCATGCCCTTGTCGTAATAATCGAGCACCTCTTTATACAGAGCCCATACCTGAGGAGTCTTGTTGGCTGGCTTACCCGTAACCTGCTTGATGATCTTCCGCTGGTTCTCAACGATGGTCTGAAGCAGCTTGGTATCTGCATCCTCACTCATCGCCTCATCGCCATCACCACGCATACCGATGGTAACGATATCGTCAGTACCCTTCATTCGCTCGATACCCTCACGGAAGAAGCGATCGAGATTCTCCTTGTTCTTCTGATAGTTCCAGGCTCCCCACTCCTTACGATTGCGGGCATACTCCTGATGATTCCTTGCCATCGGCTCATGGTGCGATGTTCCAATGATGACACCCATAGCGTCAGCTGTCTTCAGATTCTCAGGGTCGTCGGCATAGAAAGCCCATCCCCACATAGCAGGCCAGAGGAAGTTACCCTTCAAACGGAGGATAAGCTCGAAGACTTTCTCATAGAAACGATGATCGCCATAATTTGTGCCGAAGGTGTTCTTAACCCAAGAGGTGAGACAAGGGGCCTCATCGTTGAGGAAGATGCCACGATAGCGCACATTAGGCTCACCATCAGTATATTCGCCTGGGAGTACATATATATTTTCACGCTTCACTACAGGCACATCAGCCCAGTAATACCAAGGAGACACACCCATCTGCTTTGAGAGCTCATAGATACCAAAGACGGTGCCTCGCTTATCGCTACCTGCGATGACCAGCTGACCATCGATGGTCTTAATGATATATTTCTCAGTCTTGCCCTTCAGGTCGCGAAGAATACCCTTCTTCACCCATTGGTCGATTTGCTTGTTTGTGCCTACGGTTCCGATAATAATGGTGTTTGCATCTCCATTCAGGCCTTTCTTTCCCGTTACACGCTCAAAGTCCTGCTTGAGATTTGCGATAGCCAACTGCACGCAACTATGCTCACGGCTATCAAAAGCGATACCACTATTATTAAGTAATAATGCATCGGCAGAAGGTTGGAAAACTACGAACTTATCTGCAGCGCTGACAGCAATAGCCATCAGAAAGGAAATCGTTAGGAAAGATATTCGTCTCATGTTTATTCTTGTTTTTGCTTGCAAAGTTATTCAAAATAAGGCAGATAGCCAAATATAATCGTTACATTTTGTTTAAAATATGTATCATTCTGTATGTTTCACACAACGGGAAACATATAATAATCGCAAATACAAACGCCAGTCACCTCATCGCGAAGTGGCTGGCGTAAAAAGAGAAGTATCTAACTAATCAATTTCTGTATGCAGGATTCTGATAAGCTTCTTTCTCAGCCTTTTCCATCTCCATACCGTCAATCTGATCTTGAGGAATTGGGCGCAGATAGTGATCAGATGGGATATTACGCGTATAGGTCTTCAATTCTGAATCACCTTGTCCTTTACCTGCAATCTTATAGGTCTTAGCACGCTCGCCCCACTTCTGAGTACGAACGAGGTCGAACCAACGATATCCTTCACCCCAGAACTCACGGCTACGCTCATCGAGAATAAAGTCGATAGTAATGGTAGCAGGTGTAGCTGCCAGCATCTCTGCGCTATGGTCAACAGACACAGTTTTTCTGTCGTTCATCACGAAAGTCTGCTTACCTGCACGTTCACGAAGCACATTCACCAGATTACGAGCCTCAGCATTCTTATTCAGCTTAACAGCTGCCTCAGCACCAAGGAGATAAAACTCAGAGAACTTTGCGATGTTCCAAGGACGTGGGCTACCACCATTTACCTTTGAACCAAGTCCACCATTATTGTCTGTACGATATATTCCGAGCTTCCAGTTAATGGGGTACTTCTTACGACTGATATGATTTACACCAATTACAAAATCAGAACGTCCCTCAATCTCACCAAGGTTAAAGTTTCCACCATTAGCAGCAGTATATTTGATATTAACATCCTCGCTTTCAGGTAACCAACTGAGGAACACCTCACCCTGATTAATTAGCAATCCATTAGCGCCAATAACGCTAGGCTCTGTATTCCCACTCTTATGCCAGTTGCTGTAAAGACGCAGGGTGAAAGTAGCATCATAGCGAGAGTCGATAGCTTTAACTGCGTCTTCCCAGACACCACCTTCCATAAATGCATTAGCAACAGGTGCCATACGAGTCCAAGGACGACCAAGAGACTGATCAGCCTCACGCTGTACAGGAGCGAAACCACCTCCAGAAGGAGTCTTAGCCTGCAACTGAGTGTAGTTCCAAGTCTCAAACCAGTAGCCAAAGTTCTCAGGAGCGACACCATTACCCCATCCATATCCAGCACCACCGTTACCATATTTCTCATCCTCGTCATGATCAGCATAAAGCATGGTCTCAGAGTTACGGTCGTTGGTTGCTACGTTTACATCGTAGAAAGTAGGCTGGAGTTTATAAGGACCAGGATTGTTGATAGCCTGCATAGCCACATCATAAGCTTTCTGGTAATAGCTCTGAGCCTGACCAGATTCACGTGAACACTCTGGATATGTAGGAATGTTATTAGGATTCTCGAGCCACCAAGCGTAGGTCAGATAAGCCTTAGAGAGATACAGACGTGCAAGATTCTTTGTTGCACAACCTTTAAGACGAGGAGTCTCTGGCAAGTCAGCCACAGCCTTCTCCAAATCAGGGAAGATACACTTTGTATAAACCTCAGGAACAGTGTTACGAACTGATTTGCGAGAAGTAGATGTATTAAACTTTAGTTCACCAGCACCCAGATCAAGAGGAACACCACCGAAGGTCTGAACAAGAAGAAAATAGTCGAAAGCACGAAAGAAATAAGCCTCAGCCAGCAAGGCATCACTTATACCAGCAGATGCACCATTCTCGATAATACCGCTTGCCGTATTGATATTAGCAAATGCCGTTCCCCATAAGTTTCCTGCATCGCATACTGTTGAGGTAATAGCACCTTCGCCAGTTTCATCGAGTGATGTAAAATTCAGACCAGAGCCAGACTCTGCATAAGTGTATTCATCTGTACCCGTCTCACAACTGTTCAGATAGTAACCATTGCCATAGAACCATCGAAGGTGAGCATAAAGTGAGGTCAGACCTCCCTCGATACCAGTCTTCGTGGTGAAGAATGTAGTATCGAACTGGCTACGAGGCTGCTCGTCGAGTACGTCAGAGCAGGAAATAATCGTTGTGGAGAGACCACAGCTAACAAGACCCGCAGCAAGGAAATATTTGATATTCTTAGTTTTCATAACTCTTTATTCTTAAATGATAATTAGAATGTAACGTTAACTCCTAACAAGAAGTTGCGAGTAGAAGGTGTATTATAACCAATAATAGGCATCTTATGTTTGCCTGTATAACCATCTACAGGTACAGCTGTGTTCTGTGTCGCATACGAGTTGGTTTCTGGATCAAGACCGCACTCATTTGTGAAAGGAGAGAACAGAACGAATGGGTTCTGGACTGTAGCATATAGACGCAAGCGACTGATACCAAGATCCTTAACAGCCTTCAGTTTAGCGAAATCATAACCCAATGTGATTGCACGAATCTTAAGATAACCACCATTGAAATAACCCATAGTAGAACCATACTTAGCATTATCGGTATCACCTGCACCTGCTGGTTTTGGATACTTGGCACCTGTATTCTCCTCGGTCCAATAGTCAACGTCGAGCTGTCCACGACGTCCTGTAAGCATATTCAGATAACCGCTTGAAGAATGAATTGCAGAAATAACCTTACCACCAATCTGGAAAGCACCAATGATATTGAAATCAAAGTTCTTATATGTAACAGTAGAGTTGAAACCACCAAGAAGATCTGGCTCCATGCTCTGTATACGTCGGTCGTCAGGACCTATCTTACGTGTTGGCACGCCATTGGCATCAAGTACATCATCATTATAAGCAACCTTAATCATGCCCAAATTTCCGCCTGGTTCAAGAATTTCGAAGTTTGTTGTCTTTGTTCCGTCTGGAAGAGTAACCTCATAGACATCCTCCTCATTCCAAAGGCCAACTTTCTCATAGTCGTAGATTACATCTATAGGATAACCAACGAACCAACGGTTATTTACGTCTTCTTCAGAACCAGAAGCCAGTTCCACCAATTTGTTACGGTTCTGGTAGAGGTTAATACCAGCCTCCCAGTTCCAACCGTTCTTATTGTCAATAATGATACCATTCAAAGAGAACTCCCATCCCTTGTTCTGAGTCTTACCGATGTTACCTGTAAAGCTGCTTACACCAGAGGTAGAAGGCATAGATACATCGAGAAGAATATCGCTGGTCTTCTGAGTGTAGTACTCAAATGATCCAGAAAGACGTCCATTGAAAAGTGAGAAGTCAATACCGAAGTTCCATGTTTTAGAAAATTCCCATCCTAAGTCTGGGTTAGGAAGTGCATTAACGAAGTAACCTGCCTTGTAGTCAGAGCCAAAGTTATAGTTACGTATTGCAAGTCCGCCAAGTGTAGAATAAGGAGAAATGGCCTGGTTAGATGTCTCACCATATCCTACACGGAACTTAAGATTATCAATCCAAGTAAGATTCTCCATGAACTCCTCACGTGCAATATTCCAACCAGCGCTTACAGCTGGGTATGTGTGCCACTTATGACCTTGAGCCAGACGTGAAGAACCATCTGAGCGTAGAGCAGCAGAAAGCATATACTTATTATCATAAGAGTACATTACACGACCCATCCAAGAGATTAGACCACTCTGCCAATAGTTGTAACCAGAGAGATTAGACTGACCAAGAGCCTTATCGAGTGCATAGTACTGGAAATTATCAGATGGGATCTCCTGTGCAGAGGCTCCTGTTGACTCATAAGTAGTCTTTTCAGCAGAATACATACCAACAACGTTGATATTGTGTTTTTCAGCGAAAGTGCGATCGAAGGTAATAAGGTTCTCAACAGTCCAGTTATAGGTCTGGTTCTCACCAATACCACCACCATTTACAGCATTCTCATCCTTATTAAGAACGCCAGTACCTGTGAAGTTACCATTTTTGGATGAACGATAGTTCAGACCCACGTTTACACGATAGCTCAGTCCCTCAACCCAAGGACACTGTATTTCTGCGAACAAAGTATTGTAAGAACCAAGACCCTTAGTCTCGTTAACCCACAAGTCACCCAGACTCTCAGCATTCTCTCTGATAAGCACTGGCTTATCATCAGTTTGCAGAGCAATGTAGCGCTTGATGTTGCCATTCTCGTCATAAGGACTTGACAATGGGCTTTGGCTGAGTACACCACCGATATCGCTTCTTCCTTCAGACTTGCGATAGCTTGTATTGGTGCTCAGACCTAAGCGGAAGAACTTACCAATCTTCTGATCGAAGTTTCCACGTAATGAAATACGATTATACTGCTCTGTTGGAATCACAGACTCATCGTGATAATATCCACCACCGAAACTGTAGCTACCACCATTTGTTCCACCTGTTACGCTTACATCGTGGCTGTGACCTATAGCTGTCTTGTAATAAAGATCCTGCCAATCAGTATTGATATCATCACTCTCATCAGCAGAGTTAACATACTTTCCAGCATACTTACGGAACTTAGAGTATGTAGGTCCATCCATCATAGGATACTTCTTAAATACCGTCTTGAAGCTTACATAGCCATTATAGGTTACCTTTGCAGGAGTTCCCTGAGCACCCTTAACAGTAGTGATGATGATGACACCATTGGCACCACGAGAACCGTAGATAGCTGTAGCAGAGGCATCCTTCAGGATATCCATCGACTTGATGTCGGAAGGATTAATATCAGAGAGAGCACCCATGAATGGAATACCATCGAGCACAATCAGAGGGTCGTTAGAAGCACTCAGAGAGCGCTGACCACGAATACGGATCTGCATTTCTTCGCCTGGCTTAGATGATGTCTGTGTCATCAGCACACCAGCCACACGACCCTGAAGGGCCTGAGCAGCATTGGTAGCTGCAATCTGGTTAAGTTTCTCACCACCGATGTTGGCAACAGAACCAGTAACGGCCTCACGACGCTGGGTACCATAACCGATAACCACAACCTCGTTGACTACATGACCGTCTTCCTTAAGATTTACGCGAACGTTATCGCCTGCCTTAATCTCCTGAGACACATATCCTACATAAGAGATTACGAGCGTAGCGCCCGGCTTTACATTGAGAGAGAAGTTACCGTCGAAATCGGTTACAGTACCATTATTAGTACCCTTCTCCATTACGGTAGCACCAATCAGCGGACCCTGAGAGTCGGCCACATGACCAGTTGCCTGCTTCGTTTGCTGTACGGAAGCTACTGACTCAGTAGCTGCCGAAGCCTGTTGTGCAGAGATCATGCCCAGAAAGCACAATCCTACAAACACGGCTGTTTTCTTTGCTTTGAAACTCATACGTTTGGTTTGTTAGTGAATAATTGTAATAATGATAATAAATTTTGCGGCAAAATTACTATCATTTCCTTATTCACCCCTTTAACGTATGTTTCGCAATGTTTTCAATTTGTTTCAGACTTCGCTTTCTGCTCAATATACTCTGTTGGTGAAACGCCGAACTGTTTTCTGAATACAGTAGAGAAATGTGCGAGATTACTGAATCCAACAGCATAAGCCACCTGGGTAACATTCACCTTCTGCTCCTTCAAAAGACGCACTGCCTGTTCAAGACGGATGTTTCTGATGAACTCACTTACGGGTAGTCCTGTCATCTCCTTCATCTTCCGATGCAGCTGTGCACGACTGATGCCAACCTCGGATGTAAGCACCTCAACATTGAAGTCGCTGTCAGAGAGATGGTCGTTGATAACCTTCATGATGCGTTCCATGAGGACCTCGTCATTACCCTTTACCACCTTATCCTCAATTTTGTCCTTCTGCTGCTGAGAACCAGAATACTTTCCCTTCAGACGCAGATTCTTGTTGATGAGGTTATTTATCACCATGTGCAGCTCATCCATATCAAACGGCTTTGCGAGATATGCATCAGCACCCTTTTCCAATCCCTCAAGACGATTAGAGACATCCGCCTTAGAAGTAAGCATCACAACAGGGATGTGGCTGATGTTCATATTCGTCTTAATCATACGGAGAAGCGTAAAGCCATCCATCTCAGGCATCATCACATCGCTGACCACGAGATCATACTGCTTATCTGTATCCACGCCCTCCAGAAGCTTGTGCAGAGCATCACGACCACTTGTCACTGCTGTGATATAATAATAGCCACCCAGTTCCTGAATGATATAATTACCTATCTCAGCATCATCATCCACTATCAGCACCCTATAGTTAGACTGGGCCTTTCTGTGGCTCCTGTTCTCCACTTCCTCCTCCTGTTGCAGCTCTTCCTTTGAGAAATGCTCATTACCCAGAGGCAGACGAACGGTGAATATACTACCCTGAGCATCCTGACGGTTGGCCGCTTCTATCGTTCCATGATGCATAGAAACGATCATCTTACAGAGGTTCAGTCCGATACCTGTTCCTTCGATATGCATCGAACGCGAGGTTGCACCCTGATAGAATCTATCGAAGATCTTCTGAACATCACCCTTGATGCCCATACCGTTGTCGATGACCTGTAGTTCTGCTGTCTTATTGTCTGGCTGAGATATTCGCACAGTAATCTCACCATTGTCATAAGTATACTTGAACGCATTCGATAGCAGATTATCGAGAACCTTATCCAGGCCGTTACGATCCAGCCAGACATTCAGCTTGTCTGTCTCTGGGGCATAGGTAAAGTTGATGCCTCTCTCCTTTGCAGTATAGACATACGACTTAAGGACATTACCGACATACTGCACGATATCTGTCTCCTGACAATGCAGTTTCATCTGCTGTTTGTCAATCTTGCGGATATCAAGTATCTGATTTACAAGATTCTGCACACGACTGGCATTATGCTCTATCGTCTTCAGATCGTCCATCACATCACTATCGAGGTCGCGTTTCATGAGTTTATGCAACGGGCTCATAATAAGCGTCAACGGTGATCGGATATCGTGGGTGGCATTGATAAGAAACTTCATCTTCTCCTCGTCCAGCTGCTGATGAGCCCTCTTACGATAGCTCCATGCCACGAATCCAACAAGAGCCAGAAGAGCAAACATATAAATAATGTACGCGAGAGACGACAAATACCAAGGAGCACGTACCACGATATGATACATCTTTGACTCTGTATATACCCCATTCTCCATTGCTCTCACCTCCATCACATAAGAGCCTGGCTGAAGATGATGGAACGAAACGATATTACTACCATCGGCTGTACGAGTCCAGTCAGATGCACCATTAAGGCGATATTCATATATCACACTCTCGGCATTGGAATAGTTCAGCGTAGAGAATTCCATAGTAAAGGTATTGTCGATATACGACACCTCAAAACGGTCGCTCTTTGACGTACTACCATAAACCACCTGAGAGCCATCAGACAGAGTACTTGTATTGACAGGATTTCCTCCGATAAAGAATCCTGTGAGCTGAACTTCACCCTGCTTGTAGCGGCTGTTACGCAATGCGTCTGGCTCAAATGAGGTTATACCATCGCTGAAGCCAAACCACACCCTGTCGTCGGCAGTATGCATCTTCACACCACTCACATACTCATGAGTAGCAAGTCCGTTGCCACGTATATAGCTTACGAAGCTATTCTTCTGGCGCTGATAATGCCATATACCCACAGTGGTGCTACACCATAAATCGCCAGAATGATCCTCAACGATATCACAAACTATCTTATTACTCAAAGCCTCTGCTCCTGGGAAAGGAACTGCCTCTTTTTTCTTGGAGTCATAATAATAAAGGCCAGTAGTCGTACCAAAGAGGATGCGACGGTCAGATGTCTCACAGACAGACTGTATGGCATGATAATCGAGCACCACCTCCCAGCCATAAGGATGGAAATGCTGTTCCTCAGGATCATAGCAGTTCACTCCAGAGGCTGTACATAGCCAGAGCTTTCCCCTGCTGTCGACATACATTGCTGACACCCAGTCGTTGTGTAGACGTCCGTCCTTACCGTCTCCATCACGCATGGAAAATCTGCGTACCTCGCCTGTGGAGATATCGTAGGAGCAGAATCCCTCACCAAAAAGAGAGAAAAAGAGATGCCCATTCCCATCATCAGCCATAGCATTAATGAATCCATTGCTGAATGATACTTTCAACTGGGCACTGCCAGTATATGGATTATAAGCATAGACACATCCGTTAGTACCAACCCAATAGCTACCCTTCTTGTCACGATACAAGATATATGTTCCAACTGGGGATGACGGATGAGCAACAATCCTACCTTCTGTATCGATACCAAAGATACCGTTATTCTGTACTGAACACCACAAGAGACCATCGCCAGCATCGCAGAGTGAGGTGAGAGAACCACCTACATTCATGTGAAGATCGGCAAACTTCCAAGTCTGGAACTGAGGCTTCTGCTGAGGTAAGAGAAGCAGGCCGCGCTTCTGACAGCCTACCCACAGATTATCCTGATTATCCTCAAAGAGAGCCCATACATTAGTGGTATTCAAATCGAATGAAGCACTCTGATACACATATCTTTTCAATTGTCGCTCGCCTCTTGGCACAAAACAGAGACCATTACCCATCGTTCCGATATACAGATTTCCACGACGGTCAATCATCGCTGTACGGAAGAGAAGATCCTTACCGCTGAGGGCACTCTGATCGAAATAGTCTGTATGCATCTGCCCATCACGATAATAGAGAAGACCATGAATACAAACCATCACTACACCACCTTCGTAATCTACGAAACCTGTTACAGTGCCATAAGGAGACTCAAACTCCGTCAGTTTTCCGTCTGGTGTTCTTCTTGCAACCTTACTTCCATGACCGGATTTCCAGAAAGCGCCCTCACTATCGAGCATGATATAGCTGAAGTAATTGTTATCACCCAGGGCATAACCCTCCAGCTTTTCTGTCTTATGGGTATTTATGTTCATACGAAACAAACCGTATCCTGCCGTTCCTATCAACAAATTGCTCTCGTCCTCCTGAGTAATATCATTGATACGAGGCACACCTTTCGCTCCCTCAAGTTTGATATGCACGAACTCATCGTTTACATTATCGTAGAGATCCAGACCTTTTTGTGTCCCTACCCACAGATTACCATAGGAGTCAACAAAAAGAGATGAGATAATATTACTGCTGAGAGTTGTTGGATTGTTCGTTTCATGGATATAATTCGTAAACCGATAGCCATCATATTTGTTCAGACCATATTCTGTTCCTACCCAGATATAGCCCACCTTATCCTGGCAGATATTAGTAATCTGATTGCTCGACAGCTTCTCAGATGTATAGAAATGTCCACTCTGAGCCCATGCCAGAATGGTTACGAACACAAGTGTAACAACAATTAGGAACCTTTTCATTTTAATTGGCTATTCAATTTTATGGCGCAAAGATAATAAAAAAAAACAACTCCCGCAAATTTTATGCAAGGAGTTGTTATTTCTCGCCGTATACCTCTTAGTATTCAAGAATCAACGACTGGCGGGCTTTCAGCTCGAAGTTCTTCGAGAGGTCGTAGTAACGACCAGTGAGGATATCCTTAACCTCTGCGGTGCCCTTTATTACCTCAGCATAACGCTCTACATCGAGTGTTGCGGGCTTAGAAGTGCCATTGAGGATAGTGAGAACTGTCTTGCCTTTATACTGGCGGGCGATAACATAGATACCTTTATATGGAATAAACTGTATCATCTTACCTTTTGTGATGACATCATTGTTCTGACGCCAGTGGAGCAGACGACTCGTCCATGAGAACATAGCCTGCTCTGCCTTTGAGCGACCCTCCTTAGTGAAACAATTATGCTCATCGCCTGGGAATCCGCCTGGGAAGTCCTTACGTACATTACCATCAGTTACCTCCTTTGTACCGTTCATCAGCACCTCTGTACCATAATAAAGCTGAGGGATACGATTGACGGTAAGCAACAGAGCGAGAGCCTGTTTCAGGGCAAGTGTATCACGTCTGTTACCCAAGAAACGGTCAGTATCGTGGTTCTCGATAAATGCCATCACGCTCGATGGGTTTGGATAGAGATAGTCGTAACAGAAAGAGTTATACAGACGATTCAATCCATTCCACCATGCATCTGTCTCTTCGTTCTTTGCCTGATTCAGCTTATCGAAGAACGAGAAGTCCATAACGGTCTTGAGGTAAGAGTTAGAATCTGAGAGCTTTGAGTCTTTCTGCCAGGCAGCTGTATAGGCAGGTTCTGTAACCCACGTCTCACCAACGGTATTGAAGTTTGGATATTCCGTATCGATTTCCTTCATCCACTGAGCCATTGCATCAGCATAGGCATAAGGATATGTGTCCATGCGGATACCATCGATACCAACAGTCTCAATCCACCAGATACTGTTCTGGATAAGATAACGTATCACATGAGGATTTCTCTGATTAAGGTCAGGCATACTGGGTACAAACCATCCCTCAACTGTCTCCTTAAGATCGTACTCTGAAGCATAGGGATCGAGCACAGGAGTAAGCTTATAGCTAGTTTGGAGATACTTGCTCTTTGCAGGCTCTGAGCCGTCTGAGTTTGCAGTAAGACCAGTCATAGGATCACGACCAGAAGACTCCTCAGTGAGCCAGTCAGGAGTATTGAGCCAGTCTTTGGAAGGAAGGTCCTGAGTCCAGCGATGCTCGAAACCACTATGGTTGAATATCATATCCATCACTATCTTCAGCCCCTTAGCATGAGCCTCATCACAGAGCTTGCGATAGTCATCATTAGTGCCAAAGCGAGGATCTACACGATAGTAATCCGTTGTGGCATAGCCATGATATGTAGAAAAACCATTCGCCTGATCAGGAGAGTCGTTCTCGAGTACAGGTGTAAACCAAAGGGCTGTAACTCCAAGTTCCTTGAAATAGTCAAGGTGCTCACGGATACCATTGAGGTCACCACCATGACGCAGAGAAGGCTTTGTACGATCCTCCTTATAGGCTCGCATTCCCTTAATCTGAGGATTGTGGTTTGCACCCTGAGCAAAACGGTCAGGCATAAGCATATAGAGCACATCGGCATTGGTGAATCCCATACGCTTGTCGCCACTCATCTCACGAGCCTTCAGCTGATACTGCACCTTTACCTTACCAAACTTAAGAGTCATAGTGCCAGGCTGGGCATCCTTAAGGTTCATATAGATAAGAAGATAGTTGGGTGAATCCAGACGCACAAGACTATCGATAGTGACACCAGGATAATCAGTGGTGACAGAAGCCACATCACGCACCCCATTGCCATAGACCATCAGCTGAACCTGAGAATTCTTCAGTCCGACAAACCAATCAGTGGGGTCGATTCTATCAATTACTAACTTCTTTGCTGCACTCATTGTCAATACATTTGCCAACAAGATGGCGAATAATAATGTCCGTTTCATAATTTTAATCGTGTATTATTAGAGCTGATTGTGGATCTACTACAGCCTTGTTACCCTTTAGTTTACCAAGACCTTTCTCATTAATCTGACCATCGCAGCAAACGATGGTGTAATTGCCAGAAGGGATATCTACCTTCATCTCAGTCTTTGCAGCATTCAAGATAACAATGATGTTATGCCAGTCATCACGACCTGCATAGTTCTTAAGACGGAAAGCAACGATACTCTCAGGAGCATCCAGAAACTCCAGATGCTTCCTCACCAGATTTGCATCGCCAAGACGGAAGGCAGGATGATTCTTGCGAAGAGCTATCAGATCCTGATAATATTTGAACACCTGAGGATACTTGGTCTTGTTGTCCCAATTGAGCTGATTGATACTGTCTGGAGATTCGAAAGAATTGTGTACTCCCTTCTTATCACGCAATAGTTCCTCGCCAGAGAGCATAAATGGCACACCCTGAGAGGTAAACACTGCTGTCTGTGCTAACAGGTCAAGACGGATAAGTTCATCCTCTGTGATATTGGGAATGCTTGCCTTAAGACGATCTACAAGACACATATCATCATGACATGAAACATACGACATCATCTGCGTAGGCTCGTTTGCCCAAGGCTCTTTGCTGTAGTTTACCTTCTTCATATCAACCTGAGGATGAGCGATAGCACCCACGATGCCAAACTTTATCGACTCCTTCTCAGCCTTTCCTCCAAGCCATCCACACTCCTTATCATCAGAGAAAGGACCACGAAGGGCATCACGTATCTCATCTGAGAAAGCTGCGATGCCAGGCATGCAGTTGATATTAGCCTTCATACCCAACTGATCATTAGGCAGACCACACGCTCCTGCACTCCATCCCTCGCCATAGATAAATATTGTGGGATCGATAGCATCTACCGCCTTACGAATCTCGTTCATCGTCTCGATATCGTGACATCCCATAAGGTCGAAACGCAGTCCGTCGATATGATACTCATTAATCCAGTATTTCACAGATTCTATCATGAATCTGCGCATCATTGGCTGATCTGAGGCTGTCTCATTACCACACCCCGAGCCATTACTATACTTACCGTCAGAGGTCTTGCGATAATAGTAATCAGGATATGTGCGCTGGAAATTAGAATGGTCGATATCATAGGTATGGTTATACACCACATCGAGAATCACACGTATGCCAGCCTTATGAAGAGCCTGCACCATCTGCTTAAACTCACGTATACGTACCTCAGGGCTGTAAGGATCAGTAGAGTATCCACCTTCAGGAACATTATAGTTCACTGGGTCATAGCCCCAATTATACTGAGGGGAGAAATCCTGACGTGCAGGAATCACACCCTTTGGGAGGCTCTCATATGCATGTTCGTAATAAAGATCCGGATCGATACGTGTCTCATCCACAGAACCGTAATCATAACTTGGGAGAATATGGATAGCATTAACACCCAACTGCTTAAGATGTTCGATAGCCCAAGGTTCTGTGAGCGCAAGGAACTTACCTGGATACTTGGCATCTTTCCTGTTCACGGAGAAGTCACGATGATGCATCTCATAAACCACCAAGTCGGCAGGCGACTTAGTAACTGGGCCCTTGTCGCAGCACCAATGTTCTGGAGAGGTCTTACTGAGGTCAATGATTGCACCTCGTTTGCCATTCACGCCCACAGCCTTTGCGAATACACCTGGTGTCTCACCCTTACCCATATCGAAGGTATAGTATTTGCCCATAAGGTCACCCTTGACAGATGCGCTCCACATATCAGGCTCGCCAGTACGTTTCATAGATATGGTCTTGATGGCCTTACCACCTATACCTTCTTTATATATACGTACCTTTATGCCTTTAGCCTTGCTTGGAGCAAAGAGCCGGAAGGTGGTCTGCTGAGGCGTATACTCCATCTCATTGAATCTGAAATCGGGTACTTGCGCCTGAAGGGTCGTCACTGCCATAACCAGAAACAGGATTAATGCCTTTCTCATATTCGTTAGCCTATAAAATTACTTTGCTATAAGACTAATAGCGAAGCCACCACCAGGGGCTTCTTTGATCTTAAGAGTCTGACCAGCCTTAACCACCTTCTTTGTGATGGTATAAGCCTGAGGATTGGTATCGTAGTGAGCATCCTTTGCATCAGCATAGATGGTACAGTCATACTTACGGCCATTGTCAAGGAAGTCGAGCTTGATTACAGCAGTATGTCCGTTCTCATCACATTTTCCACCAACGAACCAGTTGTCTGTGCCCTTTGCCTTGCGAGCCACAGTGATATAATCTGCAGGCTCAGCTTCGAGATAACGGGAGTCATCCCAGTCACAAGCAACATCACGGATAAACTGGAAGGCGTCATCAAACTTCTCATAATTCTCTGGCAGGTCAGCAGCCATCTGAAGAGGAGAATACATGGTGAGATAGAGTGCCAGTGAACCTGCGATGGTAATACGAGCCCATGAGGTGTTATCACTCCACTCAGAAAGCTTGGTAACAAAGATACCTGGTGTATAGTCCATCGGACCACCCTGCAAACGAGTAAACGGTAAGATACAAGTATGGTCAGGACGAGAACCGCCGAATGCTTCATACTCTGTACCACGTGCACTCTCATTACCTACGAGGTTTGGATAAGTACGGCAAAGACCTGTAGGACGTGTTGCCTCGTGTGCATTCACCATGATATGGTGCTTTGCAGCCTCTTTCACCACATGGAGATAATGGTTATTCATCGACTGAGAGTAGTGATGGTCACCACGAGGGATGATATCTCCTACGTAACCAGTCTTAACGGCATCGTAGCCATATTTGTTCATCAGAGTGAATGCATCCTCAAGATGACGCTCGTAGTTCTGAGTAGAACTTGATGTCTCGTGGTGCATAAGAATCTTCACGCCCTTAGAATGAGCATACTCGTTGAGCATCTTGATATCGAAATCAGGATATGGGGTAACGAAGTCGAAGACATCACGTTTCCACATGTTAGCCCAGTCTTCCCAGCCTACATTCCATCCCTCTACTAGCACCTGGTCAAGACCATTCTTCGCAGCAAAGTCGATATAACGCTTTACCTTCTCATTGTTTGCAGCATGACGACCATTGGGCTTTACTTTCTGCCAATCAATATTGTCGAGTTTGATGCTGGGGAACTCATCGGTATAGTTCCAAGAGCTCTTACCTACGATCATCTCCCACCATACTCCACAGTACTTTGTAGGATGAATCCAAGAGGTATCCTCGAGTTTGCAAGGCTCATTGAGATTAAGGATCAGATTAGATGCCAGCATATCACGAGCATCGTCGCTAACCATAACTGTACGCCAAGGAGTCTCACAAGGAGTCTGCATAGCGCCCTTCAATCCTGTTGCATCCGGAGTAAGATGGCTCACAAAGGTGAATGCCTGAGGCACAGGCCAAGGAGAAGGTGCTGGATTTGGAGTATATGCATTACTGCCTCCGCCAAGTTTTGTAGTCAGAGCCTTAGTCTGGGCATCAACGAGCTCAAGGTGCATAGTAGCATAGTCTGCACAGGCGGCCTCGTGGATATTGATGTAAAGGCCGTCAGCGCTCTTCATCTGAAGAGATGTCTGAACACCTGTCTCAGAGAATACTGCAACTGAACTGTTACTCCAGTTCACAGCCTCTTTCATACGTCCACGAATCTCAGAGAGCTTTGTCTCCTGAGTCTCCTGTTCCTGAGTGTCATAGTCACCAGGCAACCACCATGCAGTATGATCACCTGCCATAGCAAACTCTGAGCGCTCTTCCTTAATAAGGAAATAGTTCAGTTCTTTTTGCTGTGGGAACTCGTAACGGAAACCAATACCGTCATCATACACACGGAAACGGATAAGTATCTGACGACCACTCGCCTTCTGCGACAATGTTGCAACCAACTCATTATAGTTATTACGGATAGTTGCCGTCTCGCCCCATACTGGCTTCCAAGTCTCATCGAATGTTGAATTCTCCTCTTTGACAATAGAAAAACCATTCATCAGATCGGTCTCATCTATACCTTTCGATGCATGCTTGTCCTTTGCGAGTTCAAGGCCCAGGTGTGAAGGCTTTACCACAGCCTTGCCCTTATACGTCATCTCGTAAACAGGCCTTCCGTCACCATCAAGCGAGAACTTCAGTTCAATATTGCCATTTGGCGACTTAATGCTGCCAGCTGTTGCCATCAACGGAAATGCCAGCAGTAATGAAAATAGTAATTTCTTCATTTTCTTCCACTTTGTATTATTAATGTTGAGATCTCTTCATTGAGTTCATCTGCCTGCATCAGCTGTTCAATAGTGAGATGCATGCGATAACGCCAGTAGTGACGAGGATTTGCTGGGATATTGATACGCTCGGCATTCTCGTCAGGCAGACGGAGCTTCTCGTCGATACTCATCCAATCCTGGAACGACAACAGACAGAGCATAGAAGGCGATGTGAGGTGACGGCTCACAATATCCTTTGCCAACCATCCTGGTAACGGACGAGGTGCAGGGCCACCACGACGCAAGGATGTATTGAAGTATGTCTGCGAACGTTCCTCGTCCTCATCCCACCACTGTCTCAGTGTTGCCATATCATGGGTGGAGATAGTATCCACGCTGCGATAAGGATTATGTGAGAGTTTTCCGAAACGGGTGGTAGGATCCTTTGGCATCGACTGAATCTCAAGACTCAGGATACGAAGCTCGTTCATTACCCAGGGCACACAGTCAGGCACCATACCGAGATCCTCAGCACATACCAGCATACGAGTAGCCTGAGTGAGCTTTGGCAGCTTCTTCATCGCCTCAGTATACCAGAACTGATTGTTACGACGATAGAAATAGTCATTATAGAGTCTGTTGAAACAGAACTTCTGATCCTCGCTAATATTCTGATAAGCCTCCTGATACTGCACTGCGATACGTGGATGCCAACGATCGCTGCGCTTATGATCAACGAGGAACAGTCCCTCATTAAACTGCACACCATAAGCCTCTATCTCCTCACGGCTCATACCAAGAGCTGGCGAGAACTGTCCCATGAGTCCTGACTTATGCGGCATTGGTATCTCCCATATACGGAAGAATCCCAGCACGTGGTCGATACGGTATGCATCGAAATACTCGGCCATCTTACGGAAACGACGTACCCACCAAGAGCAACCGTCTGCGAGCATCGCATCCCAGTTATATGTCGGGAAGCCCCAGTTCTGACCATCAGCAGAGAATGCATCTGGTGGAGCACCTGCTTGGCCGTTCAGGTTGAAGTATTTTGGTTCTACCCATGCCTCTACGCCATCACGAGAGATTCCAATGGGAATATCACCTTTGAGAATCACACGATGGGCACGTGCATGAGCATGAGCCTCACGCATCTGGGCATCGAGGTTATACTGTACAAAATACCAGAACTGCAGTTCCTTCTTTCCTTTGAAGGTTGTCTTCTGTGTATTATTAAGCGTTGCCTCCTTAGGCCACTCTGAAAATACTGCAGTACCATAGAGATCACGATAATAGCAGAAAGCTGCATATGGCACAAGCCACTCTTTGTTCTGCTCAAAGAAAGTCTTATAACTCTCACGACGTTGCACAGCAGTCCACTCCTGTGCAAAGATCTCACGGAGATAGTCCAACTTGGCAGAGAACATCCTCTCGTAGTCTATCTGAGGAAGGGCATTCAGTTCTTTTCTCAGATTCTCGAATGCCTCACGCTTTGTCTCATCCTTAATTGCAGGCAACTGACGGAAGTCGGTATACTGAGGATGGAGGGCATAGATACTAATAGAGTTATAAGGATATGAATCCTGCCAGGTCTTCGTCATGTTAGTATCGTTGATGGGTAGAACCTGCAGAACTCTCTGCTTAGTCTTGTCACACCACTCGATCATCATCTTCAGATCGCCGAAGTCACCAACACCAAAGCTTCCCTCACTACGTAATGAGAAGATGGGGATAACAGTTCCTGCTCCCTTCCAGGGATAAACGGGGAAATATGCCTGTGGCAACTCGTAAACGACAACCTCACCCAACTCTATCTCTGGCAATGAGACAGTACGGTTCATACCATTCTCCCATACTGGCTGGTCACCATTACCAAACACCACGAACTTGAATTCGAAGGTCTGTGGCAGCTTGTCTGCATCGAGAGATACGACCCACTCATTGGCATCATGCTCAACCATAGCCATAGCGTGACGAGCCTCCCAGTTGCCAAGAGCCGGACCTCCTCCTACGATTGCCAGACGCTCATTACTGCGAAGCTGTGGAGCACGAACCTTCAGACGAACGGTCTTACCGAACTCTTTCTGTTCACTCATTCCACGCTTACGTGCAGAAACACAATCCGTAAACGCAGAAGAATACATATAGCTATCCTCTGGGATATCAATCCAGTGATCATATATAGTGTAACGTATGCCTCTAATAGCTGCAAACTCCAGACGGTGAGGCTCTACAAGCCATTCGTGTCGGGCTTCCTCATCACCTCGCTGCACACTATAGTAATAATCGATATAGGCACTTGTCTTTACTGACTTGGTTAATTCACAATTCCAGTGAAGACCATCCAAAGTGGCCATCTTATGCTGTTCTACCTTATGCGAGGTTTTCTCACCACTAAGGACATTCAACACCAGTTCTTCTCCGAAAGTAGTCTGGTACTCTATATTAAACTGTAGTTTCATAGATCGTCTCCTTATTATTTATTTATCATTTATTCTTTATCACAAACACGCATGCCGAAGCAATGAGGAAGCTTACTCCTGCAACAATCATCATCGTTGACTGATGGTGACCTACGAGCGAGAGAACGGCTCCACCACATATTGCGGCAACAATCTGAGGTATACAGATGGTACCATTAAACAGGCCGAGGTAAGCTCCCATATGACCATAACCCTGAAGAGCATTAGTAACAAACGTGAACGGCATAGCCAACATTGCAGCCCAGGCACAACCAATCATCAGGAATGGAATAAACTGCAGATACTGGTCGCTGATATAAGGCACGAGGATAAAGCCGATGGCTCCGATTATCAGACTCAGCGAATATGCCAGCTTAGTATTCTTAAACTGGGGCAACAATGCAGCCCAGATTACAGAACCCACAGCCTGAACAGCAAACAGAATACCCACCCAGTTGCCTGCCTCCTGGAATGCCTCGCTGGCAGGATCAGTGGTGTTCCATACTACTTCAGCGATGGCACCAGTAGTATAGTTCCACATATAAAGCATTGCTGCCCAACTGAAGAACTGCACCAATCCTACCTTCCAGAATGTAGAAGGAGCATTTTTAAGCAATGTGATCCAGTTGGCACTGTCTTCCTTTTCATCCGATACCGGATTATACTCAGCATATTCCATAGGATTCCACTCACGAACCTTCGAAGTGGTATAAATCACGCAAAGTATAAGAATAGCTGCTCCTACATAGAATGACCAGATGACAGAATCGGGAACAACCCCCTTTTCTGCCACGTTGCTAATGCCGATAAAAGTAAATACAAAGGGGAACACATATCCCATCACACTTCCTGCATTGCACAGGAACGACTGAATGGAGTAAGCCTTTGCCTTCTGCTTCTCATTTACCATATCACCCACCAGCATCTTAAAAGGCTGCATGGCCATATTGATACTGGTATCGAGGAACATCAGGGCAATAAGTCCGAAAATCATTGCAGCACTGATGGTCAGGCCTAACGAACCGGAGTTGGGCAACAGACACATTACCAACACTGCCACTGCTGCTCCGACAAACAGATATGGAATACGACGTCCGAAACGTGTCCAGGTCTTGTCACTCAGTGTTCCGACAATCGGTTGCACAAGTATACCCATCAGTGGGGGTAAAATCCAGAAATAGCTTAGATTGTGAGGGTCTGCACCCAATGTGGCGAATATTCTCGATATATTGGCCGACTGCAGTGCGTAAGCTATTTGCACACCAAAGAATCCGAAACTCAGATTCCATAACTTCCAGAAACTTAAATCAGGTTTTAGCTTCATATATTTTTTATTTATTATTTATTATTTTTTATTTAGCGTAGCGCTCTTTAGCGTAGCGCTTATCTCGTCGTTCCTCGTATTATCAGCCTCGTCCTTACCACCCTTTTTTCAACCTTCTCCATCGGCGAGAGACCCTCCACCTTATCCATCAGTATCTCTGCTGCCTCTTCTCCAACAAGTCTACCCCGTTGCTCAACGGTGGTAAGCATCGGATCACACGCTATAGCCCTCTGTCCGTTGGTAAAACCGCATATCTGTATATCCTCTGGAACCTTCAGCCCTGTTTTTTTCACTGTATAGAGTATTCCTATGGCAGTATCATCGTTAACAGCGAAAAAACCGTCGGGCCTGTGATCCAAAGCCAGCATCTCCGGCGTAATCGCCTCTGCATCACTACGATTATCGCATATCCTTACTATCGACTCGTCAACAGCTATACCATGTTTCAGCAGCGCATCCTTATATCCATTATATCTGTTTTTGGATATCTCCAGCTGCATCGGACTGCCATAGAAAGCTATTCTCCCACAACCAGCCTCTATCAGATGAGTAACGGCATTATAAGCACCCATATAGTCATCCACCACCACTCTGCTTGCGTTCACGCCTGTACAGATACGGTCATAAAACACGATGGGGATACCTGCGTCGATAAGTTTCTGATAATGATCGTAGTTACGAGTATCCTTTGCCTGCGACACAATCACACCACTCACCTTCGAGCGATGGAAATTTTCGCATATCCTTGCCTCCCGCTCATATTTTTCGTCACTCAGCGCCACCATCACATTAAATCCCCTTGCAGCAGCTGCCTCCACTATACCGGTAAGGATGGAAGAGAAATAATAGTGGGTCAGTTCCGGCACTATCACTCCTATCACCTTCTGGGGCATCACCCTGCTGTATCTCAGAGCCTCACCCAGTGCATTAGGATAAAAATTATGTTCGCGTGCGTACGCCTGTATAGCCTTCCTGCGCTCTTCGCTGATACGTGGCGAATCCTTCAGGGCACGTGACACCGTAGCAACGGAAACACCGAATTCCCGTGCGATATCCTTCATTGTCAATGGTGCTGTCTTCTCCATCCGTTTTTAGTTTTCTTGTGCAAAGATACAACTTTTAATAATTCACTATTCACTATTTTTTTATAAAGTTGACATATATCAATGCAAACGTTTGCATATCTCTAATTACATTTTTACAGAAAAAAAAGAATAACGTATTTGAAAGAATTGTAATTTTGCAACGTGAAATTGCGCCAAATCGCGATCAAAACGAAATATAATTATAACGAATTAACTCTAATTAAATGTAATGATGAAGCAGGTAAACATTCAGTTTCCGCTTAGGATGCTAGGCCTTTTGTTAGGCTTGTTCCTATCGGTAGGTGCCTTTGCTCAGATTGATGTCAAAGGCCATGTGAAAGATGCTACAGGCGAACCCATTATCGGTGCGACAGTACGTGTGGTTGGAACACAAACAGCCACTATTACTGATTTCGACGGTAATTTCGTACTGAAAGCAAACCAAGGTGCAGACATCACAATTTCATACGTGGGTTATCAGAACACCACTGTGAAAGCTGCCCCTAATCTCGAAGTGACTTTAAAGGATGACACTCAAGTTCTTGAGAACATCGTTGTCATCGGTTATGGTCGAGCAAAGAAATCTGACCTCACTGGTTCTGTAACAGCTATTAAGCCTGATGAAAAGAATCACGGTCTTCAGGTTAATGCCCAGGACATGATCCAAGGTAAGATTGCAGGTGTTAATGTTACATCTAACGACGGTGCTCCTGGTGGTGGTGCTACAATCCGTATCCGTGGAGGTTCTTCACTAAATGCTACTAACGACCCTCTTATCGTTATCGATGGTCTGGCAATGGACAATTATGGTGTTAAAGGTCTTTCTAACCCTCTGTCTATGGTTAACCCTAACGATATTGAGTCGTTTACTGTCCTAAAGGATGCTTCTGCTACAGCAATTTATGGTAGCCGTGCTTCTAATGGTGTGATCATCATCACAACCAAGAAGGGTGCAAAGGGACAAGGCGTAAAGGTAAGCTACAATGGTAACGTTTCTATTTCTATGAGAAGAAATAAGATGGAAGCCCTTGATGGTCCAACCTACAAGAAGATTATTACAGATATGTATGGAGAGGACAGTGATGAATTCAAGCGTCTTGGATATATTGATGCCGATGGCGTTCAGCAGTTTGCAAACACAGACTGGCAAGACCAAATATATCGCACAGCTATCTCTACAGACCACAACATCACTCTTACAGGCTCCATGAAGAACATGCCTTATCGTGTTTCTTTAGGCGTTACAGAGAATAATGGTATCATCAAGACATCAAAGTTCAACCGTTATACAGCCAGCATAAGCCTTTCTCCTTCATTCCTTCAGGATCACTTGAAGTTCAACATTAACGGAAAGGGTATGTATGCTAAGACTCGTTATAATAATGGTGGTGTTGTTGGTGCTGCTGTTTCTATGGATCCAACAAAACCTGTTTGGGGTGGTTTAGATCTTTACGATAAGAGTTTTGCAGGATATACGCAGTGGTACAAGACAGCAGAGTATGGTGATTCTGCATGGCCTTATAAACCTAATGACAACGGTACCCCTAACCCTGTAGCTCTGCTGAATCTCTACAATGACACTGGTCGTTCAAAGACTTTCATTGGTAATATTGAAGCTGACTATGCTGTTCATGGATTTGAGGATCTTCATCTCCATGTAAACGCTGGTATCGATTATTCTACCGGTAAGTCTGAGCAGGACTACGATCCACACATTGCAAACTACAATAATGCATGGCACTACTATGGATATCAGGGCTGGTCTACTCAGGACACATATAACATGCAGCTCTCTATGTATGCCCAGTATATGAAGGACTTCAAGGAGATTCACCATTTTGATGCAATGGTTGGTTATGAGTGGCAGCACTATCACATTGCAACAGATTGGTATGGCTGTGGCTATTATCCCATGACAAACCCAAATACTCCAGGTGCGACATATAATGCTCCTGAAACAGAAACAAAGTACAAGAGTGAAAACTACCTCGTTTCATTCTTCGGACGTCTGAACTATGGTTTAATGGACCGTTATCTGCTCACATTCACACTCCGTGCTGACGGTTCTTCACGATTCAACTGGGATAAGTCTCAAGGCAAAAACCAGCAGTGGGGTATTTTCCCATCAGCAGCCTTCGCATGGAAGATCAAGGATGAGCCTTTCCTGAAGAACGTTAACTTCCTCAGCGATGCTAAGATCCGCCTCGGATGGGGTGTTACAGGTCAGCAAGAGGGTATTGGCGATACATATTATATTCGTCTCTATACTCCAAACCTCGATCATGCGTTCTATCCAATTCTCGGTGATGGTTCAACCTACCGCCCAGACTCTCGTAATACAGATTTGACATGGGAGCAGACCACAACATATAACGCAGGTATTGATCTCGCATTCTTCAATAACCGTTGGGAACTTAACTTCGATTACTACTATCGTAAGACCAAGGATCTGATCAACTCTGTTTATACAGATCCAGGTAGTGAGTTCCGTAATAAAGTAACAAGTAACGTAGGTTCACTTCACAACACAGGTTTCGAATTCTCAACAATTGTTCGTCCTGTTCAAACAAAGAACTGGAATTGGGAAGTTAATTATAACCTCACTTACAATAAGAACAGAATTGATGAACTTGTAACCACTGGTGGTACAGATGGTTATTACATCCCTGTAGGAGGAATCTCTGGTGGCACAGGTAATACTATTCAGGCTCACACCGTAGGTAAGGCTGCTAATTCTTTCCTTGTTTATCAGCAAGTGTACGATACTAATGGTAAACCTCTAACAAACACCTTCGTTGACCGCAACGGAAATGGTGTTCTTGATTCTGGTGACCGTTACTATTATTATAAGCCTGCACCAGATGTTACAATGGGCTTCGGCAGCAAGTTGCAATACAAGAAGTGGGACCTTGGTTTCACCATGCGTGCAAACCTCGGTAACTACGTTTACAACAATGCTCTTAGCACACGTTCTGACTTCGGACGTGCGGTACTTAACCGTAATGAATATCTTGAAAACAGAACTGTTGCTGGTTACGAGCTTGGTTTGAGCAACTATCTGAACGAAATGTTCATGAGCGACTTCTTCGTATGCAATGCATCATTCTTGAAGCTTGACAACGTAACTCTCGGCTACTCATTCAACCTTGATGGTGTTAGCGGACGTGCTTATGTTACAGCTCAGAACATATTTACTATAACAAAATACGACGGCCTCGACCCAGAGGTTAACGGAGGTATTGATAACAACCTCTATCCCCGTCCATTTACTACTGTTTTGGGTCTGAACCTGAACTTCTAAATAGTAAAGCTGAAGTAACGTTAGATTAAAAAGAAATAATAATATGAAACTAAGAAATATTTTATCTGCTGCAGCTTTGTCACTGTTTACGTTAGGCCTAACATCTTGTGTAGGTGATCTTCACGTGGACAGCATCAACCCACAGCAGGAACAGGCACTTAATCTTGATGCGCTGTTCAATAAGATGTACGCCAACCTTTCGGTAACAGGCCAGAAAGGACCTGACGGCAACGGAGACCTCGATGATATTGATGAGGGAACATCTGGATTGATTCGTAACCTGTGGAACCTTAACGAGTTGTCTACCGATGAGGCAAAATGTATCTGGGGTGACCCTGGTATTCCTGAGCTGAACCACAACTCATGGAGTGATGCTCATCCTCTTTCACAGGCACTCTACTATCGTCTGTATTTCGGCATTACACTTGCCAACCACTATCTTGAAGAGACTGAAGGTTCTTCTGACACAAATGTTCTGACTCAGCGTGCAGAGGCTCGTTTCATGCGTGCATTACATTATTATTATCTGCTCGACCTTTATGGAAACGTAAGTATTGTTGAGAAGATTTCTAAGGATTTGTCTTCACAATCTACTCGTTCACAGGTTTTCGAATTCATTGAGAAGGAACTGAAAGCTATTGTTGGCGAGGGCGGTTCAAACGAAGTATTAGCCGATAAGCGTGCAAAATACGGACGTGCTGACAAGGTTGCTGGTTATATGCTCTTGGCTCGCCTCTATCTTAACTCTGCAGTTTACACTGGCACAGCTCGTTGGCAGGAGGCAAAGACTTACGCTGATAAGGTTATCGCATCTTCATATCATCTTAACACTACTGGCACAAGCACCTATAGTGCATTCCAGCTCTTGTTCATGGGTGATAATGATACAAATGGTGCACAAGATGAAATTCTGCTTCCAGCTCTTTACGATGGTCAGCAGACACAGTCTTGGGGCGGTACACTCTTCATCTTGGCTTCAACTATCAATAGTAAGGTGACAGACCCAGCTAAGGGTAACTATCCTGTAGGAACAACTCAGGCTTGGGGTGGTAACCGTACAACAAAGCAATTTGCCATGAAGTTCTTTGATGAGAAGGAAAAAGTGCCCGAGGGTAATCCTTTCGTTGTGGCAAAGTATGCAAAAGACGATCGCGCATTGTTCTACACCTTAGAGCGTAAGATGTCTATGAGTGATGAGGGTGACTTTGAAAAGGGCTTTGGATATATCAAGTTCTTAAACGTTCATGCAAAGACGGGTTCTCCTAGTGATGACCGTTTCATGGATACAGACTTCCCAATGCTTCGCGTTGCTGAGGCATACCTCACTTCTGCAGAAGCTGATGCTCGTATGAACAATGGTGCTTGTACTTCTGACGGTGTTTCTAAGATCAATGCTCTCCGTGCTCGCGCAAATGCAGCAGCAGTAACAGCATTCGACCTCGAAGATCTTTGTGACGAGTGGGCTCGTGAGTTCGCATTTGAGGCAATCCGCCGTCCTACTCTGATTCGCTTCGGTAAGTTCGGAGGCCAGATTGGTTACAAGTGGGAATGGATGGGAGGCGACAAGGAAGGTGCTCGCTTCAGTGAGAACTTCAACATCTTCCCAATTCCTGTCAACGTGCTCAACACTAACGGCAATATGAAGCAGAATCCTGGATATGCTGACTAATAACAAAGTTGATTAACGTTTAAACGAAAACAATTATGAAGAAATTAAGTATATTGGCCTCTCTGTTGATTGGAGTCTTTGCTTTCTCTTCCTGTGAGAGTGATCGCGATGACAATCCGACAATTGACTACAATGGGGCACAGCAGCTTGAAATGCTGATTCCTGTTATTGGACAGCAGACCATCGATTTGCAGAATAGTAAATCGTTTGAGATCAAGGCTAAGTCTTCACCTAACTACGGTTTCCCAACTGCCGTTAAGTATGGTGCACAGATATCATTAGATTCAAATTTCCCAGAGAATGCTACATACACTCTCAACGGAACAAGTACATCTCTCAACTATGAGGTTTTGACAAGCGATGTAAATAAAGGTCTGCTTACTCTAAGAGGCGTTGAGAACATGGATGGTTTCTTAGATGCATTTACAGACCAGGAGCGTTCTAAGGGCATGCCTTTGTATATCAGAATGACAGCAAAGCTTGTAAATGCTCAGAGTGATGATAATCGTACTTTTACTACATCAAATAGTGTCGCTATCAACGTACTACCATTCTTCGTTGAGACTAAGGAGGTATTACCAGAACTGTGGGCACTTACTGGAGGTATTATTGCTGACGGCTCTTGGAGCAACTCTAGAGACCAGGTTGGTAAGGGTATGATGACCATGTATGTAAAGGCTGATGAAGTATATAGCAAGTCTACAGGTTTAGGTATAATCGAGTACGTTGGTTACTTCCCAGCTGGTGAATTCAAGATTATCGCTCCTGCAGGATTCGGTAACTGGAACTATGGAATGTGTGGAGGTAATGAGGTTGATGGTGGTCATGTATATCGCGATGGCGGTGATGATCCTGGCAATATCAAGATTACTACAGCCGGCCACTACACTCTGACGTTAAATACAGAGTTGCATACCCTGAAGATTACTCCATATGAGAAGGATGTTAAGGTATTCTCAAAGATCACCATCCCAGGTAGCCATAATGGTTGGAACCAGGTTGACGGTAATGAGATGACTCCTGTAACGACAATTGCTGGTGGTGAGAATCACGACTGGGTAACCGAGATTACACTCAGCGCTGACAGTGAAGTTAAATTTGCTGCCGATGGTGCATGGGATGACAACTGGGGTAATGCCGCATTCCCATTCGGAATCGGAACTCAGAATGGTGCAAACATCAAGGCTCTGGCAGGTAAGTATAAGGTATTCTTCAATGATATCACCGGTGCTTACTTCTTTAGCGAAATCACAGAAGAATAATTTAAATGTCAAGAAACTATGAAGTTTAAATCATATTTATTAGCAGGAATGGCCATTTTCGCAATGGCCTCCTGCAACGAAGACTTCGGCGACTGGACAGCCCAGAAGGTGAATGAGCAGGAAGCTGTATACACAGCTGGTAACAATAGCGTTGTAGCAACAGCCGTTGAGAATATCAATTTTGCAAATGTTGCAGAAGGAACGGAGCGTATCAAGATTGCTAATCTTACTCCTATTTCCTCAACAGATCCAAAAGCCAAGGAAGCTACATATAAGGTAACATTCGACGAGCAGGTATCATTCGATATGAATGCTGACGGCACAATGGCCTTTCAGGATCTTAAGAACTACATTGAGGTTACCTATGGTCGTCGTCCTGTAGAAAGAACTATTGAGGCTGTTATCACAGCAAACATCAGTGCTCCTATAGATGAAGATAATAGCAACAACTACCGCTTTGTTTCTGAGCCATTCAAGATCAGTGCTACTCCTGTAGCTCCAAACATTGAGGAAGCATACTATTATATTGGTGCTACCACCAATTGGGATCCATCTAATATGACATACAAGCTCACTAATGGTGGTGGCGATGTTTATGATGATCCTGTTTTCACATGTATTGTTCCGGCTCCAAAGAATGCTGATGGTAGTCGTGCTGACAACTGGATGAAGATTGCTCCTGCATCAGCATTTGCTAGCGATGATTTCTGGGGATCAAAGGGCTTTGTATGTGCTGTAGAAGATGGTAATGGTGACCTTAGTGGCAGATTCGCCATCGATGGTGGCGCTTGGAACTTCCCTGCATCTGATGGTGCTGTAGCTTACAAGCTTTCATTCAACATGCTTGATCAGACTTATGAAGTTACTCCTTTGAATTTTGACAAGTACATATTCTTCATTGGTGCTACTGATGGTTGGACTAATGCTGAACAGAAACTGGTTGGTGAAAACTTTGATGGCAAGTATACGGGTTACTTATACTGCGCTGATCCAAATGGATGGGGTAATGCATTCAAGTTCCAGAAAATTGCTGGCGACTGGGGATCTCAGTTAAATAGCGGCTCATTCACAGGAGGTATCACTGGTGACTTTGCCGATGGCGGAGACAACATTAATGCAACTGCCGGTGAAGGTGTATATTACGTTGAGATGGATCTGATTGCCTGCACACTGAAAGCTACATTCATTACTAACATGAATCTCGTTGGCGACTTTAATGGATGGAATCAGGCTGACAATGCTCAGCAGATGACCTGGAATGCTACAGACTATTGTTGGGAGATCACAGGTGCAACGGTTAATACAAATGGTTGGAAGTTCACTGCTAATAACTCTTGGGACATTAACCTCGGTGGTAAGACACTTGATAACCTGGTTGCTAACGGTGACAACATCACCGTTGCAGGTTCTACTATCAAGCTCTATCCTACTCGTAAGACCTCTGACAACATCTACTGCACAGTAGAGTAATCAGACAATCGAATAATCATCAGCGGGCGGCCCTTTACGAGCTGCCCGCTTTTGTACACATGGGGTCAGGACAGTCGTGTAATTGCACATTGATCCTGACCCAATTTTTTGTTAACTGAAATCTATCCTATAGTAATCGTATATTTCGACATGAATGATGCTCCTGGCAGGAGATGATTCATCAGGGGCTTGTCCTTGAACTCACCATCGAATCCACGAGGGTCTCCGATGCCATACCAAGGCTCGATGCATACGAAAGGCGCCTGCTTGCCGTAAGGGCTCCAGAAAGCCACAACAGGCGTACGGAACTCTACTGTCACCTCAGCCACGCCTGCCTTGTTGAGCAGCTCAGCACGATGCAACTGGCACTTATGCACCTTGATAGAGTCATTACGCCATGTATTGTTTGAAAACTCCATCATTCCGTCCTCTGCCTCAACGAAAGGCACCTCGTCCATCTCGTGCGAGCTGTCAGGATAGCTGTGAAGAGCATCCATAGGGTCGGCATTATCCAGTCGGATACGGCCTTGCTGATCAGCTCCTGGCTTCATGTCGGGCACGTTGAAAGCCGGATGACCTCCTATCTGGAAGTGTATCTCTCGAGTGTCTGTGTTATGCACGTGCCAAATCACTCCAATCTTGTTATCGTCGAGCACATAGCTAATCGACAGCGTAAAGTCGTATGGATATAGCTCCTTTGTCTTCTCTGACGACTCCAGGGCCAGAGTCACCTTGCGGTCGCTCTTGGAGATAAGCGTAAACTCAGCATCTCGAGCGAATCCATGACGTGGAAGGTGATATTCCTTGCCATCTACGCGATAAGTCTCGTTATTCACACTGCAAACGATAGGAAACAATATCGGTGAGCGACGTCCCCAATACTTCGGATCTGCCTGCCAAAGATATTCCTTACCGTTTGCGTCCTTAATACTCTGGAGCTCTGCTCCCTTCTCTGATACGATGACCGTCAGCAGGTCGTTTTTAAGTTCTATCATATTAAGCCTCTTTAAGTTTTTTAGAAATTACATATCAATGCCGTAAAGACTGTTAATTATTTTCTTTGTCGCCATTCGGGCTCTCAATTTTGGCTCTGCCCAGGAAAAATTCCCTCGTGCACCAGGAAAAATTTTCTCCCTGCCTAGGCCGCAAAAAAATCATCCTCTTTTGACATTGCAAAGATACGAACATTTTCACGCCATAACAAATATTTGTTTTAAAACTTCTAGTTAAAATTTGTAAAGTCAAAAATGGTATTTATTTGGAATACTCGAAACCGTCACAGCGTCACTGCGTCATTTTTGATTTTTGTAAATATGCACGTTTTTCGCCCGCAAAACTCAAAATATACGTACCTTATATATAATATATTAAATAATTAATAAATATTAACCATTATTCTCTATTGTCTCTGCGTGCATATCTGTTTTTCTAAAAAAGACGCTGTGACGCAGTGACGCTTATGACGCTTATAGGTATGACGTCTACAATTAGTAAACTCAAGGGTTAACGACCAACAAAGGCCCTTATCAGGCTGATATATTCCGTCTTGTGTTCCTTATAGGACAAGGCATGCTCAGCACCTGAGGCTACCCAGAGCTGTTTTGGCTCTGGCTTAGCCTCATAAAGTGGATAGACCATTTGCGAGGGCACGAAAGTGTCGGCATCACCATGAATGAACAGCATAGGATAATGGCACTTGCTTACTTGTTTTAAGGCCGAAGCCTCATCAAAACTCCAGCCATAGCGGAGGCGACAAAGCAGACTGGTGGAATGCATCAGAGGAAACTCAGGCAATCCGAACTGCTCTTTCAACTGTCCTGCAAACTCATCCCATACACAGGTATAGCCACAATCCTCAACAAAACGCAGGTCCTTGATACCCTCGGGCATCTGTTCGCCAGACAACATCATCGTTGTGGCAGCTCCCATCGACACACCATGAACCACCATCGTATCAGCTTGGAAAGTCTTCATCCATTGCATCACATCAAGTCTGTCTTTCCAGCCCATCTGGATGGCCTCTCCCTCACTCTCACCACAGCCATGCAGCTCGGGCATGACGACATTATAGCCAAGTTCATGCTCATAGATACTGGCAAGCCAGAAGAACTTGATGGCGCAGTCACGCCAACCATGAACAACGATAGCTGTTCGACTGCTGCCTCTGTTGACATAGAAAGCATGATGTCTCTCACCCGTAGGCATCGTGAGGAATGTATCTCGCAAGGCATCAATACCCCTTAAGCTGTCAACCCACTCCTTGCTCTCAGGATAGGCTTCGAACTGCTGCTGATAACAGGAATCAGTATCCATTCTGTTAGGATCAGGTGCCAACGAATAGTCGAGCATATAAAAGCTACCACCAACCAGCGCTATCACAAAAACAGCCACCACTATAACCAATGTCCACAATAGTTTTTTCATAAAGATATTCATTTTTATGGTGCAAAGTTACAAAACAATCTGATATTTGGAGCGTAACTTCATGTTAATTCTTGCAAAAGACAAACGTTTGCACAACGTAACTTGCACTAATATAGCCCTTTGGAGTACAACAAATCATATTTTTATATACTTTTGCACCAGTATCAACAATCAAAATTATATAGCTTATGCAAAGACTTTACGCAACTTTTATCGCCCTCATCACAGCCATCTCACTCTCAGCACAAGGCTGGCCATCAAATTATGACGGAGTAATGCTACAAGGATTTTTCTGGGATTCCTTCAATGATACTCAGTGGACACGCTTGGAAAAGCAAGCAGACGAACTGGCCACAACCTTCGACCTGATATGGGTACCCCAGAGTGGAAACAGCGGTGGCACATCTATGGGCTATGATGACCTATACTGGTTTAACCAGAACAGCAGTTTTGGGAGTGAGGCAGACCTACGCTCAATGATCAAGACTTTCAAGCAAAAGGGCATCAGCACCATTGCCGACGTGGTGATAAATCACCGCAAGAATGTAAGCAACTGGGTGGACTTCCCTAAGGAGACATATAATGGTGTCACCTACGAACTGACATCTACAGACATCTGCGCCAACGATGACGGTGGAGAAACAAAAAAATGGGCCGACAAGAACGGCTACAGTCTCAGTAAAAACGATGATACAGGAGAAGGCTGGGGCGGCATGCGCGACCTGGACCACAAAAGCGAGAATGTACAGAAGAATGTCAAGGCTTATCTCGACTTCTTACTTAATGATCTGGGGTATACGGGATTCCGTTATGACATGGTTAAAGGCTACAGCGCCTCCTTCACTGGTCTTTATAACAGCTCTGCCGGTGTTAATTACTCTGTAGGAGAATACTGGGACGGTAACGCCACAACCGTAAAAAACTGGATCAATGGAACAAAAGTAGATGGAAAGATTCAAAGTGCCGCTTTTGACTTCCCTTTCCGATATACTGTTCGTAATGCACTCAGAGGCAGTAATAATGATAATAACAGCAAAAACTGGAAACAGGATCCAGACTTCACCTTGCTGTCTGCATCAAGTATCATGTCAGACGCCAACTATCGTCAGTATGCCGTTACCTTCGTGGAAAACCACGACACAGAGAAACGGTCTAACGCTGATCAAGACCCGATACGTAAAGATACCATTGCTGCCAATGCCTTCATGCTGGCTATGCCAGGAACCCCATGCGTATTTCTTAAACACTGGAAAGACTATAAGCAGGAGATCGCCAATATGGTGGCAGTGCGCAAGGCTGTGGGCATCACCAACACCAGTGAAACAAAAAACATAGCATCCAATAAGGACTACTATGCAGTAGAGACGACTGGCAGCAAAGGCAAATTGCTCTGTGTTGTAGGCACTAAGGCTGACAGCTATCAGCCTGCAGGGACAGAATGGAAGAAAACCATCAGTGGCTACCACTACGCTTATTACGTCAGCGGTATCACCCCTGAGAGTATCACATATCCGACATTTAAACCCAGCGATTTCGATAAATATACCATAACCATTAGAGTGAATGTCGATCAGGTGAACTGGAACAGAGTAAACTTCTGGACATGGGGTGGCGATGATAGTCATGGTCCAAAGAACGGAAACTGGCCTGGCGACCAAATAACAAACACCACAGAAGTGGGAGGCAAGACATGGTATACACAGACCTACACAATAAATGAGGACTACGATGCAGTAAGCTTCGTATTCAGCACCGGTACAGGCAGTCCACAAACCGTCGATGTAACAAATGTCACCACAGACAAGTTCTTTGAGATTTCCACATCAAAGGAAGGTGAAAAGCACTTAGTAAACGATGTAACAGCTGTGTACACAGCTATTAGTCCTGTGATCACTGATGCTATCGGCAACGGGAATGTTTACAGCCTCGATGGGCGTCTCGTTCGCACGGATGGCAAGCTGGAGAATCTGCCTAAGGGTATTTATATCGTTAATAAGAAGAAGGTAATACTTAAGTGATCGGATGAGAGGGCTATTTGTTACAGTCATTTTCTGTTGTCTGTGGCTGACAGGCAACGCTCAGCGTTACTTAGGTGGTGATGTATCGCTTCTACCTTCGTACGAGGAACAAGGCACAATATATAAGGATTATTACGGACGGCAAGTATCACTGCTGCCTTGGCTTAAGAAGCAGGGCTGGAACATGATCCGAGTACGTCTGTTCGTCAATCCGGAGAACGCCCCAGAGCAACATAAGGGCGAGGGAGTATGTCAGGATCTGAAATACGTCACTCGCCTCTGTCGCCAGGCTAAGAAAGCAGGCCTTCAGGTGATGCTCGACTTCCATTACAGCGACACTTGGGCAGATCCTGGCAAACAATTTACCCCAAAAGCCTGGGAAAAAACCGATGCCCGTCAGCTTGCAGATAGCGTTTATGCCCACACCAAAGCCTCGCTGATGGCTCTTAAACGTGCTGGCATCACGCCAGAGATGATTCAGGTGGGCAATGAGATTACCAACGGCATGCTCTGGCCTACAGGTCAGCTCTACCCGAAAGATGCGTCCCCAGACGAAAAGAGCATGTCTAAGCGATGGGATACGCTCTGCGACTTCCTTAAGGCAGGAGCAAAGGCATGCAGGGAAATATGCCCGAAGTCACAGATCATCATCCATACAGAGAAGGCTGGTGATTGGGATGTAACCCGTAACTACTACCAACAGCTGCGACGTCGCCATGTAGACTACGATATCATCGGCCTCAGCTACTATCCCATGTGGCATAAGTCGATACCCAATCTTGGCAAGAATCTCGAGCGCCTCGCATGGCTCTTCCCTGAGAAGCCTGTAATGATCGTAGAGACGGCAGCCTACTATTCACACGAGAATGACAGATGGGCCACACCAGAGCAGTATTCTGAGTACTACCCTATCAGCATCGAAGGTCAGACACAGTTCACCTCAGAGCTGGTAACAGAGCTTAAGCGTCACCATAACGTCATTGGCCTTTTCTGGTGGTATCCTGAGGAGAATGCCGTTGGCAATAACGTCACTGACTGTTGGGTAAACAGAGGATTGTTTGATAACCATACAGGCAAAGCCCTGCCTGCACTAAGGGAATTCAACAAGTATCGCTAAGATTTCAGGACAGCACGAATAATGAACCAGCAGTGCATGAAAAATGTCTGCACTCGGCCATAATGACACTCCATTACCCTGTAACGCTCTTTGAGCGACTCACGGTGATGGAGTGTTGTCTGTCCCTCCTGGGTATAGTTGGCCACCACCATGTGGAGGTTTAGCATCGGCACATTCTCCTTTGCAGCTGCTTTCATGATACGTATGCACCAGTCGACATCAGCAGAATAACGATATTCCTGATTATATGGAGTAGCAATAGCGAAGTCAGTACGGGCATAAAAAGCCTGATGACAGACGAGCATGCCATTACGGAATGATTTCCAAGTGAGATTCTCTGGAGGTGCGAGACGACGATGATGAAGGAAATTGCCGTTGGAATCGACGATATCAGTATCGCCATAGAGAACGGAGGGAAGTTGAGAGTGGAGAGTGGAGAGTGGAGAGTTCTTGCGTCCCTCTGGTAGCAAGCCAGCAGAGCTGGAGCGTGCTACCGCTGTAATAAGCTGACTGACAGTATCAGGCGAAGGGAGGAAGTCGCCAGCGTTGAGGAAACAGACATAATCGCCATCAACACTCCGGAGACCTTTGTTCATAGCGTCATAGATACCCTTGTCAGGTTCTGAGGTTACATGAATACGATGGCCGTTATCAGCAGCGTTAGAACGCTCAATATAGTCATCGACAATCTTCATGGTATCATCAGTAGAAGCACCATCGATGATAAGATGGGTTATCTCAGGATAATCCTGCGAGAGCACACTATCGAGAGTACGTCTCAGAACAGCAGCAGCATTGAATGTTATGGTGACGTAGGTAATCTTAATCATAGATTATAATGCTTGAAAGCCATTGCCTGATGATACACATCGAGGTAACTGATAGCCACACTCTGTTGAGAATAGCTATGGGCAACCTTACGTACAGCCTCCTGAGAGAGCTGATCATAGTCAGCCTCAGACAGTATCCAACGGATGCCTCTTGCCAGATCGTCGGAGTCGCGATATTCTGCTACGTAGCCATTACGCTTATGATCGATCTCTTCCGGGATTCCACCTACCTTGAAACCTACGCAAGGCACACCACATGCCATTGCCTCCATTATGGTGTTAGGCAGGTTCTCTGAGAGCGAAGGCAGTACAAACACATCCACCGCCTGATAGATCTCCACGATACGACGCTCATCGTTGACATAGCCTAAAGGATGTGCCTTTAAGGGTAGCTGGTCAACCACCTCCTCGGCATGTCCACCCAAGATCACCAATTCATAATCCTTCAGTTGGCGACAAGCATCAATGAGGTAGTCCATGCCCTTGTTCTTGTTGGTGACACGTTGGGAGACAAATAATATCAGTCGCTTATCCTCTGGCAGACCAAGATTCTTCCGGGCAGTCTGTTTGTCGCCACTACGGTATATATGAGTATCGATAGGATTGGGGATGCTGACAATTTTCTGTCCTCTGAGCAGGGCACTCGCCTTCGCCTCTTGTTCGAGCCAATGGCTACAGGTTACGAAATAAATGGAACTATCTTCAAGCATCTTCTCTTTCTTACGCCATACGCTGGTGGATAGGTCGCTTGAAGAGCCTTTGCCAGGCAACAGCCTGCAATTATGGCAATGGGTGGTGAAGTTACGGCAATTTAGTGTGAGATGGCAGATGGCCGTTGCGGGCCAGATGTCATGCATGGTCCACACAACAGGTTTTCCACTTTTCAGTATCTTACGGATACCACTAAGTGAGAGCATTCCCTGATTAATCCAATGCAGGTGGATGACATCAGCCTCCTGAAACTCACGAAGCTTAGTGATATCAGAACCTGAATTTGCGAGGTCTATCTCAAAAAGATGCTTACGAGAGAACCTGCAATGGAAGAATATCACGAGGCGCTCCCAGAGGAAATGCCAGTTGAGCATTTGCGACTTTGGCAACCCTACGACTGTGAGAGAATCACTCTCCTTGTCACGAACAAGCATCTTTGCCTTGACACCATTATTATTAAGTGCCATCATCAGGCGGTTGGCCGCAACAGCCGCACCACCTGTTCGCTCGCTGGTATTTACTATCAGTACTCGCACCTATTCTCCTATAATTATTTCAATCCTTGGCAGCTTCCTTTGCGGCCTTAGCAGCCTCCTTCGCCCTTCGCTTTGCCTCTTTCTCGGCTTCCTTAGCCTTACGCTTGGCTTCTTTAGCAGCCTGTTTTGCCTTCTTCTTAGCCTCCTTTTCCAATTTCTTCTGGCGTTTACGCTCCTCCTTCAGTTGTTTTTTAAGGGCCTTTGCCTCATCCTTGGCAGCCTCTTTCTGGAGCATCTCAACCTCCTTGGTCTTTGTCGCCTCCTCAAGCTTCTCCTTCAGCATATCCTTATCAAAGGTAAAGACATGTCCGAAAGCGCCCAACGACAAAAGCTGATTTTCACCATCAAGCTTAACATAAGATGTATTCAAAATCAGATAATCGTTGAACTTAAGTTTTGAATTCAGGGCGGTCTTAATGGCAGCATTTACAACATTCTTTCCAAGTTTGGTAAGAACGTTATCCTTGAAGCCTCTGTCCTGAGCCTCCTGATCAACAAACTCCTTGATAGCCGACATCATCGCGTCCTTATGTTTTTGCTCGTCGGGCTTAGTCAATGTCATCAATACTGCAACGAGCAGGACGATGACAATAGCCATTAATTTCTTCATCTTCTATACATTATTATATTTCGCACGCAAAGGTAATAGAAGTTTTGCAAAAATCAAAGAAAAAAGGATAAATATTTAGTGTTTTCGCACACAATACCTTGATTTATATCAAGAATAAAGGGCAAAAATACACTTAATACACAAAAAGTCTTGTGAAATTTGGATTTTCGTTGTACCTTTGCAACGTCAAAAGGTTAATAGATTGTTTTAGGTTAGTAGTAATATTTATAGTTTTAGGTTTTTAGTTATTGGTAAGAGAAAGTTTTCAACTGGATAACAGGAGGTCGCTGTGAAGCTCCCTTTTAAACTTTCAAATTTTTAGCCGAAAGGCTGAAAATTTCTTTTAGAGAAAAGGATTTTTAGTTAAACATAGGCTTTTTGATGCCACTGCTCGCGAGAGTTGTGGCATCTTTTTTTGTGCAAAGAGAAAAAAATCAAAGTTTCCTTTTGTTATTCATTCATTTTGTACTATCTTTGCAGAAATATTCGGTCGTATGGAACATATGAATCAGTTTTTGAGTGATGCTGTTGAATTGCTGAAGGCTCTTATCGAGACACCTTCGGTAAGTAGGAACGAAGAGAATGCAGCCAATCTACTGGCATCTTATCTCGATAAGTGGCAATTACCCTATGGCAGAGAGGCAAATAATATGTGGGTAGGTTGCCCTGACTGGCAGAACGATCGTCCTACGATAATGCTCAATGCTCATATCGATACAGTAAAACCTGTCAGCACCTGGACTCGTGATCCTTATAAGGCATCGCAAGAAGGAGACATTCTCTATGGTCTTGGTTCCAACGATTGTGGCGGAGGTCTGGTTTCCCTTTTACAGACATACCGTATCATGCTCAACAAACCACGTAATTATAACATCCTATGGGTGGCATCAGCCGAGGAAGAGGTCTCTGGCAGCAATGGATTCAGCCGAGTATTGTCAAGGTTACCAAATATTGATGTCGCTATCGTAGGAGAGCCCACAGGCATGCAGCCGGCAATAGCAGAGAAGGGACTTATGGTGATTGATGGATATGCAGATGGAGTTTCCGGCCACGCAGCAAGAAACGAGGGTGTGAATGCCATATATGAGGCCCTCGACGACCTTGTATGGCTGAGAGATTACAGGTTCCGTAAGGTCAGTCCCCTTCTTGGAGAGACGAAGATGACAGTAACAGTTGTTGAGGCCGGAACCCAACATAATGTAATCCCAGACTCACTGCACTTCGTGATCGATATACGTACCAACGAATACTATCAGAACGAGTTTGTGTTTGAATTCCTTCGTAAGAAGATGAAGAAATGCAGACTTGAGGCCCGTTCTTTCCGTCTGCACTCATCATCTATCACTGAGTCACACCCACTGATTAAGAAATGTAAGGCTATGGGTATGAGACCATTCGGAAGTCCTACGCTTAGCGATCAGGCACTGATGCCGTTCACTTCAGTCAAGCTAGGTCCAGGAAAGTCTTCTCGCAGTCACTCTGCTAATGAGTATATCCGCATCTCCGAGATAGGAAACGCAATAGAGACGTACGTAAATCTGCTTTCAGATATCAGTTTGTAGAATCATCTTGCCAACCACGCAAGAGGGTTAACCGGAGCTCCAGAGATGCGACGGAGCTCAAACTTCATCGTACCCTCACGATTCACGGCTCCTAAGTTCTGGCGTGCACTTACCTTCTGTCCACGAGTAACGCTGGCAGAGCTCAGGTCACTATACACAGAGAAGAACATTCCGTGTCGAACAATTATAATCACAGCATCGCCATAGCGTGCTACGCCACTCACCTCACCATCAAATATACAACGTACCTGTGCACCGGGCTGTCCTTTCAGTTCTATACCTCGCAACTCTCTTATCGTAGTACCCTTCAGACCCTCAACACGGTTCTGTCCCTGAGTATTAACAATCTTATAAGGTCCTGTGATAGGCATAGGGAACTTACCTTTATTACTCTCAAAGTTACCACTCAAGCGACGGTCCTCAGAAGAGACAGACCATTCTTCTTCTGATTTCCTCTTAGCGGCAGCCATTTGCCTCTCGTGAGCTCTCTTCTCTTCCTCTGCTTTCCGCTCTGCAGCCCTACGTTCATTCTCTGCATCACGGGCAGCCTTCTCAGCAGCAGCCTTCTCTCGTTCAGACTTCCTGGCAGCAGCACGAGCCTCAGCCTTAGCTTTCTCTTCCCTGGCTTTAGCCTCAGCAATACGACGAGCATTCTCTCTGGCAGCAGCCTCTGCCTCAGCTTTCTTCTTGGCAAGCTCAGCCTCACGTTTCTTACGAGCCTCCTCAGCGGCAGCTCTCTTTCGCTCTGCCTCAGCACGAGCCTTAGCACGGGCAATCTCCTCAGCAATCATCTTATCAATCTGAGCATTAAGGGCAGCATCTTTCCTACGCTGCTGTTCAAGAATGCTTTGAATAGTCTTTTGTTGCTTCTGAAGTGAGTTTACCACACTCTGCTGTTCCGCCTGTTTGCCTTCAAGAGCCCTCTTCTCCTGCTCATCCCTTACAAGAAGGGCGTTTTTCTGTTTCTTTGAAGAAGAGAGTTCACCCATCGCCTCTTCCACCTGAGCCTGCATCGATTTCACCGCCTCACCCTGAGCACGCTGATAGACGGCATACTCACGCATAAAACGCATACGACGGTACATCTGAGAGAAATTCTTCGCACTGAAGATGAACATAAGCTGATTATGTATTCCTCGATTGCGATGCATGTATCTCACAGATTTCTTGAATCTGTCCTGACGGTCAGCCAGTTCCCTCTCGAGATTACTCAGCTGAAGACTCAATGTCTGGATGTTACCATCGAGGGTTACGATATCACGACGGATAGTATCGATAGTCTTACGTTTATCGCTGATTTCCGTATTGATAATCATCAGATTCTGAAGCCGGGCCTTAACATCCTTCTCATTCTGACGGAGTCTACGCTCCTGCTCCTTCATCTGCTTCTGCAACTGCTGACGCTGATTCTGGAGCCCCTTAACAGTAACAGCAGGCTGCTTGGGCTGTGTCTTTTTTGCCTGTTGCTTCTTTACAGGCTGTTTCTTACCCGTCGCCTTAGAAGCAGCCTTTTTAGCAGGCCGCTTCTTGGAGACTGTTTTTGTCGTAGTCCTCTTTTGGGCTACGGCTGTGGTTGTGAATAGTGAACAATAAAAGGTGAATAGTGCCATAAGCACTATCACCATATAATTCCTCCAAAACAATCTTTTTATCTTATTACTCACTATTACCTATAGAATTAAAGCGACATAAAACGACGCAGGATCTCGTCGACAGTCACCTCACGATATTTGTTAGACACTTCTGTACGTGTCTCCCACTCAGTATCACTGCCAATGTAATTAAGGGTCATACCCAGTTTCACATCTTTCTTCGCTGTTGTAAGGCTGATGGCATGCTTCATCGGGAACTTTTTACTAGAGAAAATCTCAAACTTATCATAGTCCCAATTCAGCTGAGCATTATTATCAGAATTGAAACGATCCTTATACTGGATATTAGCCATCTTGATCAAGGCATCATTACGACCAACGAGCCAGCTGTAATCCATCTTACCTTCATTAAGCTGGATGATCATGTCGTCGCCACTTTCGATAGTAGAGAATGTTGCTGTAGTGTCAGCAACAGCCTTCTTACCTACAATCACTGGGTTTGGCTTGAACAACTCATTCCAGAAAAGAGACTGCATAGAGCTGAAGTTCAGTCCACTGTTACGAAGGAAATCAATCTGCATCCATGGAGCCTTCAGATACTGTTTGTTGATACGGTCCATGATAAGCACATAATCCTTTGTCATCTCAATACGTCCTGCCTCAACAAACCCAAAGGCCATCAGCTGCAAACGGATAACGTCATCACGCTTCATCTTGAGGTTTCCTGTAAGAGTAAGTTTCTGAGCACCTACTTCAACTGAGAACTTTACCTTTGAGGTAATAAAACGTGCTGTCTGCACATTGTCCTGCACCCGGTCCACAAAATTCTTATTCTGCAGTTCTTCTGCAGTCAAAGGTTGGGGTGCCTCTTCCTTAACAGCCTTCTTGTGGAAGATACAAGAAGATAACAATAACGGCATTGCCAGTACGGCAATCTTCAAAATACTTGATGGTTTCATTCTTTAAGATATTTTTTAAGTTTGATTTTTCTTATGAGTACCTTATTCTCACTATCGCCTTTAAGGGCATCCTCCCAGAAGGAAAGAGCTTTATCATGGTTATCACAGTGCCAATAGATATCTCCGGCATGCTCAAAGATTGCAGAATTGCTTATCGTATCACCATTGACAACTACAGTATCCAAGTTCTGAAGTGCCTGATCAATATAAATCTTTGACTCCGTATATCTCTGTTGCATGAAGAGTATCCATGCATAGGTATCGAGATAAGTAGCATTCTTCGGTTCTGCCTTGATAGTCTTATGACTCATCAGCTCTGCACGATCCAACTGCTCGTTACGCAGGCTAAGATAATAAGCGTAATTGTTAAGACAAGGAATATTATCTGGTTTCCACTGCAGGCATGAGTCATAAGCGGCAAAAGCCTCTGTGACACGGTCTTTCTTATGAAGGATCTCACCCATCACCTCATAGAAATCAGACACGATGTCCGGATTACTGTCCTCCTTGATCACACTGACACCATTCTGGAAAGTAGACAAAGCCTGATCCAAGCTGTCACGCTGGTAATAGGCTATTCCCTGATAGTAATAAAAAGCCATATCATCAGGATTATACTGACGGGCAGTCTGACAAAGCTCTATCACTCTGTCTTTATCTCCGTCAGCCCATGCATATCCCACAAGGTGAAGACGGGCAGCGGAATTGTCGGGAGCAAGATCCAGAATGTGGTTCAGAACTGGCTTTATGCTGTCAGCAGGCATCTTCTTAAGATCCATGTATGTGGCGCAAAGCAGAGGGATATCAACATCAGTGGTATCAGCATCCATCACCCGACGGAACAGTCCAAGCACCTCTGTACTGTCACCACCAGCTCTCTCGTTGGCCCCAATAACCTGACGAATGAGGTGTACCTTCTCTTCCTGGCTTGTATTCTTTCCCAACAGCACACGAAGAGTCAAGGAATCTGCAACCTCTGAGTTCTCCATCGCCTGATGGTATGTGCGCAACGACATCAGTACCCTGTTGTTGTCCGGTTCCTCTTTCAGTATCTTGTCGTATATCTCCAATGCCTTCTTCTGTTCACCATTCATCATCAGACTCTCGCCATACATTGCGAGATAATTAAGATCGTTAGGGTATTGTCGAGCCAGTTCGGCCATCTCGGCAATAGCCGCCTTGCCATTGTTCATGCGAGTATAGACTTCACTCTTTGCAACAGAGATACGCTCGTTTTTGCCATCTATTTTCTCTATACGTTCGAGAACACCTATGGCTTGAGGATAATCCTGAACCTGCTGATACAGCTGAAACAGCATCTCAAGCAAATCCTCACGGTCCTTATTCCTGTCATACAGACGTTCAATAGCGCTGATGGCCCCCTGAAAATTCTGCTGGCGCACATACACTTGAGCTAATGTCTCAAGATATGTTTCATTATGAGGAGCCAAAGCGGAGGCTTTCTGGAAATAGGCTATGGAGGTATCATTATCCTTCAAAGCACTATAATACTGAGCAAGATAATAATATGCCTCTGCAGCATTAGGATTAATATCAAGGCAATGACGCAACAAGTCGAAAGCAGCATCACTATTACCTTTCTGACGCTCAACCATCGCATCAAGGAAATAATGGTCGTAAAGACGCTGATCCTCTGGGGAAAGCTTAGGGACAACCTTTTCTTGGCTTTGTGAGGCTGCCAGTTTGTTTTTATTGTAAGCAGCCCATCCACCTACCATGCCTCCTACTAATCCTGCTGCACATGAAGAAAGGCCGATGATTACCACCATCAGAGCCATGCTCCACATAAGCACCGTTTCCCTATAGATATTCTTTCTCACTTTACACCTGTATGGCCGTAACCACCTTCACCTCGTTCTGTCTCATCAAGTACCTCGACCTCTTCAAAGTCACCCTGCTCATGACGTGCTATTACCATCTGTGCAATACGCTCGCCATCCTCAACCACGAACTCGTCTTGCGACAGGTTAATAAGAACAACACCTATCTCTCCACGATAATCGGCATCAATAGTACCTGGGGTATTGAGTACAGTTATTCCTTTCTTAAGAGCAAGACCGCTACGTGGACGGACCTGAGCTTCGTAACCCACTGGCAATGCGATATGCAGTCCAGTAGGAATCAGTCGACGCTCAAGTGGTTTTAATGTCACAGGAGCATCGAGATTGGCTCTTAGATCCATTCCGGCACTCTGAGCTGTAGCATATTGTGGAAGAGGTTGATGGCCCTTATTTACGACTTTTATCTTCAACATACTTTAAAATTACATTTTAACAGTGTGCAAAATTAATCATTTTTATGCACAGAAGAGACAGATTAACACAGATTAATACATTTTTTTAGTAAAAAAGGCAGAAATCTGTGGTCAAATTAGTACTTTTGCACTCAATTATGATGAATTGGCAACAACTAATTTCAAACAAACGCCTTGGGCAAGAGGACAGACATCCCAAGCGCCATGACGACAGAACAGAGTTTAAAAGAGACTATGATCGTCTAATTTTCTCTGCTCCATTCCGTCGTCTTCAGAACAAAACACAGGTTTTCCCACTTCCTGGCAGTGTCTTTGTACATAATCGTCTTACTCACTCCCTTGAAGTGTCAAGTGTAGGAATGTCATTAGGCGATGATGTGGCCCGCAACCTTTCCAAGCTGCATCCAGAACTCAAAGATACTCTATTTACTGAAATAGGACAGATTGTCGCTACAGCATGTCTTGCACACGACATGGGCAATCCACCATTCGGACACAGTGGAGAAAAAGCCATGCAGACATTCTTTACCGAAGGTCCAGGAAGCGACCTTCAACGTGAGGTTAGTCACCACTTCTGGGATGACATCACCCATTTCGAAGGAAACGCCAATGCATTCCGTCTGCTGACACATCAGTTCAAAGGTCGAAGAGCCGGAGGTTTTGTAATGACTTATTCCATGCTCGCCAGCATCGTCAAATATCCGTATTCTTCGTCAGCACCAAGCAAAAAGGGAAAGTTCGGTTTCTTCCATGAAGAGAAGGATATCTTTCGCAAAATCGCCGATGAATTGGGGATAATTTGCATTTCAGAGCCAGGAGAGCCATTGCGTTACGCACGTCATCCGCTCGTTTACCTTGTTGAAGCCGCTGATGATATCTGTTACGAGATAATGGATTTAGAGGATGCTCATAAATTAAAGATTCTTTCATACGAAGAAACGGCAAATATCATGCTAAATTTCTTTGGAGATGACATTCGCCAGAGCATCCTGAAAAGAATCGTAGAAGAAGGCCTTACTGACAACAACGAAAAAATTGTATATATGCGTGCCTGTGTCATCGGACTTCTTGAAAGTGAATGCGTTAAGGTCTTTTGTAATAACGAAGAAGACATACTTAACGGAACCTTTGAAGGCTCGTTGATTGACCACATCTCAGCAGTACCTTGCAAAGCCTATAAAGACTGTGCATCACTGTCTACTAAACGAATTTACAAGAGTCGTCCTGTATTAGATGTGGAACTCTCCGGTTATAAGATAATGGAGACACTAATGACCCATTTCATCGAGGCAGCACGTCATCCAGAACGTTTCTACTCCAAGCAACTGATAAGCAGGGTAAGCAGTCAATACGACATAGACTCTCCAAGTCTTGAAACACGTCTGATGGCAGTCATCGACTACATCAGCGGTATGACAGACGTATATGCCCTGGATGTATATCAGAAGATTTGCGGGATATCGCTACCGATTGTCTGAATGAGGATTAGTTAGTCTTTACGCTCCTTATAGATAACCTTGTTTGCACCACTGGTAATCTTCATTGCTTCAGGATGATCCTGTATAAACGAGTCTATATGTCGTACTCGTTTATCTTCAAGAATCTCGTCAACTGCGATAAGTATACCCGTCTCCTCTACATCGCCAAAACCATAGTTTATTGCAGTACCAAAGAGTTTCATCGTTGGCGAAAGACTCATATATGCATTTACAAGAGGAGGTATATTATATCCTAATTTGCGTATTTCACGATTCAATATTCTATAATCACCCCTAAAGTCGTCTTCACAGAAAAGAGCATCAAATTCGGCAGGATCAGACTCCAATTCCAGCGGTTTCATCGGGATAATCAAGTGTTCCTTGTCATCAAAATGTTTCTTCAGAAAATACAATATCATATCGCGTCCCTTACGGATATATGACGGATACATCGTCATCTTTCCAAAGAAATATTTCACATTTGGTTTGATAACAGTCAATGCTCCCAGTCCATCCCAAAGATTATCCAGCGCAAAAAGACTTTTAGCTCCCATTCGCGAAGACTGATATGGAAGAGAAACAAACGACCGTCCCAATTCTATGGTATAAGGCGCATACTCCTTAATGAACTTCTCAGAAAAATGGAACATATGGCTTGTAGCCAAAATTGGCTGTCCCTTTTCATCGTATTCCCAATCCGTACCCAAGATATAACGGTACCCCCCAATAATCTCCTCTGCCTCCGGATTCCAAACGATTAATTGCTTATAACAATTATCAGAAATGTCGAATTCATCGATATCCATCTCCTTTCCGGTGCCACCGCCAGCCTCACGAAAAGCTATTTCACGCAACCTGCCTATCTCCTTCATGACATTAGGAGCATTGTGGGCCGTAATGACATAAATCTCATTATTGCTCTTGTTTGTCATCCTAAGTTGGAGTTCGGGGGTCAACTCACTCTTAAGAATACTTTTCTCGATTGGTTGAATAATTTCTTTTTCCATTTTTACAAGGAGAAGTTTGGGATTCAATTATAGGGTATATATTTTCTCTCTTACGTATTGAGCCCAGTCAATGGCATTTCGACTCTTATCAAACGTCTGCCAAGGGATGGGTTTACCGATTGCCACACGGAAGGTTTTATGCACGTTTTTATACATTTCATCGACAAGGAACATCATTGCGAGATTGAAAGGAAGACACCTGTCGCTGAAGTTTGCTAACCTGTAGAAGAAGCTAGAATTCTGACCACCAAAATGAATGGGAACAATATCACGATGGTACTCTACACTCTTCGAAATAAACGTCTTAGACCAAGGAATATCCTTTATCTCACCTTTGTGCTTTCTTGAACAAAGGCCCGCAGGAAACATCAGCATGTGATTATCACTCTCAAATCCCGCCTTCACCATTGCAGGAAAATTACGGCTTTGACCACCAGTCTTATTTATAGGAATACAAACAGGAGCAAGACCTGGCAGATTCATCAGGAGGTCATTCACAAGATAACGGAATTTCCCATTGTAATGACGTCCTATGATTGCTCCCAAGGCGACCCCATCTTCACCTCCAAGAGGATGATTACTAACAAAAGTATAGAGTCGCCCGTCGTTAGGATCTGGAAGATTATCCTTCCCTTCTATTTCAAGCGTCATATCCAAATATCTGACACACTCTTCAAGCCATTCTACACCCGTCTTGTCACGATTCTCCCAAAGGAACGCATTTACCTGGTCTTGATGGATGATACGCTTCAGCCAACTAACGAGAATCCCAGGCACAAACTTCGCCTTAGGACCCATTTTATCCTTTAGGATGACATCGATGTCTATAGTCTTCTCTGTTACAGTTGCCATTTGAACATTATGCTAACAAGCTGCAAAAATAGCACAAATCTTTCAAATATGAGCAAAAATAGAGAAAAAACTTTCAAAAGGATTGTATTTTTTAAATATTAGCTATTATTCGAATGTCATATATTAGATTTTGTTATCATTAGAGCAACCCTTTAGATGCAAAACCACAGATAGCAAAAGACGACTTCAAAAGTTAAAAATACTAAATGGTGGGGAATTAATCCATAAAAGTGGGAGAAAATGGGGAGAAATTGCATAACTTTGTTGCCGAATTCTTTTAAGAATATGTACGTATGCGCTTTTTAGGTAACATAGAGGCAAAAACAGATGCTAAGGGAAGAGCTTTCCTACCAGCAGTTTTCCGCAAGGTGCTTCAGGCATCAGGCGAGGAAAATCTGGTATTGAGAAAAGACATTTTCCAGCAATGTCTGGTACTCTACCCTGAAAGCGTATGGAACCAAAGGGTTGATCTTTTGAAATCACAGCTGAAGCAATGGAAGCCTGCTCATCAGCAGATATTAAGACAGTTCGTTTCAGAGGCTGAAGTGGTATCACTTGACGGCAATGGACGATTCCTGATATCCAAACGTCTGCAACGGGCTGGAGCCCTAGAGCAAGACCTTCAGTTTATCGGAGTAGACGACACGATAGAGATATGGTCTCCACAACATCTGAAAGAGTCGCTTAAGACAGACGAAGAGTTTGGAGCCGAACTAGAAAACATCATGAATACCAACGACGCTTTATGATAAAAACGGCTGAAACATATCACGTTCCAGTACTCCTTAAGGAGAGCGTCGACGGGCTTGACATCAAGCCCGACGGTGTTTATATAGATGTAACCTTCGGTGGTGGAGGTCATAGCAAGGAGATATTGACACGACTGGGTAAAAAAGGGCATCTTTACAGCTTTGACCAGGATGCAGATGCCGAAAAAAACATCGTCAACGATGATAGATTTACGTTTGTCAGGAGCAACTTTAGATATATCAAGAACTGGATGAGATATTATGAAGTTGACAAGATCGACGGACTATTGGCAGACCTGGGTGTTTCAAGTCATCACTTAGACGATGAGAACAGAGGCTTTTCATTCCGCTACGAGGCACCTCTTGATATGCGGATGAACAAAAGGGCAGGTCAGACAGCTGCAGACATCCTCAACAATTACAGCGAGGAACAGATTGCAGACATCCTGTATATTTACGGTGAACTGAAGAATGCCCGTAGAATTGCTTCTGCCATTGTAAAGTCAAGACAGTCGAAAAGGGTTGAGACAACTGGCGATTTGCTTAACGCCACGACAGGTCTCTTCGCAAAAGAAAGGGAGAAGAAAGAGATGGCCAAACTGTTTCAGGCTCTCCGTATTGAGGTAAACCACGAGATGGATGCCCTAAAGGATATGCTCAACGGAGCCCAGGATCTTCTAAAAGAAGGCGGACGTCTGTCAGTGATAACATACCACTCGTTGGAAGACCGTATAGTTAAGAATTTCATCAAGGCAGGAAATGCCGAGGGTAAGGTGAATCAAGATTTTTTCGGTCGCATTGAAGCTCCTTTCAGGGCCGTTAACAACAAGATTGTGGTGCCTGACGAGTCAGAACAGGAAAGTAACCCTCGCAGCCGTAGCGCAAAGTTAAGAATTGCGGAAAAAATATAAGTCATGGACGAGAACGAGATAAAACAAGAACAAGAGAAGGTTGAAGAGCCTGCCAGCATCAAGGAAGAAGCTGCTGAGATAAAAGAACAGGCTAAGAAGACCATCCAGAAAATCAAGGACACAGCTAAGGAGGAAGATCCGAAGCTGTCATCTACTGTGAACCTTCGTACCATTCTCGGTGGAGACTTCCTCACAGCAGAAATGGTCCGTAGCCAGATTTGGCTCATTGTGCTCGTCGTTTTGTTCACCATAATATATGTAGCCTTCAGATATCAGTGTCAGCAGGATATGATTGCCATCGACAAAATGGAAAAAGAACTGCTCGATGCAAAATACAAGGCATTGTCAAGTTCGAGCACTTTGACAGAGAAATGTCGTGAGAGCCACGTGCTCGATGCATTAAAGAACAATAAGGACAGCTTGCTGCATATTGCAGACCAGCCACCTTATATTATAAATATAGAGGAGTAATAAGAAGTGAGTAAGTTCAGTACAGATAAGGTCATGCCAAGGTACTTCGCTATTGCCGTTGTACTAACGCTTATCGGTTTTGCCATCATTGGCAAGGCCATGTACATCATGACCATAAAGAAAGACTACTGGACTCAGGTTGCATCACGTCTGAAGCGCGACAGTGTAAGCGTGAAGCCTAATCGTGGTAATATCTTAAGCTGTGACGGGCAGCTGATGGCCAGCAGTATTCCAGAATACAAGCTCTTTATTGATTTCCAAGCTGGTGCAACTGACTCCGTAGGGAATCACAAACGAGACTCGCTATGGCAAGAGAATATCGACACCATTTGTCATGAACTCAACCAGATATTCCCTTCAAGATCAGCAGAAGAGTTTAAGACTCATCTTCTTGAAGGTAAGAAAAAGGTGATGAAGAATGGTACTGTCGGTGCTCGTCACTGGGCTATCTGGCCCCGTCGTGTAGACTATAATACTTTCTGTGAAGTGCGAAAACTGCCTATCTTCTGTGAACGTCCTGGAGTTGGCGGATTCCATTGGGAGGAATTCAACGCCAGACGAAAGCCATTCACCACACTTGCAAGACGAACCATTGGAGATCTCTTTGGTGAGATTGACAGTGCCAAGAATGGCCTTGAGCTTGCATTTGACAAGGAGCTACGAGGCACCAACGGATTGATGCATCGCCGTAAGGTTCTTCAGAAATATCTGGACATTCCCGTCTTGAATCCTGTCGACGGATGCGACATCATAACAACTATTGATGTTGGCATGCAAGACCTGGCAGAGAGAGCCGTTATTGAGGAACTCAAGGAGATCAATGGTGAGATGGGAGTGGCAATCCTGATGGAGGTTAAGACTGGTGATGTAAAGGCTATTGTCAACATGACTCGTGGCGGTGATGGTGAGTATTACGAGATGGTAAACAATGCTATCAGTTACCGTTGTGAACCAGGATCAGTATTCAAAGTTGCATCATTCCTCGTAGCCCTAGACGACGGAGTGGTCGATACCAGTTTTGTAATCCATACTGGCAGTGGTGTCATGGAGATGCATGGTCGTCCGATGAAAGATCACAACTGGCGTCGTGGCGGCTATCAGGATATAAATGTGGCACGTGCCCTTGAAGTGAGTTCGAATATTGGTGTAAGCTACGTCATCGACAAATACTATGGCAGCAATCCCAAGAAATATGTTGAAGGTCTCTACCGCGTTGGTATCCACGAAGACCTGAAGTTGCCTCTTATGGGTTATCATACACCTTCAATCCGTATGCCAGACACCAAGACCACAGACCGCTCAAAGTATTGGAGTAAGACGACCCTGCCTTGGATGAGTATAGGATACGAGACTCAGATTGCTCCTATTAATACTATTGCATTCTATAATGCGATCGCCAATGACGGTAAGATGATGCAGCCCCGTTTCGTTAAGCAGTTGGTTAAAGACGGACAGGTAATAAAGGAATATGAACCAGTAGTTCTCAAAGAACAGATTGCCAAGCCAAAAGCCATCAAGACCATGCAGACGATTCTAGAGCATGTGGTAAGTCAGGGACTTGGAAAGAAGGCTGGGTCAAAGTCATTCAAAGTTGCAGGAAAGACAGGAACGGCTCAGGTTGCTGACCAATATGGAGGTTATCATTCTGGAACGACAAGATATTGGTTGTCATTTGCAGGTTACTTCCCTGCAGACAATCCAAGATATTCATGCATTGTTTGTCTTAAGAAATCAGGACTCCCTGCTTCTGGTGGTGGTATGAGTGGAGTTGTATTCCATCATATTGCAGAAGGTGTTATGGCTCAAAACCTTAAACTCAGTGTAGAAGACGCCCGAGACACCACGTCAAGGTTTATACCAGACGTCAAGAACGGGAACATTATGGCTGCAGACTATGTATTAGGTCATCTTGGAGTAAAGACCAATGTAAATTGGGACGGATCGTATGCCAACGGCAACCCTGTATGGGGCACAGCAGTTCCCCAAGCTAAGAATGTACAACTTACACAGATAAGTACACAGCGCAATATCATCCCCGACCTTACAGGAATGGGAGCACGTGATGCCGTATATCTGTTGGAGAGCCGTGGCGTAAAAGCCATAATAAAAGGCCGAGGTAAGGTTAAGTCACAAAGTATATACAGTGGCACCTCCATAAAACAAGGAATGGCCTGCGAATTATATATGGAATAAAAAGTTAAATAATATGAAGCTAAGTGAGTTACTTAAAAATGTAGAGGTATTAAACATCCTCGGTGACATTGACAAAGAGATTACAGGTGTCAACATCGACTCACGTCGTATTGAGGAAGGACATCTCTTCGTGGCAATACCTGGTACACAGACAGATGGCCATAAGTTCATACCAAAAGCCATTGAGCAAGGGGCAACGGCTGTTTTATGTGAATATTTCCCAAATACACGAGTGCCAGGAGTAACTTATATTGCTGTAGAATCAACGGAGGACTGGGTAGGAGAAGTTGCCACTCAGTTTTATGGTAATCCTTCTACAAAACTAAAGCTGGTAGGAGTAACAGGTACTAACGGGAAGACGACTATCGCCACCTTATTATATAATATGTTCCGTAAGTTCGGACACAAGTGTGGGCTGCTCTCCACAGTATGTAACTATATTGAAGGTGAACCGATTGCTGCAGACCATACGACACCAGATCCCATCGAACTGAATCGTCTTCTGTCAAAGATGGTGGATGCAGGATGTGAATACGCATTCATGGAGTGTAGCAGTCATGCCATTGCCCAGAAACGTATTGGAGGACTCAAGTTCAAAGGCGGTCTGTTTACAAATCTCACCCGAGACCATCTCGACTATCACGGGACCTTCGAGAACTATCGTGATGCCAAAAAAGCCTTCTTTGATGGTCTGGATAAGGACGCTTTTGCTATTACCAACGTTGATGATAAAAATGGTATGTTCATGGTGCAGAATTCGAAGGCTACCGTAAAGACATACTCTACTCGTAGTATGGCAGATTTCAAGGCAAAGATTATCGAATGCCATTTTGAAGGTATGTATCTCGAAATCGACGGTCATGAAGTAGGAGTACAGTTCATAGGTAAGTTCAACGTAAGTAATCTTTTGGCTGTATATGGAGCAGCTGTGATGCTTGGTAAAAAACCAGAGGATATACTTGTTATTATGAGTACACTTAAGAGTGTCAACGGCCGTCTTGAACCCATCCGTTCTCCAGAGGGATACACAGCAATCGTTGATTATGCTCACACCCCAGATGCCTTGGAGAATGTGCTGAATGCCATTCATGAGGTACTTGATGGTCAAGGCAGTGTAATCACCGTTTGCGGAGCTGGAGGAAATCGCGATAAGGGTAAGCGTCCATTGATGGCGCAGGAGGCTGTAAAACAGAGTGACAGAGTTATTATCACCTCCGACAACCCTCGTTTCGAGGAACCGCAGGATATCATCAACGATATGCTTGCAGGTCTTGATGCGAAACAGATGAAGAAGGTAATAAGCATCGTCGATAGAAAAGAGGCCATCCGTACAGCCTGTATGATGGCAAAGAAAGGTGATGTGATTCTCATTGCCGGCAAAGGTCATGAGGACTATCAGGAGATACAGGGAGTAAAGCACCACTTCGATGACAAAGAGGTGGTCAGAGAGATTTTTGGTAATTAAAAAGAAAAATTAAAGAAGAGAGCTATGTTATATTATTTCTTCAGATTCTTAGATCAGTTTGATATTCCGGGTTCACACATGTGGTCCTATATATCATTCCGTTCACTTCTTACACTTATTCTCTCACTGATTATCTCTGCCTGGTTTGGCGAGTTCTTCATCAAATGGATGAAACGCAGGAAGATTTTTGAGACAGAGCGTGATCCAAGTATTGATCCATTTGGAGTGGAGAAGAAAGGCGTTCCCACAATGGGAGGAATTATCATCATCGTAAGTATTCTCGTTCCTGTATTGCTTTTCGGACGACTTAGGAATACCTATCTGATTCTGATGATTATTACAACCGTATGGCTGGGATTTCTTGGTTTCCTCGACGACTACATCAAGATTTTCAAGCGAAATAAGGATGGATTGAAAGGAAAATGGAAGATTGTAGGTCAAGTGAGTATAGGCTTTATTGTAGGTCTTGTTCTTTGGCTTAGCCCTGATGTTGTAGTTCGTGAAAATATTAATACTCCTCAGCAGAATAAGGAGGTTGTTGTAAAACATAAGAAAGAAGCAGTAAAGTCATTACAGACAACTATTCCATTTGTAAAGAATCACAATCTGAACTACTCCGATATTATGTCTTTCTGTGGAAAATATAAAGTGGCAGCAGGTTGGATACTCTTTGTGTTCGTAACAATATTTGTGGTTACAGGAGTATCAAATGGTGCAAATCTGAACGATGGAATGGACGGAATGTGTGCTGGTAACTCTGCGATAATAGGAGTGGCATTGGGCATACTTGCCTATGTGTCATCGCATATAGGATATGCATCTTATTTCGACATAATGTACATTCCTCACTCTGAGGAATTGGTGGTGTTCTTATGTGCTTTCGTAGGAGCTATGATAGGATTCCTTTGGTACAATGCTTTCCCCGCTCAGGTATTTATGGGCGATACAGGCTCACTTACTATTGGCGGAATCATCGGTGTTTGTGCTATTATTATTCATAAGGAAATTCTTCTTGCTATCCTGTGTGGCATATTCTTTTTAGAAAGTCTCAGCGTAATAATTCAGACCCAATGGTTCAAGATACAGAAGAGAAAGGGAAAGAGGGTACGAGTATTCCGTGCTGCCCCTATTCATGACACTTTCCGCAAACTCGATTCACAACTCGATGCTACGAGTAAATATATACTTAAAGGCTGGCCTCATCGTCCGTTCCATGAGTCAAAGATTACAATCAGATTTTGGATCGTAAGTATCATTCTGGCAGCCCTGACAATCATAACCCTCAAGATGAGATAAAAATATGAAGAGAATAGTTATTTTAGGAGCAGGAGAGAGCGGAGCTGGTGCTGCCGTTCTCGCAAAGAAAGAAGGTTTCGACGTGTTTGTTTCCGACATGTCGAAGATAGCTGCAAAATATCAGAAGCTACTCGACGACCATAATATAGAGTGGGAAGAAGGACAACATACTGAGGAGAAGATTCTCAATGCTGACGAGATCATCAAGAGTCCTGGCATCCCAGATACCGCACCAATGGTTAAGAAGGCTATTGAAAAAGGTATACATATCATAAGCGAGATAGAGTTTGCCGGACGTTATACAAATTCCAAGATGATCTGTATCACAGGATCTAACGGAAAGACAACAACAACATCTCTCATCTTCCACATCTTCAAGGATGCGGGCTATGATGTGGGATTGGCAGGTAACATTGGCAACTCACTCGCCTTGCAGGTAGCAGAAGAACCACATGAGTACTATATCATAGAACTCAGTTCCTTCCAGCTAGACAACATGTACGACTTCCGTGCCAACATAGCCATCCTGCTCAACATCACTCCTGACCACCTCGACAGATATGGTTTCGAGATGCAGAACTATGTAGATGCCAAGATGCGTATCATCCAGAACCAGACTCCACAGGATGCTTTCATCTACTGGGCTGATGATCCTATCATCAAGAGAGAATTGGAAAAATACGACATCAAGGCCATCCAGTACCCATTTGCCGAACTCAAAGAAAAAGGCGTAATCGGTTATATCGAAGAAGGGAAGTACAAGATTGAGAAACCTGAGCCATTTAATATGGAACAGGAGTCGCTTAGTCTTACAGGAAAGCATAATATCTACAATTCTCTTGCAGCTGGTATCGCTGCTGACATAGCAGGTATCAAAAAAGAAGAGATACGCAAATGTCTGGGCGACTTCCCTGGTGTAGAGCATCGCCTGGAGAAAGTTTGCACCGTTCGTGGTGTACAGTATATCAACGACTCTAAAGCCACAAACGTCGATGCATGCTGGTATGCTCTGGAGGCAATGAAGACAAAGGTTATTCTCATCATTGGTGGCAAGGATAAGGGCAATGACTATGATCCTATCAAGCCTCTGGTTAAGGAGAAGTGTTCTGGTATCGTATATCTTGGAGCTGACAATCAGAAACTGCACGACAATTTCGACAGCCTAGGGATACCAGTAAGAGATACTCACTCTATGAAGGAGTGTATAGAGGCTTGTTATGATATGGCTCAGCCTGGTGAGACAGTGCTGCTTAGTCCTTGTTGTGCAAGCTTCGACCTCTTCAAGAATATGGAAGACAGAGGCGAGCAATTTAAGGAATTGGCCAGGAATCTGTAATTTAGAATATGAAGATAGGGAATCTGTTTAAGGGAGACAAGGTTATCTGGATGGTGCTTATGTTCTTGTGCATCATCAGCATCGTGGAAGTCTTTTCGGCTTCCAGCACGCTGACGTACAAGAGCCAAAACTATCTGGGTCCCATCTGGGGACACACATGGAAGATTGGTGTGGGTGTAGCTGCTGCCATCCTCATCCTGAATGTACCATGCAGATTCTTCAAACTTGCAACGCCAGCACTCTTACTCATCTCCGTTATTATGCTATTATGGGTTCTGTTCTTTGGTGAGAAGACTAATGATGCAGGACGTTGGATAAGCCTTTTCGGACTTAAGTTCCAACCATCGGAGATTGCAAAGGGTACCCTTGTACTAGTAACAGCACAGATTCTCAGTGCTACCCAACGGGAAGATGGAGCAGATAAGAGGGCATTCAAATATATTCTTATTGTAGTCATTCCTTTCTGTCTGCTGATAGGAGTAGAGAACCTGTCTACTGCTGCACTTATCTTCGCAGTAATCTATCTGATGATGTTTATAGGAAGGGTTCCTATGGTGCAGCTTGGCAAACTCACAGCAGGTGCAGCGTTAGTAGTATTCTTATTTATCGGATCAGTATATTTGCTTGGAAGCATGGACCAGAACAGCAGTAGCGAGACACAGACAGAAGCCATTGTCAATGGTGAAGTCAAGAAAGATACCAAGAAGAGTCCATCCTTCCTGCATCGCTTTGGCACATGGAAGAACCGTATCGATAAGAAACTCAATTCCAAGCACGTCGCTCCTGAAGATTATGATCTCGACAAAGATGCTCAGGTGGCTCATGCCAACATCGCTATTGTTGGAAGCAATATCATAGGAAAGGGCCCGGGAAAATCTGTAGAACGAGACTTCCTCCCTCAGGCTTTCAGCGACTTCATCTACGTGATCATCATCGAGGAGTTAGGTATTATTGGAGCTGCTTTCGTCGTGTTCCTGTATATAGTCCTTCTATATCGAGCAGCACGTATAGCCAGCCGTTGCGAAAACAACTTCCCAGCCTTTCTGGTAATGGGACTCGCACTGATGCTGGTGATACAGGCAACATTCAATATGCTCGTGGCTGTAGGTATTGCTCCTGTTACCGGACAGCCTCTGCCACTGATATCCAGAGGTGGAACTTCAACTATCATCAACTGCATTTATATTGGAGCTATGTTAAGTGTTAGCCGTTCTGCAAAAAAAAGAGGTCAGAAAATGGCTATAAAAGAAATATAATTTGTAATTTTGCACCCCATAAATAAAAAAAGGTATGGATAAAGAGCTAAGAGTCATCATCAGCGGAGGCGGCACAGGAGGTCATATCTTCCCAGCCGTAAGTATCGCCAATGCCATCAAGTCATTGAGGCCTGATGCAAAGATTCTGTTCGTTGGAGCTTTGGGACGCATGGAGATGCAACGTGTACCAGCTGCCGGATACGAGATAAAAGGTCTGCCCATCAGGGGATTCTTCCGACCATTATGGAAACCTGCCAATATTGGTGTCGCAATCGATTATCTGAAGAGCAAATGGCTTGCAAAGAAGATTCTGAAGCAGTTCCGTCCTCAGGTGGCAGTTGGTGTGGGAGGCTATGCCAGCAGTGCTGCACTCGGTGCTGCAAACAGCTTAAGTATCCCCACCCTTATCCAAGAACAGAACAGTTATGCCGGATTGGCAAATAAGACTCTTGCCAAGAGTGCATCGAAAATTTGCGTGGCTTATGAAGGAATGGAGCGTTTCTTCCCTGCTGACAAGATAATGCTTACAGGCAACCCTGTTCGTCAGACATTGCTCGAGACAACCATCACACGTGAGGATGCCGTTCGCAGCCTTGGGCTTGATCCTGCAAAGAAGACGATCCTGCTCGTTGGCGGAAGCCTTGGTGCACGAACCATCAATGAGAGTGTGCTCCAACATCTTGACTTGGTTAAGAGCAGTGACATACAATTCGTTTGGCAGACTGGCAAATACTATAGTACCAGCATCAACGAACAGCTGAAGAACGAGACAATACCCAACCTTAAGGTTACTGATTTCATAACCGATATGGGAGCTGCATATAAAGCTGCCGACCTCGTTATCAGTCGTGCAGGAGCAAGTAGCATCTCAGAGTTTTGTCTTATCGGCAAACCTGTAATCCTTGTTCCAAGCCCGAATGTGGCAGAGGACCATCAGACAAAAAATGCTCTCGCCCTTGCTAATAAGGACGCTGCAATATATGTTAAGGATGCAGAAGCTCCAGCAATACTGCTGAAGCTTGCCATAGAGACAGTACAAGATGATGCCAAATTGAAGTCGCTGAGTGAGAATGTTCTCAAGCTCGCTCTTCCTGATTCTGCAGAAATCATCGCAAAAGAAGTTATCAAATTAGCACAATGAATACAAAAGATATAAAAGCTGTATATTTCGTAGGAGCCGGAGGCATCGGTATGAGTGCCATAGCCCGCTACTTCATCAAGAAAGGCCTTGTTGTGGCCGGATATGACAAGACACCCTCTGAGCTCACCAAGAGACTGGAGAAGGAGGGCATGCTTATCCACTACGAAGAGAATGTGGATGAGATTCCTCATGCATGCAAGAGAAAAGAATCTTGTCTGGTAATATATACCCCAGCCATTCCTGAAGAACACAAAGAATTGTGTTACTTCCGTGAGAACGGTTTCGAAATACAGAAACGAGCACAGGTTCTGGGCACTCTGACTCAGGCTCACAAGGGACTTTGTGTGGCTGGAACCCACGGAAAGACCACCACATCTACGATGTGTGCACATATCATGCATCAGAGTAATCTCGACTGTAATGCGTTCTTGGGAGGAATCTCCAAGAACTATGGTACGAACTATATTCTCTCTGACTCCGACTTCGTTGTAATCGAAGCAGATGAGTTTGACCGCAGTTTCCATTGGCTCCGTCCTTGGATGAGTGTTATCACATCTACAGATCCAGATCATCTTGACATCTACGGAACAAAAGATGCTTATCTTGAAAGTTTCCGTCACTATACAGAGCTGATACAGCCAGGGGGCGCACTCATTATCCATCGGGATCTTGAGATGAAGGAGAACCTTCAGGATGGTGTACGTCGCTACGACTACAGTCTCAATGAAGGCGATTTTCACGCAGAAAATATCCGTATCAAGAATGGTGAGATAACATTTGACTTCATCTCTCCTATCGAGAGTATCAAGAATGTAAAGCTAGGTCAACCTATCCCTATCAATATCGAAAACGGTATTGCCGCTATGGCGATGGCCCAGCTTAACGGATGTAACGCAGAAGAATTAAAATACGGAATGAAAACCTACGGAGGTGTTGATCGTCGCTTCGACTTTAAGATAAAGACTGATAAACTGGTCTTCCTCAGCGACTATGCACATCATCCAAAGGAGATATATCAGAGTGCAAAGAGCATACGTGAGCTCTACAAGGACAAGCATATCACAGCTATCTTCCAGCCTCACCTCTACACACGCACCCGTGATTTCTACAAGGATTTTGCAGACGCACTGAGCCAGCTCGACGAGGTGATTCTCACAGAGATATACCCTGCACGAGAGGAACCTATCGAGGGCGTTACCTCAAAACTCATCTATGACAACCTCAAGGAAGGTGTCAAGAAAGAGATGATTCAGAAGGATCAGGTGCTAGACTATGTAAAGAATCATGACTTCGAGGTACTCATCGTACTTGGAGCTGGCGACCTTGATGCTCAGGTTCCTTCGATAACGAAAATATTAAATCGTAAATAACAAGCTTCGTGTCATTTAACTGGAAACGTTCACTTATCATTGTATTTGATATCGTCATCGCGGCATATCTCTTACTGGCAGTCACAGCATTCAACAAACCTGCTGAGAAAGCCAAGGTATGCACTGAGGTGAAGATTGACATTGACGATGGCGTGACAGATGGTTTCCTTAATGCCAACGAGATAAAGCACCTGCTTGAAATAAATAAGATGTATCCTCTTGGAAAGCAGATGAACGACATCGACGCACGTACAATTGAGGAGACTCTTAGAAAAAATCCATTTGTGGAGAGTGCTGAGTGCTATAAGACTCAGAGCGGACATGTGTGCATAAACCTTAAACAACGCACACCCGTTGCCCACGTTATGCTCGACAATTGCGAAAACTACTATGTCGATACCAATGGTAACATTCTTCCATCCTCCAGATTCGCAACAGATATTGTGATAGCCACAGGAGCAATCAACAAGAAATATGCCCAGAAGCAGTTAGTTAAGGTGGCTAACAAGATTATACACGACTCCTTCTGGCAGAATCAGGTTGAGCAAATTAATATCCTTTCTGATGGCAGTGTAGAATTAGTACCTCGTGTGGGTGATCATATTATCTATCTTGGAGCTCCAGTAAACATAAGCAAGAAGCTGGAGCGTATGCGCAAATTCTATCTGTATGGCCTCAACAAGGCAGGATGGAACAAATACTCCTATATCAGCGTGGAGTTTGACAATCAGATTATATGTAAGAAAAGTAAAAAGGTAAAAAGGTAAAAAAGTAAAAAGGTAAAAAGGTTAAATAGTAAGTATATGGTGGCAGCAAAGGAATTTATCGTAGCAATTGAACTCGGTTCATCAAAGATGACGGGTATCGCGGGCCAGAAGAACCTCGATGGCAGCATCAATGTGCTGGCAGTAGTAAAGGAGGACTCTTCATCGTTTATCCGCAAAGGTGTCGTTTACAATATCGACAAAACCGCTCAGTGCCTCACCAGCATCATCAAGAAGTTGGAAAACCAGCTTAAGACTGAGATCACTCAGGTGTATGTAGGTGTAGGCGGACAATCTATTCGTAGTGTAAGGAATGTAATAACAAAGGATCTGCCAGCAGAAACCATTATCACACAAGATATGGTTATCGAACTCATGGATTCCAACCGTAATATGAAGTATCCAGATCAGGAAATCCTCGATGCCGCTGTACAGGAATATAAGGTAGACAGCCAGTATCAGCTCGACCCAGTCGGCATTCAGGCCACACATCTTGAAGGAAACTTCCTTAACATCCTTGAGCGCAAAGCCTTCTATCGTAACCTTAACAAGTGTTTCGAGACAGCAGGTATCAACGTTGCCGAGATGTATCTGGCCCCACTTGCACTTGCTGACAGCGTACTCACAGAGGCAGAGAAGCGCTCTGGATGTGCGCTTGTCGACTTAGGTGCCGATACCACAACTGTCAGCGTTTATAGTAAGAATATCCTTCGCCACCTCGCTGTCATTCCTCTTGGCGGCAACAACATCACCAAGGATCTCGCAACACTCCAGATTGAAGAAAGCGATGCAGAGAAGATGAAATTGAAGTACGCATCAGCTTTTACTGACAATAATGATATCGACAACAATCTGAAATACTCCATCGATGCTGAGCGTCAGGTTGAGAGCCGCAAGTTTATCGAGATTGTCGAGGGACGTCTGGAGGAGATCATCGAGAATGTATGGTATCAGATTCCATCAGAATACTACGACAAGCTTCTTGGTGGTATCATCCTCACTGGTGGAGGCTCGAATATGAAGGATATTGAGAAAGCCTTCATGAACCACACCCACGTTGATAAGATACGTATTGCCAAGTTTGTTACCCACACCATCAATTCAAATAATGAGGACATCAAGGCCCATGATGGTAAGATGAACACCCTTCTTGGACTTCTCGCTAAGGGTGATATCAACTGCGCTGGCGATGAGGTAAACAACGATCTCTTCAGTAATCAGAAAAAGGAGATTCCTCACCCCACCAATGATCAGCGTCAGGCTCGTCAGGCAAGTGAGATCCCTGCTGGTGTTATCCGTACTGAGGCAGAAAAACAGAAGGCTGAAGAAGAGAAACGCCGTCAGGAAGAAGAGGCTGAGCGTCAGCGTCTTGAAGAAGAAGAGAAAGAGCGCCAGCGTATCAAGCAGGAGAAGAGAGAGAACAGCTTCTGGAACAAGTTCATGAAGAAAGCCAAGGAGTTTGGTAAAGACATCGTCTCTGAGGAATGAAGAAAAGGTAAAAAGGTAAAAAAGTAAGAAGGTAAGAAGTTTGTAATATGGAAGAGAACATGAATATCGATATCCTCGACTTCGGAGCTCCGGAGAAGGATCAAAGCATAATAAAAGTCATTGGTGTAGGAGGTGGTGGCGGCAACGCAGTAAACCACATGTATCGTGAAGGCATCCACGATGTTACATTCGTGTTGTGCAACACAGATAATCAGGCTCTTAACGACTCGCCCGTACCTGTTCATCTGCAACTGGGTAAGGAAGGTCTTGGAGCAGGAAACAAGCCAGAGAAGGCCCGTCAGGCAGCTGAGGAGAGCCTTCAGGATATCACCCAGATGCTGAGCGACGGCACCCGCATGGCCTTCATCACAGCAGGTATGGGAGGTGGTACCGGTACTGGTGCTGCACCTGTTATCGCACGAGTTTCCAAGGAGATGGGCATACTTACCGTTGGTATCGTAACAATTCCTTTCCGTTTCGAGGGTGATCGTAAGATAGACCAGGCTCTCGATGGTGTAGAGGAGATGCAGAAGCATGTCGATGCATTACTTGTTATTAATAATGAACGCCTGCGCGAGATATATCCAGAGCTCTCTGTGCTCGATGCATTCGCAAAAGCTGATGACACTCTGTCTGTGGCTGCTAAGTCTATCGCAGAGATTATCACCGTTCATGGACTTATCAACCTCGACTTCAATGATGTTAAGACAGTCCTGAAAGATGGAGGCGTTGCAATCATGTCTACTGGATATGGTGAAGGTGAGGGACGTGTAAAGAAAGCTATCGAGGATGCTCTCCATTCTCCATTGCTTAACGATAACGACATTTTCAACTCAAAGAAGATTCTGCTTTCTATCTCATTCGCAGGTTCTAAGGACGGACAGCAGTCACTGATGATGGAGGAGATGAACGATGTGAACGACTTCATGGCTAAGTTCGGCAACGACTTCGAGATCAAATGGGGATTGGCTACTGATCCAGAGCTTGGCAAGAAGGTGAAGGTAACTATCCTTGCAACAGGATTTGGTCTTGAGAGTGTGGATGGTATGGATGCTCGTATGAAGAAACATACTCAGGACGATATCAACCGTATTGCTGAGGAGCAGGCAAAGGCTGTAGAGCGACAGGATCGCAGAAACCGCTATTATGGAGGCGACAGCACAGCAAAACGCTACAAGCGTCGTCCTAACATTTATCTCTTCCGTCTTGAGGATCTCGACAATGATGATGTTATCTCAGCAGTTGAGTCTACACCTACATATAAGCGCACTCGGGAGATTCTGGACAGCATCAATTCTCAGGCCACTGGCGATATCATGCCCGAGGAACAGAATACAGAACAGAGTGAGCCTGTACAAGGCACGATTAAATTCTTTTAAACATCAAATACTTTCTTGATGGAGGGCGGCTGCGTGAGTAGCTGCCCTTTATATTTGTAGCATTTGCAATAACAAGTAGGTAATGGATGCATATAAATATCAATTCTATGCAATCTAGCTGCATTTATGCCCAAATCAGACCAATTCGCAAACGTTTTCAAATCGATTAACTTTTATTAACCACAAAACTCTTGTTTTTTAGCGATAATAATTGTAATTTTGCCCACGAATCTGAAAGTGTCAGAAGTAGATTGGAGAAAATAATAATATAATATAAACCAAAAAATTAATTAAAAAGCTTTTGAAAAGTATGAAAAAGTATTTGATGACAGGAATCGCAGCGCTCGCAATGTGCGCAGGTTTCACAAGTTGTTCTAAAGACTTGACACCTATGACTCAAGAAGAGATTAATGATCTTGAGGCAACAAAGATTGCAAAAACCTATGAGGCAGCTTTCTTGAACTATGTTGGAGGAACTATCTCACCTAATCAGGATTGGGGTTTCGGCAATACCTCAGGCGCTCGTGCTCTTACACGTGCTGTTGATTATACACTTAAACCAGTAACACCAAAATATAGTCAGCCAGCTAATCCGAGTTTTACAAGCAAAGCTACTATTACCGCAAAGCAGCCCACTATTTCTATAGAAGGATATTTAACTACAGCTAGTGCGGTTACAGATAAAGATAGTGGTATTCCTGCAGCTAATACTATAGATTGGAATAATTGGACTAACGAAGCTACACCAACAGTTTACCTAAGCACAGGTAACACCAGCATAAAGGATAATGCAAAACTTACAATTTACGTTGTTGATAACATTACCTTTGGCACAAATACTGATGCAGGTTCTGTTATTGTTGTAACAGAAGGTAAAACTCTCACACTTACCAGCTTAAATCAGAATACGAAAGTCATTCTTGCAGAGGGTGCTATTTTGGATATGTCAAAAGCAACAACCTGGGATGGATCAATCTCCTTTGCTGGTTCACAGTCAGGATTATATATGAGCAGAAACAGCCAGATTACGGGTAAAAAAGTATCTTTCTTTAATGGCTGCCAAGTTATTAACAACAATGGAACTATTTCAATTACTGAAAGAATTCAGGTTGACAAGAACTCTACTCTATGGAATGATGGCACATTTGAAAAAGTTAGCACATTGCATATGGAGAACGAGAATGCTATAGTCTATAATGCTGCAGGAAGAACCATCGAAGCAACTAATATAACAACAGCAAACAACTATGGTCTTCTTTATAATGATGGAACAGTAAAAGTTACAGAGAAGCTAGATCTTCACAATATCAATGCAGAATTTGTTAATTCGGGTACTTTAGAAGCAGGTTCTTTAGAAATGGCCGCAGGTAGCAAATTCCTTAATGACGATGAATGTACAGCAACCATTCATGGTGGAACAACGATTAATAATTCAAGCGCTGAGTGGTTAAACAAAGGCGCCTATAATTCAGGTGACTTTACCCTCAATAATGCAGGCAAGGTTTATAATAACTGTAAGTTGACTATTGCTGCTGATGCAGAAGGTACAACAGGAACATTTACAATGGCTGGCACCACACACAATGAATTTGTTATTATGGCAAATGCCTCTGTAAAAACTGACTATTTTGTATTGACAGCCGAAGGTGACATGTGGATGAAGGAGAACTCTCTACTTTGGGTTGTTAATAAGCTTACCTCAAGTAGCTTTAACCCTGAGACAGGTTTCCACGGTACGGGTTCAACAGCTTCTATCATTAAGGCAGGTGAAATTGCATACTCGTCAGCATTCAGATGGCGCATGAACTATTTCGGGAAGATTTATGTAGATGCAGACAAGCATTTCCCACAAGCTTTTGATACTCAGAACAATCCTGCCGATCAGCCACACTATTATTTCGATACAACCGTTGGATTCAAGCATCATAATGATCCATGCCCTATTACATCAACAATTGATGCTGGCGACTGCTATCATGGATACACACCTCCAACAATCGTTACTTCAGATGGTGATCTCCGTGTAATGGCTGAGGACCTTAACGCAACTGGTGGTGACGATACAGACTTCGACTTCAATGATATCGTATTTGACGTATACTTCGGAAGCACTCCAAAGGTAGTTATCAGAGCAGCTGGTGGTACACTTCCTCTGCGTATAGCAAAAGTTCAAGCCCCTGCAGATGACAATGATGCACATTGGTCAGAAGTACATGATCTTTTCCAGAGCGCTAACCCAGGCAAGTCTTGCTCAGGTATGATGATTAATACAAATGGTACAAATTCAAATAAACCTGGTGTAAAAGCAAAGAGTCTTGATGGTCTGACATGCCCAGAGTTCACATTGCCATGGGCTATCACCACCAATGCTGGAGTAAAAGAGATCAAGATTCAGGTTAAGAAGAATAATATTTGGTGTACAATAGATGCAACTACCGGTGGTCCTGCAGCAAAGTTTGCTGTTCCTACAACATATACATGGAGAAATGAGCGCGTAAGCATTAAGGATGAAGTTACAACATTTACTCAATGGGTTGCTGGAAACTCTTCACTTGTTTGGCCAAAGTAATTGATTCATCAGATACTTTAAATAAGACTAAAATTCTTGGGAGCGGCTGCGAATGTAGCCGCTCTTTTTTGTTTAAAGGCGGACGAGACGTAATCTCAAGGGTAACGAGCCGTAATGTCGAGGGCAATGAGATTACGGCTCGTATAATTTGCGGCCTGCCCAGAGCGCAAAAACTGGCTAACGAGAGGGTTTTTAGGCTTAATGTTGCGTAATTCAGAAAAGTTTTGTACCTTTGCACGCTGTATGGTACTGAATTATATCTGGGTAGCGTTTTTCATCGTAGCGTTTGTGATTGCGCTGGTGAAATTAGTGTTCTGGGGAGACTTTGAAGTCTTCCCTGCAATGATGGACTCCACTTTCTCATCGTCGAAGACGGCATTTGAGATATCCTTGGGTCTTACAGGAGTGTTGGCCCTCTGGCTCGGCATAATGAAGATAGGTGAAAAAGGAGGCGTGGTGAATGTGTTGGCAAGGATTCTGAGTCCTGTTTTCACCAAACTCTTCCCTGATATCCCCAAGGGCCACCCCGTTACAGGCTCTATCTTCATGAATATCGCAGCCAATATGCTCGGATTGGATAATGCTGCCACTCCTCTTGGACTTAAGGCTATGGAGCAGCTGAACGAGATAAAAAATGAAGAAATAAAAAATCAAAGAGACAATGGCGCCATAAGCGAGGAAAAGGCTGAGGATCTTAAGGTCACAGCCACCAATCCTATGATTATGTTCCTCGTGCTGAACACATCCGGCCTGACCCTGATACCTATATCTATTATGGTGTATCGCTCTCAGATGGGTGCCGCCCAGCCTACAGACATCTTCATCCCTATCCTGCTCGCTACGTTCTTCTCGACTCTCGCAGGCATCATCATAACAAGCCTCTTTCAGAAGATCAACCTGCTTAATCGCACGATGCTGCTCACCCTTGGAGGTGCCGCTCTCGTTGTGGCAGGCATCATCTGGGGCTTCGGACAGCTCGACTCCATACTGATGAACAAGGTGAGCACAACTTCAGCCAACATCATGCTGATGACAATCATCATCGCCTTTATAGCAGCTGGCCTGAGGAAGAAGGTAAATGTCTACGATGCCTTTATCGAGGGCGCAAAGGAGGGATTCCAGACAGCAGTGAGGATTATCCCGTATCTGGTGGCAATCCTCGTTGGTATCGGCGTTTTTCGTGCCTCAGGTGCGATGGATATGCTTATCGATGTCATCAGATGGGGCGTAGAGGCCTGTGGAGGCAATTCCGACTTCGTAGGTGCTCTGCCAACGGCTCTGATGAAGCCTCTATCAGGTAGTGGAGCTCGAGGAATGATGGTGGATGCGATGACTACATACGGCGCTGACTCGTTTATCGGACGTCTGAGCTGTATCTTCCAAGGCTCTACAGACACCACCTTCTACATCCTCGCAGTTTATTTCGGCAGCGTAGGAATAGCAAAGACTCGTCATGCTGTGACCTGTGGACTACTTGCAGACCTCGCAGGTATCATCGCAGCGATAGCAATAGCATATATGTTCTTCGGATAAGATATGGGAAAACTTCAGGCAATAGCAAAGGATACGGTCATCTACGGCCTTTCGAGTATCATAGGCAGGTTTCTTAACTACCTGCTGGTGCCACTCTATACAGCCCAGCTCTCTGCAGCCTCTGGCGGATATGGCATCATAACAAATATGTACGCCTACGTGGCGCTGATATTGGTGATTCTCACCTTCGGAATGGAGACCACCTATTTCCGTTTTACCAACAAGACGCATACTGACTCGCAGGTAGTCTACTCTACCACACTCATCGCTGTAGGCTCCGTATCAGCTATCTTTGCAGCATTAGTGATATACTTTATCACGCCAATAAGCAATCTCATGGGCTATGGCGATCATCCTGAGTATGTATGGGTGATGGCAGTTACTGTAGCCATCGACGCCTTCCTCTGTATCCCCTTTGCCCATCTGCGACAACAGAAGAAAGCCATTAAGTTTGCCACTCTGAAACTGCTGAATATCGTGGTGAGCATACTGCTTAACGTCATCTATTTCGCCTGGATGGATGGCAAGGATGTGGGTTACGCTTTCTATATCAACCTGGCCTGCACAGCGATGCTAGCACTGCTGCTTATCACAGAATATGCAGGTTTCCGTTGGCAATTCGATGGCAAGCTGCTACGCACGATGCTCAGCTACTCATGGCCTATCCTCGTGCTTGGCATCGCAGGTATCCTGAACCAGACAGCCGACAAGATGCTCTTCCCCTATATCTACCAAGGCAGCGACATGCAGGAGCAACTTGGAATTTACGGCGCCTGTTCAAAGATTGCAATGATTATGGCGATGATTACACAGGCTTTCCGCTTTGCCTACGAGCCTATCGTATTCGCAGGCGTAAAGGACAAAGACCAGCACGAGATGTACGAGCAGGCGATGAAATACTTTATAATCTTCACCCTGCTGGCATTCCTGATGGTTGTGGGATATCTCGATATCCTGAAGTTCCTCATCGGAGAAGACTACTGGAGTGGGCTCCGTGTGGTGCCTATCGTGATGGCAGCAGAGATAATGATGGGTATTTATTTCAACTTGTCGTTCTGGTATAAGATTATCGACAAGACCATCTGGGGAGCGTGGTTCTCTGGTCTTGGATGCCTGGTGCTGATAGCAGTAAACCTGATTTTTGTGCCAAAGTACGGCTTCGTAGCTTGTGCCTGGGGAGGTTTCGCAGGATATGGCGTTGCAATGGTGGCATCCTATTTCATCGGACAGGAACACTATCCACTCAACTATCCCCTGAAAGACATCGCCCTCTATACGATGATTGCAGCCCTCGCCTTCGCCGTGATGATGTTTCTCAGGGATGACCTGCCCCTCTGGCTGTCACTCGCTGTGAATACAATCCTGATCCTGCTCTTCCTCGCAGTCATCATAAAGCGCGACCTCCCATTAAGCAAACTCCCCATAATCGGAAAATATTTCAAAAAATAATAATCGTATGAAAAGAATCCTAGTATCCCTGGTATCCCTAGTTAGCCTAGTAAATCTGGCCCACGCCGATGAAGGCATGTGGACCCTGTATAACCTGCCAAATGCTGTCTATGAGCAGATGAAGCTGGAGAATTACGAGCTGCCCTATGGTGCCCTCTATGAAGGTGATGACGCTGTAAAGAACTGCGTAGTGCTCTTTGGAGGCTTCTGCTCAGGAGTAGTGGTATCGCCAGACGGACTGGTATTTACCAATCACCATTGCGGCTTCGAGGCTATCAGAAGTCACTCAACAGTAGAGCACGACTATATGCTTAACGGCTTTGTTTCTAACAGCTACGAGGAAGAATTGCCAAACAAGAATCTGTTTGTAAGCTTCATGGTAGAGCAGAAAGATGTCACAAAACAGCTTGATAGTCTTGGCCTCAACAAACTCTCAGAAGACAAAAGAGGCCATTTCATCGACTCTTTGGAAAATGTTTTCCAGAAGGAAGTACGTAAGCAAGACTCTACCCTCCGTGCAGAGCTGAAGCCATACTACGAGGGAAACAAATACTATCTCACCACCTATCGCGACTATGAGGATGTACGTCTTGTATTTGCTCTTCCAAAGTCGATGGGTAAGTTCGGAGGCGAGACAGACAACTGGATGTGGCCTCGTCAGACTTGCGATTTCTCTGTATTCCGCATCTATGTAGATCCAAAGACAGGAGGCCCGGCGAAGTATTCGAAGGACAATGTCCCCATGCATCCAAAGAAGTGGGCTCAGGTGTCTCTGCAGGGTTATCAGCCAGGATCGTTCTCAATGACAATCGGTTATCCTGGAAGCACAAGCCGTTATCTGTCGAGCTATGGTATCCTTGAGCGTCGCGATGCCCAGAACAAGCCACGTTATCTCACTCGTGAGGTTAAGCAGAACATCATGATTCGTCATATGCGTGCCTCAGAAGCTGTCCGCATCAAGTATGATTCCAAGTATGCCCAGAGCTCAAACTACTGGAAAAACTCCATCGGAATGAACAAATGTATCGATTCCATCGGACTTATCCAGCAGAAGGCAGTCTTTGAGGCAAAAATCCGTCAGTGGCAGGACTCTACAGGTTTCCTGAAAGGTCAGCTCGATTTCAACAAGCTTGAACGTCTGTATAAGCAGCGTTTCAATGCCATGAGAGCAATGATGTATTTCGGCGAGACGTTCAGAAACAACGATGAGATGAGCCGTAGGGCCATGAGAGTCCAGAACGGTATCCATCTGAAGGGCGATGAAAAGAATCCTAAGAAGCAGTATATCGATTTCAAGGATAATAGCGACACATGGGATCTCAATCTCGATCGCGAGGTTCTGGCTGCTCTGATGAAGCACTATCGTGAGCAGGTGACAGAAACGAAGTATCTGCCTGATTTCTATCAGACTATCGATAAAAAGTTTGGTGGTGACTATCAGAAATATGTGGATTATCTCTTCAAGAAGTCGCAGTTGATGAAAAACGGCAAGAAGATCTATGTCAACAAGAAGGGTTATCACAAAGACCCAGGCGTAATCTATGGCCAGGATCTCATCGAGATATTAGGCGAGATTCGTGCTGACCTGATGGCTTCTTACGACAGCATAGATATCCAGGAGCGTTATCTCTGTGCTGCCAAGCTCCGTATGGAGGAAGACATGCCTAACTACAGCGATGCCAATATGACTATGCGTCTGAGTTATGGCCAGGTGGGCGAATACCTCCTTGGCGGCAAGCCTTCAGGCTATTACACCACAGCTGAGAGCATCGTTGAGAAGATGGAGAAAGGCGAGAATGGAGTCATCGACTACGAGGCAGAGCCAATCATGAAAGAGCTGCTCTCAAAGAAAGACTTCGGAAAGTATACAGATAAGGGTACAGGCAAGCTGCATCTCTGTTTCCTCTCAAACAATGACATCACTGGTGGAAACTCTGGCTCTCCGATGTTTAATGGCAAGGGCGAACTCATTGGTCTTGCTTTCGATGGCAACTGGGACAGCCTCAGCTCAGATATCTTCTTCGATTCCCAGCTCGCCCGTTGCATTGGCGTAGATATCCGCTATGTCCTCTACATGATGGAGTCATGGGGAAAAGCAGATCGCCTTATCAAGGAGATAAATGCCAAGTAATTCAAAATAAGAGCCAAGTAATACAAAATAAGTGCCACTTATCACGCGATAAGTGGCACTTATTTTATCCATAGGCAATCTATTTATTTCTTCTTGCGAGGTTTGCGTAGGGCCCAGCCTTCTTCAGAGAAATCGGGCTCAGGACCTCTGAGGTCACGAGGGACTTTATTCATCAAACTACGCCAATCGTCCTTTTTCTGACGCTTTGGCTTTTCGGGCTTGCCTCCTTCATCAGCATCGTTACACCTTACTGTACGACCTTTATATCTGATACCAGAAAGCTGAATCATTACTTTCTTTGCATCCTTTTCAGGAACCTCAAAGTATGAGATAGTATCGAGCAAATCGATATGCCCCACTTCCTGACGACCTCCCACAAAACGGTTCAACGTCTGCATCAATTCTCCAGGATAGAAGCCGTCACGCTTACCGAGATTTATAAACAAACGACGATAACCCTTCTGTGCTTTGTTCTGAAGTTTCTGCTTGTCGCTCTGAGGTCGTTTCTCCTTCTTGTCAGGCACAACAGCCTCAATCTCTGGTGCCTCAGCATAATATGCAAGGAACTTACCGAACTCCAGAGATACAATTTTCTTTATGAGCTCATCCTTATCAATATACTCGAAGTAGCGGCTGATATCCTGCATAAAAGGAGCTATCTCCTCGTCATCAACATCAGTCTTTACTATCTGATCCATCACTTTGTAAAGCTGCTTCTTGCAGATTTCTTCAGCCGAAGGTATCTCTGCCTCAACAAACTTCTTACCTATCTCCTTCTCGATATTACGGATCTTGAACTTCTCACGGCTATGAACAATAGATATCGAAGTACCCTTCTTTCCTGCACGACCTGTACGACCAGAGCGATGGGTATAATTCTCAATATCATCGGGCAATCCGAAGTTTATCACATGAGTGAGGTCATCCACATCAAGGCCTCGTGCTGCTACGTCTGTTGCCACAAGCAACTGGGTAAGATGCTGGCGGAACTTCTGCATCGTAAGGTCTCGCTGGGGCTGAGAGAGGTCTCCATGCAGAGACTCTGCATTATATCCGTCCTTGATAAGCTTATCTGCAATCTCCTGGGTCTCAATCTTTGTGCGACAGAAGATGATAGCAAAAATACGAGGATAGTAGTCGACAATACGCTTAAGTGCCAGATACTTGTCCTTCGCATTCACCATATAATAGATATGGTTCACGTTCTCAGCACCTTCATTACGGCTACCAACAACAATCTCCTGATAGTCATGCAGATATTTCTTTGCTACCTTCTCTACCTCACGACTCATCGTGGCAGAGAACATCAGAGTGCTATGGTTCTCATTGATAGACTCAAAAATCTCGCTGATATTCTCTGAGAATCCCATGTTTAGCATCTCGTCTGCCTCATCAAGCACAATGTTCCTCACATTTGTCAGGTCTGCGACACCACGATTCTTAAGGTCTATGAGTCGTCCTGGAGTAGCAACGATGATATTCACACCTTTCTTGAGTGCTCGCATCTGAGGTTCAATCGATGCTCCACCATATACGGCTTCCACATGAACGCCATCCATATATTTCGCGAAATCACGGATGTCATCAGTAATCTGCAGACACAGTTCTCTCGTTGGCGAGAGCACTAAGGCCTGCGCATTACGATTTGAGGTGTCTATCCTCATCAAGAGTGGGATACCAAATGCAGCTGTCTTACCCGTACCTGTCTGGGCAAGGGCAATCACATCGTTCTTGTTCTCTAAGAGATAAGGTATCACAGCCTCCTGCACAGGCATCGGCTGTACAAATCCCAACTCTTCAATGGCTTTGCGAATCTCTCCGCTAACGCCTAATTCTTCAAATGTCTTCATCTTGGGTGCAAAGATACGAATAATTTCTCAGAAACCCAAGAAACATAAATATTTCCTTGTTTCCTATACTTTTTAGATAAAAAACACTATCTTTGCAATCAGATTGCTAAAAAAGAATCAAAAACATGAAGATATGCGTATTTTGTTCTGCGAACAAGCAGATTGACCCAGAGTTTTTCACTATGACTGAAGAACTTGGAAAGTGGGCAGCAGAGAATGGGCACACGATAGTGTATGGCGGAGTAAACCAAGGACTAATGGAGTGCGTCGGCAAGGCGACTAAAGAGGCCGGAGGTCATACCATCGGAGTGGTACCGATGATAGTAGAGAAGACTGGGAGGATCAGCGATTTTGTGGATGTGGAGATACCTTGCGACAACCTGCATGACCGAAAACAGCTGATGGAGGATCAGAGCGACGTGTTCATCGCCTTGCCTGGCGGACTTGGCACCTTGGATGAGATCTTTACCATTGTGGCCTCAGCCACAATTGGCTATCACCAGAAGATGGTTATCCTCTATAATATGAAGGGGTTTTGGAATAATCTGATAGCATTGCTCGATGATCTGCAAGACAAAGGAATGGTTCGAGGGGATTGGCAACAATACATAAAAACGGCCGATTCCATCAAAGAAATCAGCCGTCTGTTATAATTTGTCTATTCCGATTTCATGACAGAAGGCTATCGGCTAACTGCTCCAGCAGGGCCTCATCGCCAGCCTTCATGCGAGAACGGATGGTAACCATCGGCTCTACAATTTCGCAGTCCTTCAGCGTCTCTATCATAGAACGCATTACCTTGCCTGCAGCAGGTGCCCAGCTTCCGTTCTCAATGATGCCGAAGCGACGCTTCTGATAGTTCTTGATCTGCAGATGATAGAGGAAGTCGTGCATCACAGGGAACACGCCTGCATCATAGCTAGATGCAGCTACCACAATGGTAGGATAACGGAAAGCATCCTCAATGACTTCGGCCATATCGTCACGGCTCAAGTCGCTCACTACCACTTTTGGAGCACCCTTCTTGCGCAGAATCTCACCCAGACGCTCAGCAGCAACAGCTGTTCCACCATGAATGCTGGCATAGGCAATCAGGATACCTTCACTCTCAGGCTCGTACTTACTCCATGTGTCGTACAGTTTGACGGCATCAGCCAACTGTTCGCCCTTGAGCACAGGACCGTGCAGCGGACAGATGGCCTGAACATCAACTGCTGCCAACTTCTTCATCACCGTCTGTACCTGGGTACCATACTTTCCACAGATATTAAAATAGTAGCGACGTGCCTCACAAGCCCAATCGTCAGTCTCATTAACCAATGCACCGAATTTGCCGAATGCATCAGCAGAGAAAACTACTTTGTCCAAGCTGTCGTAACTCATGATAACCTCTGGCCAGTGTATCATCGGAGCTCCGATAAAAGTAAGTTCATGGCTGCCTAGAGAGAGCTTATCACCCTCCTTGACAATCATGACACGACCTTCGAAGTTAAAACCCTCGAAGAAGTTAGGCAGCATTTTCGCTGCTTGGGCGCTGCATACAAGTTGAAGGCCAGGATAGGTCTCCAGCATCCAGGCAATGAGTGCAGCATGGTCTGGCTCCATATGGTGAGCCACCAGATAGTCAGGCTGGCGCCCGCCCAGTGCTGCCATCAGGTTTGCCTTCCATTCTTCACCCTTGCGACGATCTGCAGTATCCAACACAGCTATCTTCTCATCTTCAATGAGATAGGAATTATAGCTCATGCCCTCAGGCACTACATACTGACTCTCAAACAGATCAATGTCAAGATCGTCAACACCGATGTAGTAGATTTTGTCTACGATTTCTTTCATAATTGTATAGTTTTTAAATATTTTCCAATTAATATTCTTTCATTTCTTTCGCCATCTTATGTCCAAACTCTGCATCAACACTATTATTAATACTCTTGCAGACATTGGCAGAGAACTGCAGTCCACAGGCGATAATCTTATCCCATAACTCCTCGCTGATTCCAGTCATAATCATCTCACGGGTTACACCGTATTTGATAAGACCATAAACAAAGCCGGCATTGAAGTTATCGCCTGCTCCGATGGTACTTACGGTATCCGCTTTCTCAACAGGATATTGTTTCTTTATACCTCCCTCAGCTCTCAATTCCACAGGGTTACTGCTATCAGTGAGGATAAAGTTCTTGGTATAAAATGATATCTGCGAACGATAGATAGCGTCTGCATCAGTCTTCTTGTAAAGGATATCAAAATCTTCAGAAGAACCTCTAACGATATCAGCATACTCGAGGTTCTCTAAGAGATTCGGTGTTAGCTTCATTACCTCATGTTGATGGGATGCACGGAAATTTACATCGTAATAGATAATAGCACCCTTGTTTCTTGCATGATCTAAGAATGCCGCCATCTGAGGACGAATCACGGGATTGACTGCATAGTAAGAACCAAACATCACGATATCGTCTTTTTGGATGTCAGGATAGACAAAATCCAGCTGATCATGCGGATGATCCTTGTAGAAGATATACTCTGCATCATTATCATCATTGAGGAAAGCCAGTGAGATAGGTGACTTTGACTCTGGATAGACGTAGATATATTCTGAATTTACGTTATTCTTCTGGAGGAAGGATATGATTTGCTTACCCACACGGTCATTTCCCGTCTCACTGATAAATGAGGCAGAAACACCTGAACGTCCCAATGAGATAATACCATTAAAAACTGAGCCACCAGGAACTGCACCTACTGGCTGGTCATTCTTAAAGATTATGTCGAGAACAGTCTCGCCGATTCCTATTACTTTTCTCATCGTTTTTGTATTTTGTGCTGCAAAGATAATAAAAAAAGTAAAAAGGAAAAAAAGTAAAAAGGTAAAAAAGCGTTTACCAGAGTATTTTTTTGTAACTTTGCGCGCAAAATGACGAAATACAATACTTATACACTCAAAAATGGTCTGAGGATAATACATCTGCCATCGCCTTCGCAGGTGGTATATTGTGGTTATCAGATAGCAGCAGGAACCAGAAATGAGTCTTCTGGCGAAGAAGGTATTGCTCATTTCTGTGAGCACATGACCTTCAAAGGTACTGAGCGCCGCAATGCCATTCAGATTATTAATGCCCTTGAGGGTGTTGGTGGAGAACTCAATGCCTTCACCAACAAGGAAGATACAGTATTCTATGCCGCCATTTCAAAGGAGCACTTTTCACAGGCTGTGGATATCCTTACAGATATCGTATTCCACAGCCAATACCCACAACACGAGATAGAAAAGGAAGTAGAGGTAATCTGCGATGAAATCGAGAGTTATAACGATTCTCCAGCAGAGCTTATCTACGATGATTTCGAGAATATCATCTTCGAGGGACATCCTCTAGGACATAATATTCTTGGAAACGCAGAACAGCTTCGTACCTACACTACTGAAGACGCCCTTCGATTTGTTCGTCGCAACTATCGCACGAATAATGCCATCTTTTTTGCATACGGAGACGTAGACTTCGCAAAGATTTGTAAGAGTGTAGAGTGTAGAACAGATAGTGTAGAGTGTAGAGTTGAGAATGTAGAGTTTGCTACCGCTGCAGAAATCTCCTGCGGAGCGGTAGCACGCTCCAGCTCTGCTGGCTTGCTACCAGAGGGACGCAAGAACTCTAAACTCTACACTCTCAACTCTCAACTAATAGTCCGCCAACTCAGCACCCATCAGTCTCATGTGATGCTCGGCACTCGTGCCTACGATATCCATCATCCTATGCGTATTCCACTCTACCTCCTTAATAATATATTAGGTGGCCCTGGGATGAATGCACGACTCAATATTTCACTTAGAGAACGTAATGGTCTGGTTTATACCGTTGAGAGTACGATGGTGAGCTATAGCGATACTGGCATCTGGTGTATCTACTTTGGTTGTGACTCTCATGATATCAAAAGATGCCTCAAGCTTGTTCGTCGCGAACTCGATAAGATGATGCAGAAGCCATTAAGTGCCAGCCAGCTTCGTAATGCCAAGCGTCAACTGAAGGGTCAGATTGCCATTGCATGCGATAATCGTGAACAGTTTGCCTTAGACTTTGGAAAGAGTTTTCTGCATTATGGTTGGGAGAAGGATATCACCCATCTCTATGAGAGCATAGACAAAGTTACTGCTGAAGACATACAAAAAGTGGCAAACGAATTGTTTGCCACAAATATGCTTACTACACTTATCTACAAGTAGGATTATTTCACGATTTCATCGTGAGTTATGTAGTTCCTGTCCTTAGGTAATGACTCAGGAGTTATAACAAACTTCTTGCCACCTTCGAGATTCAAAGTCACCTTCTGGAATCTTGGGGCAGAGAGCATATACCTATCTGTTACAGGACAAACAGGATAGAATCCCATCGAAGAGAACACATACCAAGCAGACATCTGACCAGCATCGTCATTACCAGAGAGACCACCTGGGGTATCGTTGTATTCTGTATCGAGGATATGGGTCACACGCTCAATTGTCTTATCTCTTTTCCCGATGAAATCGTACAAATAGGCTATCTGATGGCAGGGTTCGTTGCCATGCCAGTAGCGTCCCTCTGTAAACATCGAGTCGAGTTTTGCTTCAAACTTCGCAGATCCACCAAGCATCTCTATCAGCCCCTCGACATTCTGAGGAACATACCAGGTATAATGGCATGTTGCTCCTTCTGTGATATATGGTTTACGATGAACAAAATCGAGATTATCCTCAAACTTTCCATTATCATATTTCCTTTTTGAGATTTTCTTTGGAGCATGACGACCATCACAATAGCCAGTCTTTGGATTAATGACATTTCGCCAGTTCTCAGAACGAGTCATCAGCTGATTGTAGTCATCTGTCTTTCCCAACGCTTTTGCCATCTGAGCTACAGCAAAGTCGTCGAAGGCATATTCGAGAGTACGAGATGTCTGTTCATCCTGATGGAAAGCTTCTTTCACTCCATCCTCCAAGGGGATATAGCCATATTTCAGATAACTCTCAAGAGCTCTGCGTCCCATACCGTTCTTATAGTCTTCAAAAGAGGCGGGTGTCTCAAAGGCGTTCTTACGCATACCCTCATAGGCCTTTTCTGCGTTGAAATCGCGGATTCCTTTGATATAAGCATCAGCCAAGACCACACTACAATGATCACCAATCATTGCTGCTGTATAGGAGTTCCAGCAAGGGAAGATAGGTAACCACCCACCCTCTTCATACATCGTAACTAATGACTGCATCATATCTGCAGATTGCTTTGGAGCGATGATATTATATAGCGGATGAACAGCCCTATAAGTGTCCCACATAGAAAAATCGCCATAATAGGTTCTGTATTGTTGAGGGGTAATGATAGTGCCATCAGCAAACCTAGGATATGCTCCATCAACATCGCTCATCTCTCGTGGAAGGAAAGAAGCACGGTATAATGCTCCATAGAACTGATTCACACGGGCAACATCAGTATCCTCCACATCGATGGCATGAAGACGCTCTATCCATTGTAAGGCGACTAACTTCATCATACTGTCAAAGGTATGGGCCTCAGCCTCGAAGGCAAAGTTGCGTTCTGTTCCTGACTTTGTAGTAAACGATGTGGCAGCTTTGAGGATAATGGGCACATTGGCCTTGCCATTGAAAGTGAACCATGCGCAAAGGCTATCACAGCCAAAATCCTCGATTTTATCGTAAGCCTGGAGCAAGTAATGGCCACTGAAACCAGCTGTCTCACCCCATCCCTGATAGATACGATGAGCAGGATTATAGCCATATATTATCTTGTCCATAGAGTCAATCTCCAAGTATCCCTCGCCCTCATCGCTATTATGATTAAGGACGATGTGCACAGGACCATCCTGTTCTGGTGTTATACGGAAGATTGCAGTATGACTTAATCCTGTAACCTCTATCTTCAGATGCTCCTGAGGCAGACGTACTGCATAATAGTGAGGATGGGATATCTCTGCCTGATGTGAGAAAGGAGTAGCACGTTCCTCTGGTTTCAGCCGCAGTTTCCCACCAAGCGCTGCCAAGGTAAACGATCCATAATCCTGAGTACAGCCACCTACAATCCAATGGCTATTACGAATGCCCTGAAAGAGCGAATCAGTATAATAATAAGGTGCAATACATTTCTTCTCTGTATCACGAGTCTGAGGAGTCCAGAAATTCTGGCCATTAGGCGAGAGGACTGCAGGAAGAGTCTGTCCATGTTCCTCTGAGCCTTTGCCGAAGAGCCCTGCAGTCTTGGTATTTGCAGGTGCAGTACCCACCATAGTATTCAGAGCACACAGCTGCCGAAGGTGTTCATAATAATGTATCCGCTCAGCAACCTTTTGCTTCAGCTCTTCCCAACGATAGAAATTCTGAGAAGGGGAATAACCCATCTTCGCAGGTTTCTCGTTATGCAGTAATTGCACAAGCACATCGCCCTGTGCATTCCGATAGAAAATCATCTGGAGATTAGCTGCCATAGGAAGGATTTCATCCATGATTCCACAAATCTTCCCATTTATTTCTTTGCTCTTTTCGCTCAGATCCAGTCCTATAAGTGTCAACAGGCGATATAGGTTCGAGTCGTGTCCAAAGCGCAAATCCGCTCCCTTCTTTCCAGAAGCAATCGCAGCATCAGCCTCAGCCTCTATCCTTTGCCAGAGAGAGAGAGCACTACGGGCTGGGATACCCTCATTCTGAATCAAGTCGCCATGAACAATCGTCATACTCTCATTATTCTTATCATAAACAGCCTGAAACTCCTCTGGAGTGAAGATATCATAGAGAGAGACATCGAGTTCTACATCCTGCATATCAGATGCTATCGTATGGAGTTCCATCAGCAGCTTCGCAGGATCATCAACCTTCGAAGGATCGATAAAGAGTGCTTTGATAAACCTGTCCGTAGAAATCCTAAGAGGCAGGACTGTCCGATTCTCCAATGCCTTTTCTTCTGGCGAGGTATATGCAATCCAAGCCATATCAGCAGAATCGGTGATAGACTCCAGATCCTTGTGACCAGACAGATTCCCTAGCGCCTCCAAGAAAGCCAACATACTGCTTCTACATCTTCCAACCACAGTACTATGAGCTGTAATATCAGCATCGGAGGTAAAAAGCTGGGGGAAGTTTTGATACATCCTGCTGGCGATACCTCGATGCTGGCGAGCTCCAAGGGCTGTAAGTTTTCCACCATTTCCTTTGGCATCCTTCCATATCTTTGCCAAACGCTTACGAACACTCTTACCCAACTTCGTAAGATTCTTCTGGTCCTCGAAATGCTTATTCACCCAGATATACCTATTATCATTAGTGAGCCAACGAGACCCATGTCGCCCATAATGAGATATGTAAAACGGCTCATAACCCTCTGGGGCAGATTTAATATCAGGCGCGACATCACCCGACTCTACAGGATAAGCATAATATACCCCACCCATTTTCTCGTACTGGGCATGTAAAGGTAAAAAGGTAAAAAGGTAAAAAGGTAAAATTATCGCTACCCGCCTTAATACCATATTCATACTTTTCTTTACCATATTTTTCATATCTTTCTTGTATCTCTATTTTCTTAGTAGTTCAAATATAAAGCGTGAGCCTTGTGTATATTTTGTATCAAGCCACAGATCGCCTCCCATACGCTGTGCTATGGAACGAGCCACAGTCAACCCTATACCTGTGCCATCGGCAAAATCGTCGAGTTGCACGAACTCCTCGAAGACATGATCAGCCTGATCAGCAGAGATTCCGATACCCGTATCCTCAACAATAAAACGTAAATGATTCTCAGTATACTCCGTTTTGAGAGTAATGCTACCTTCGTATGTAAACTTAACTGCATTTTCCAGTATCTGTGAGAGAGCACGAATAGCATAAAGTTCATTTGTAATAAGTGCTACAGAGTCAGTTGGCTGATTACTGATGATCTCAAACTTCACTTTCGAGTCAGCATTTTCAGGAAGGGTGTGCTGACTGATTCCTGACTGAACTATTGCCTGTTCCATAATCATCTTAACATCCGTTTTATCACTTCGCTCAATGATAGCCTCACTGCTGATATCGCTAAGCTCAAGCATACGATCCACAAGTTTTGTGATACGATCTGTGTTCTCCTCCACACGTTCTTGTATGTCGGCCTTCTCACTTTCAGGCAGATCTATGCCAGGTGTTGTCAGAATCTGTGTGAATCCAGAGAGGATATTTAGTGGCGTACGAATCTCATGGGATATATTACGAACGAACTCTGTCTTCATCTTCGACGATGCTTTCGCCTTCTCATTGGCAATTCGAAGTTCTTCACTCACTTTCTTATGCCCGATAGCTGTACGCCAACCATAAAGAAGCAACAACAGAAGAGCCACCATAATAGACGAGGCGGCAATAACCATATACAGGAACTTTGATTGCTGCTGTTCCATTTTCAGTTCATCAACCTGAAACAGCGTATTCAACTCATCGAGATGCTGGCGGGCATCACGTCCGAACAGAGAATCTTTTTCATGATAAAGTCGCTGATAGATACGAGCTGCTTCATCACCCCTGCCCAACATCATTAGTGCCTGAGCCCTGACTTCGCTGGTGTGATCGTCCTTATCTTTTGTCATCATACTGACGCTATCCGTATATAGCACAGCATTGGCAGCATCGCCAGATGCCAAAAAGAATCGGGCCTGCATCTTATAATAATGGTGTAAGCTAAGTGAGGTCTTAACCAGATGGGCATGATGCCCAGCAGTATCAAGAGCCATTTTTGCATCCTCGAGTTTCTTCTGTCCTATGAAGGCAGCTGCACGAGCCAGATAATAGGCATTATAACATTCGTGTACCTCTGGCTTCTCTAACTTTCCTACCTTTTTATGAAGGAACTCAAGCCACTCCTCTGTCACCCTGAGTTCCTGATCATATGCCTTGTCATAGTCATAGGCCTTTGCCATACGATAATAGATATTGCTCAGCGAACTGATATCGTCGTCTTCATCCTTCATCAGTTCGGCATAGCGCTGAAGGGCATCTACTGCCGGCTCTGTCTGTTTCATGTTCAGATAGATGACACCAATCTGTTTATATGCCATCGCACGGCCTAAAGTATTTTCTCGTTTCTTGGCATCATCGAGCATACGCTGTGTCTCATGCAAAGCTAACTGCAACTTACCCATAGAACATAAAGCATTTGCTTTAAGCTGCCAGGTACGGTAATAGTTATCCCATTGAGTTTGCCCATAAAACCACGTCATCTGGATTTCAGCCTCATCGGCAAGTTCCTTTGTCATAGAAGAATTCTTAAGGGTAACTATTTTCTTCCATCGTGCAAGGCCTTCTTTTTCTATATCACCTAATCGTTGCCAATGGGCAATTTGTCCATCAATCTCTGCAAGGGCCGCCTTTGCAAGACCCTTGCTCTCTGTATGGTTAGCATACATCACAATGCACCATGTCAGAAAGATTAAGATAGTCGATATTCGTTTCATTACTCTATATTCCAGTCTATTCCTAATGGATTATTTCGCATTTCCAAGACAAGAGGCATGTCGTCGTCTTGTTTTATCCACATCTCAGTACGATCGATATCTGCCTGAACGTGTATGGTGACATCCGATTCGTCTATTATTCGCCAGGTGATGCAATCATAAATGAAATATCCTTTCTCCTTAAGGTCCTTGAATGCTTTGCGGGAGATAAAGGCGAATGTACCTTTTGATTTATAGACAAGGCCATCAGAGGGGATATCCCAACAGAATCCGTTAGCATTTTCCACGATAGAACGAGCGATTTTATATGTAGCCTCCTTGCAAGTGACGATAAGCGTATCTCCTACCCAACCATAAGTCAAAGGCCAGGTGCGATACTGCTTATTGAGAGTGAAGGTTATGGCTGTCTTTTCATTCCCAGGCTGGGAATAATTGGTTCCCAAGGTGGGAAGGTTTTGTTCCCAGGCTGGGAATATTTCTTTAGCTACTTTCTTACTCTTTGGGGATAAGTAGAATACCAGTTCTCCCCCACCCATCAGGTCTGAGTGTTCAAGGCGGGCATCGCTTAACAGTTTGCCATTAAGCGTCACTTTCTCGAAATGTGTACCTTTGCCCTTAATGATACCTCGAATCGACTTTCCGTTAGATAATAGCAGTGTCCATTCTGGAATCAGCGGGGCATGCAGGAGATAGTAGCTCCGACCTGCATTAGGATATAGTCCCATCATGTGGAAAGCAAGCCAGGAAGACATTGCTCCACTATCGTCGTTGCCAGGCAATCCGTCTGGTTTGTCAGTATAGTTCTCTGTTATAATCTGACGAACACAATCTGATGTCAAGTCAGGCCTTCCAATCCAATGATACAGACAAGGCGTGAGGAAGGAAGGCTCATTGCCCACATTATATCTCTTGCGATCAAAGAACATATCAAGTCGTTTCCTGAAAGTCTCCTCACCTCCACAGGCTTCGATGAGTCCTGGCACATCGTGAGGGATACTGAGCGAATATTCAGCCGAAAGAGCTTCGTAGAAGAATGTGCTCCACCAAGGGAGATACCAAGGAGCCACCTTTGTGATAGGGGTATAAGGTATCAGAGGATGATACACCTTAGATTTGCCCCAAGGCACAGAGTCGAGCCATCGTCCTTGTGCATCCTTTGGCATGATATATCCCTTCACATCATCCCACTCATAATCAGAACGCCAGAGATTCCTCCAACTCTGAGATTGCTTCAGATATCTGTCATAGATATCCATACGTCCTAATCCTTTGGCAACCAAAGCAATACAGTAATCATTGTATGCGTATTCGATAGTCCTCGTTCCTGCACGATCGATGCCGTATGGGATATATCCAAGTTCAAGATATTCCTTCAGTCCGCCTCGTCCGTGTTTCTCGTGATCAGCACCAGGATCAACTTCTGCATCTTTCAGCATCGCCTCAAGGGCATAGTCATAATCGATACCCTCAATACCTTTTGCAAAAGCATCAGCAATAACGACCTCTGCATTTGAGCCACCTTGGGTTCTTCCGTTGCAGTCACCACTACGGGCATCGGGCATGTATCCCTCTCGTTTGTAGATATTCAGGAGAGAGTTGACAATATCTGCCTCTCGCTTAGGGTCAAGCAAAGTGATAAGTGGCGAAGAAGAACGATAAGTGTCCCAGATAGCGTAATAGTCATCATAGTAGGGCTTTTCTGTCCATTTTGGATTCTCTCCACTCTTATCCACTGGCATAATCATAGTGTGATAAAGGGCAGTATAGAACATTCGTTTCTGAACCTCTGTACCACTAATCTGCACACGACTCAGCACCTTCTCCCAACTTTCTCTTAATAGCCCAAGCTGTGTATCAAAATCACAGTCCGGTATATTCCGTTTCGCCTGCTGCTCACTTACATACGATATTCCCACCTTAATATTAACCTCACAGGGTGCCTGTCCCCATGTGAGGCTCAGGCTCTCTCCGCCCTTTTTGGGGGTGGGGTCAAATGCTTTATCGCTTATGAGACAGAAATATACAGTATAAGCATCACCGTTATTCCACCCTCCACGAATACGAGTATATCCTCTTACCTCATGATCATTGACCACCTCAACTTCACCACCAACAAACTGCTGTTGCTCTCTGCGATCAGGAATTGGATTCTTACCTAGATAGTGCGAGGAGTCTATTAAGAGGTGAGGGGTGAGGGGTGAGAGGTTAGAGATATCCTGTGCTGGATAATGAATTCTATAGAAGGCGCATCGCTCTGATGATGTTATCTCAGTACGGATACCACTCTCGAAAGTCGTTGCGTAATATCCAAGCTCTAATTCTTCTGAGATACGTTTTTGCTCATAATCATATCTCTCACCACTCACCTCTAACTTCTCACCACTAAAAGGTTGAATGAGGATATTTCCATATTTCTGTCCTCCACCCGTACCGCTTACGTGAGTTTGCGAGAAGCCCGTTACCACCTCTGGCATAGGAGCCCATCCAGCATTAGGCTTTATGGTACAATCCGGACCTGGCTTACACATGCTGAAAGGCATCGAAGGTCCTGGGAACGTTCTTCCAACTCCCTCGCTTCCGATACGAGGGTCGACATACTTCCAAACCTGCGAAAAACAAGTCATTGGAGCCAATATCAGGCTGGCGGTTAGTATAATTTGTTTCAGTTTCATGCTGCAAAGATACAAAAAAAGCTACATATTACACAGATTATCACAGAATATTTCGTAACTTTGCAGCAAAAATAGTAAAAAAGATGAAAGACTGTATACTGATTTTGAGCGGAGGAATGGACTCCACCACCTTGTTATATGACTATAAGGATCGCATCGCTGTAGCTATTTCCTTCGACTACGGCAGCAACCATAATGCCAAGGAGATTCCCTTTGCGAAAAAACACTGTGAGCGATTAGGCATCAGGCATGTGGTTATCCCCCTCGAATTTATGTCCAGATACTTCCGCAGCTCCCTGCTCGCTGGAGATGCAGCCATCCCTGAGGGTAACTATGCTGATGAGAACATGAAATCCACCGTAGTTCCCTTCCGCAATGGCATCATGCTCGCCATCGCTGCAGGAATAGCTGAGTCCAACGATCTGCAGTATATCATGATGGCTAATCATGGAGGTGATCACACAATCTATCCCGATTGCCGACCTGAGTTCGTTGAGGCCTTCGATGCCGCTACCAATGCCGGCACATACAATGGAGTACGCCTGCTGTCACCATACTGCAACCTGACGAAAGGCCAGATTGCAGCACGAGGCAAGGAACTTGGTATCGACTATGCCGAAACCTGGTCTTGTTATCGTGGTGGCGACAAGCATTGTGGCAAATGCGGCACCTGCGTAGAGCGCCGTGAAGCCCTCGCAGAAGCAGGCATCCCCGATCCGACAGAATACGAGGGCTGAAGACGGAAAGATTGTCATAAGGTTACTGGCTATAGCACCTGTACTCAGAATCAACAAATAACAATGTACCCGAAATGAAAAAAACTACCTTACTACTGTTTATGCTAATATGCCTGCATGCGATGGCAGACGACACCCCGAAACGTATCGATCTCAGCGGAAAATGGATGTTTACTCTAGATCGTCAGCATACTGTACAGCCGGATGACAGACTGACGGAAACTATGGAATTGCCAGGCACCACAGACACAAATATGAAAGGTGACTTAGTAAACAAATACGACGAGACCACCCATCTTACCCGCCGCTATTCCTACCGAGGACGTGCTTGGTATCAGCATGAGATTGAGATTCCTGCCGACTGGAAAGGAATGCCTGTATATCTGTTCCTTGAGCGCACCAAACCATCAGAGGTATATGTAGACGGGAAACTCATGGGTAGCAGTAATGACATATCTACACCACAAGTGTATAATCTCTCGTCTGCGCTCACCACCGGTAGCCACAAACTTTCTATTATGGTGGATAACGGTAGTGGTGTTCCTGAACAAATCTATGCCAGCAGTCATGCATATACAGAAGATACTCAGACCAACTGGAATGGTATAATTGGTGAGATTTATCTTACCACCTCTCAGCCACAAGCATTACCAGCAACAAAACAGATTCATCCTAACTTCAAGGATTTTCATATCAAAGGGCAACACTTCTATGCCAACGGTCACAAGATATTCCTGAGAGGCAAGCACGATGCCTGTGTATGGCCTTTGACAGGTCATGTAGCGATGGATGTAAAGTCTTGGAAAGACTATCTTGGCAAATGTGCCGACTATGGTCTCAACCATGTTCGATTCCACTCATGGTGCCCTCCGGAGGCAGCTTTCGTAGCAGCCGATGAATTAGGTATCATCCTACAGCCGGAACTCCCCTTCTGGGGCAGCTTCAACGATAAGGACTCGTTGCTGATGAACTTTCTCCACAAGGAAGGGAAAAACATCCTCCGATGGTATGGCCATCACCCGTCATTCCGTATGTTTGCCCTCGGAAATGAGCTTTGGGGCAGCATAGACAAGATGGCGGAGTTTATTGCTGACTTCCGTAAGATTGCCCCCGACAAAGTCTACACATTCGGTAGCAACTACTATCTGGGCTATAAGGGCGTCAAGCCCGGTATGGATTACTTTACCACCTGTCGCGTTGGTGGTGAGGGCTGGGGCAATTACGGTACCCATACCCGTGGGTCTTTTTCGTTTGCCGATGCTGCCGATGGTGGTATGATCAACCACTTCTATCCCAACACAGAGATGAATTTTACTGAGGGGTGCGGCCTTACCAACGTGCCAATAATCTCACACGAGACGGGGCAGTTCCAGACCTATCCCGATTACGATGAGATTGCAAAATACAAAGGTGTGCTCTATCCTTATAACCTCGAGGTATTCCGTTCACGTCTCGAAAAAGCAGGAATGGCAGATCAGGCCAAAGATTTCCACAAAGCCAGCGGACTATGGTCTCTCCAGCTATACAAACAGGATATCGAGATGGATCTGCGTACACCGAATATGGCAGGATTCCAACTACTCGACCTTCAGGACTATCCTGGACAAGGCTCAGCCTATGTAGGCATTCTCGATGCTTTCATGCAGTCTAAAGGTCTCTGCACCGAAAGCGAATGGCGGCAGTGGTGCTCCCCAGTTGTGCCACTACTGATATCACCCCAATTCTGCTTCACCAACGAAGAGGGTATACATGCTAAAATTCAAATTGCCAATTACAGTGGCGAGTCACTTAAAGGCAAGACTCTTTCATGGAACCTCGATGCTCAGCACGGCAGTTTGATTATTCCCGATGGTGAGGGCCTTTTAGATATCGGTGCTCTCGACATCGACCTTAGCAAATATGAACAGCCGGCTCAGTTACAGCTGATACTAAGGGTTGAAGGCACTGAATATCAGAACACATACAACCTATGGGTATATCCGTTTGGCGTTGACCTGAGCAAGCTGGAACAGAAGGTGATTATTACCAACGAGCTAACCGACAAGATTGCCCGCCAATTGGAAAAAGGAAAGAACGTACTGCTGATGCCCAACTCATCGAAACTATGCGTGGACGGGCTGTTCCAGACTGACTATTGGAACTATCGCATGTTCAAGACTATCTCTGAAAACAACAAGAAGACTGTTTCGCCTGGCACGTTAGGTATCCTGACAGATCCGAAGCATCCTATCTTTAAGAGTTTCCCCACAGAGATGCACACCAACTGGCAGTGGTTCCCCATATTAAAGGCCAGTCATCCTATGATGCTCGACAATACGGGCAAAGATTATCGTCCTATCGTACAGGTCATTGATAACATCGAGCGCAACCATAAGCTTGGACTCGTCTTTGAGTTCCAGGTGGGTAAAGGGCGTCTCCTTGTCTGTATGGCAGATCTTGAAAGAGCATCTTCCTATCCGGAAGGTCGCCAGTTCTATCGCAGCATACTTGAATACATGACATCAAAAGACTTCGCGCCAAACACAAAAATCAGCCTACAGGATTTCCATAGGCTGATGAATACAGAGGTTGTGGAAGGCAAGATAGGCGAGCTTAACAATATATCACCCTATTGATTATTGGAGTATGGCAAAGGATGTAGCATTAGTATTATCGAGCGGAGGTGCAAGAGGTCTTGCGCATATCGGTGCTATCGAGGAACTGGAGGCACATGGCTATCGTATCACCTCTATCGCAGGATGCTCGATGGGAGCTCTCATTGGCGGTGTCTATGCAGCAGGCAAACTGGAGGAATTCAGAGAGTGGATGAAGACTGTCGACAGGAAAAAGATGTTGGAATTGACAGATTTCTCATTCAGTCTGAATCATCTCGTCAAGGGAACACGTATCATTGAGGCTATCATGGAGTTTGTACCTGATATTCCCATAGAAGACCTGCCGATACCATATTGTGCTGTTGCTACTGATTGGAAGTCAGGCCATGAGGTGGTCTTTCGTGAAGGGAGTCTCTTCGAAGCCATCCGTGCGTCTATTTCCCTGCCTTCATTTTATGAGCCAGTTAAGCGCGACGGAATGATTCTTATCGATGGTGGTGTCACGAATCCTATACCCATGAATCGAGTAGTACGCCATGAAGGGGATATCCTTGTTGGCATCGACGTGAGTGGCCATGATTATGAGGCTCAATGGAGAAGACATCATGAACTGGCAGAAAAGCGAAAACGCAGTACATCGTTGTCGCAACAGATACTCAACAGACTGATACCCGACAACCTCGATTTTAATTACTATACGATGCTCTCGCGTGTGAGTTCGCTGATGATCCGCCAGAACTCCATCCTCATGGCTCAGCTTATGAAGCCCGATATCCTTATAGATATACAGATGGCCCGTTATGGCGGTTTCGACTACGACAAGTCAGAACGCCTCATCGCCATCGGCCGTCAAAAGACTTTGCAAGCCATCAGCAAGTTATAGTCACTATAGTAAGACTATCATCATCCGAAATAACGTTTGGTTTGGGGTATAGCCGCACAATCGTCTGAGTAAAGCCAAACAATCGTTTGGGTATAGGCACACGATTGCCAGATACCGTATCTCTCCCTGTTTGCCTTAGTCCTTTCCCGTTCAAGCCTTAATCCTTCTCCCTCAAAGCCTTAATATTGTCAATAGCATCAGTAAAATACGGTCACGGTCACAGCTGTGACCATGTGACCACAGATTACAGACAAATTATACAAACACAAGACAAAACCTTAATTACCAGGCATTTAGCAAACACCCCTCATACACATTCCGTACCAAAAGGTCACATGGTCACAGCTGTGACCATGTGACCATTGCGAATAAGACACACTGGAACTTATTTGCGTATTAAGCCCTCAACATCTTCTTCGACGATGGCTGGACGGAAATCATAATCCTTGAGAGTAAGACGGACATTCTTTAGAGTGATGTTGCGTATATGTCGCAGATATAAGCCCCATGAAGGCAGTTCGCCAAACATCGTGAACTCTGGATATTTGTCTATCTGTTCTGGTACATCGCCCTTGCGCCAAAGAGGTATGTAGGCCATACCTTTGCTTGCGCGACCTGGATAATTAATATTGACATTCTCCAGAAGAATGTTTTCGATGCAATTGCCAGGAATGCCGCAAATCGGGGAAGGATGAATATTATGGAAATAATCCACCTCCGGACCCCTCAAATCATAATTGATATCAGGTCGCTCGAAAGGTACTTCACAAGAGAAATCCCGGATAGTGACATTACGCAAGGATCCTTTTCTCTGCCCAGCTCTCTGTCCTAAGCGCATAAAGATAGGATTACCGGTATTTGTGGCATCGATACGCTCTACCAAAATACTATCTATCTGAGCACCATCTACACTCTCGATGGCTATAGCTGAACGGAATGTGTCCTGTACCTTTATATCATGTACATGGATTTTTCGGAAACCTCCCCATGAGGCAGTGCCGAATTTAACAGCAGAAGCACTGCTGCGGATATCGCAACGTGCCACCTCGATATCGTAACACTCACTATCCGCATGGTACGACTTCAGACACACGCCATCATCGGCAGAGTTAATCTTGCAATCAGCCACTAAGACATGCTTGCAGTCGGTAAGGTCAATACCATCGTTATTCCAATAAGCACGGTTCTCGATGTCCAGATTCCTCAATTTTACATTTTCGCAAAGATGAAGCGAAAGCCCCCAGTTAGCACTACTGCGCAACTTTACACCCTCAACCAATACATTCTTACAACCATGAAGAAAGAACAACTTTGGGCGAACCGTCTCACTTGGACGCTGGCGACGCTGATTATAATTCGGATCAATTCGTTCACCCGTATGGTGCAGACTATCAATATTCAGAGCCAATTGTAAACCCTGTCCATCGATGGTGCCATTACCAGTGATACAGATATTCTCAGCTCCATCTGCCATTATCAATGCCATTGAGGCATTGTCATTTCGCTTGTCATCAGAGTGAGCTACGCTGATAGGCTGATAATCATAAGGATTGGTACTACCCAGGATGGTTGCCCCCTCCTCCAAATAAAGCTCTACTCCTGAACGTAATAACAATCCACCTGTGAGATAAGTACCCTTAGACAATACTAATCGCCCTCCACCTTTCTTACTGATCTTGTCGATGGCTTTCTGTAATTGCTGTGTACATAGAGTCCTGCCATCAGCAGGTATATTCAGTTCGTCGGAGTTGAGAGAATATTTGCTTTGAGCCTTTCGTAATAAGGAAAGAAAGACTTCAGGGCGGTCAAGGTTTACTAAATCAGCCTTTTTGTCAATGACCAATTGGAACTGCGAGGTGTCATCTTCCTGGCAGGCTGCCATAACCTTGATACCATGCCGGTGACAGTAACTGCGAAAGACGTCTGTGATTTTCTCTGGGGCAATCTCCACATACGACGGCTTGCAGATGCTTTGCCAATACTTCAGTCTGTCTATATCGCCAGCATTCACCTTAATCTTCATTTCAGGAGCTAGGGTGATAAACTCGCGAAGCATCACTTCATCGCCAAACCAGAAGAAACTCTTATCAGCAAAACCCTTCTCGCGAACTAGTTTTACCAATGTTGGTATAGGAGTTCCACGTTTTACGTCGAAGAAAACATTTGCTCTGCCTTTAAGCGAGTCGAGCATTTCGGCAATGGTGGGTACATGCAGACCTGCGAACTGAGGTCCGAACCAACTGCCGGCATCAAGTTTGCTGACGTCTTTTGCAAGCATGTCTGAGAGTTTGCCCTTGCCGTTGGTAGTGCGGTCGAGAGTCTCATCATGCAGGTTAAAGAGCACACCGTCTTTCGACTTACGCACATCGACCTCTATCCACTTCGCCCCATACTGCAGAGCAGCCTCAGCAGAAGGCCATGTATTCTCAGGGGCTAGAGCATTAGCCCCACGATGCACCACTATCTCAATATTCTGGGCAGCCACAGCTGTGACTGCCCAGATAAATAGAGATGTTAGTATCTGCTTGAGATTAATAACCATTGTTCTGAGACCAACCTTCGTTAACATCGAGGTCACCCTTCTTGATAGGGAAGATACGGCGAGTCTTCTCGAAGTTTGCATTTGGATTATTCTTGTAGTGTGGGAACCACTCATCCTCATAGTGACCGAAACGAATCATATCGTTACGACGCCAGAGCTCATCGAAGAACTCACGACCACGCTCCATATAGATATCGTCAAGAGTTGGGTCACCATTGATTGTAGGAGCACCTACATATGTACGAATCTGGTTGAAGAGATCCTTTGAACCACTCTGTCCAGCGCGAACCATAGCCTCAGCCTTTGTCAAGAGAATATCTGCATAACGGAATATGGGAACGTCGTTTGACTGGTTACGTCCATTAGAGTAGTCCTTGTTGCAAACAAACCACTTTGAAGAACGATAACCCTGACGCCAACCTTCGATGTCATCACCTACATCAACAGATGCAAGTTCACCTGTGACATTGATGTCCTTTGTGAACACGAGAGGATTGCCATTACGGTCAAGACACTTAACATCTGTTGGGAGCAAAGTTGTTTTATCATATACATAAACCTGGCCATTTGCAGGGTTGTGATCTTTGTCCTCAAGACCTAATACCATCCAGTTACGCTGGTCGCCCTTAAGGTTGAAACGACCTACGCACTCAGGGGTAAGAGTCATGTAAGCACCACCAGAGTTGTTGAGGAACTCACCGAACATAGATGGGTCAAGCTTCTTGATATCCTTGTAAGAGTGTGAACGACCCCACTGCATGCCCTGTGCTGTGCTGGTGTCATACTCCATAGCATAGATAAAGTCCTTGATAGTACCAGCCTTTACACGCTCTGTGTTGTCCCAATTGAACTTGAAACGATACTCGTCTGGACCGAGAGCGAACTTGCCACTCTTGATGAGTTCATCACAAAGAGCGATACAATCATTCAACTTCTCGTTACTGTAAGAAGCTGCATTGTAGTTTTCTACAGCATCAGCAGTATAAACCGGCCAGTTGATGTAGAGCTTAACAAGGAGAGCCTGAGCCATGTACTTTGTTGGCTTGCCATAATAGTCACCGAATACATCGGTAGAGAGCTTGTTAGCAGCAATGATTTCAAGAAGTTCCTTCTCGATGTACTTTGCAACCTCAGCACGTGGGTGACGATTGTTTGGATCGAGCTGGTGCTCAGTTACATAGTCACCATCAGCGATGGGCACATCGCCCCACATATCCATTTCAAGGAATGTATGGAAAGCACGCATAACGCGAGCCTCATAACGGTTCTGCTCAGGATAAGAAGAGCTGGCAATCTCGCTGGCGAGCACATTAGCCTTACCCAAATCTGCCATCCAGTCAAGAACAGCATCCTCGTAGTTATAGTTATGATATGCTGAGTGAGCATACGTATAGCCATCAACCCAGTTACCAGAATATGCTGCTGAAGTATATTCGTCTGAAGAGAGACATGTAGCCTCCATGTAGCGGCGACCAAGAGTACCTCTGAAACGAGTGAAAAGGTCGTTCATGTTTGCGTTGATAGCTGCTTCGGAACCAGGCATCTGAGTGTACTGAGAATCTACATCAACACCCAAATCTGTACAGCTACTTAAAGCCAGACCCAGAAGGGCAGCTGAAAGAATTATTTTATTTGTTTTCATATTCGTTTAGTATTTTAGAAGTTAATCTTAGCACCGATCATAGTAGTACGAGTATGTGGGTAAGTTGACCAACGATAGTCAACACCTGGAGTAATACCACCGAGGTTAACCTCTGGGTCAAGACCCTTATAACTAGTGATTGTGAATACGTTGTTCATTGTTGCATAGAGCTGGAGGCTCTTAATCCAACCTTTGAAGACGTCATTGAATGTGTAACCTACAGTAAGGCTCTGGAGACGGATATAGTTACCCTTCTCGATGAACTTGTCAGATGGGATGTTAGAACCTGTATCTGAAGCAGGACGCTCAGTAACGAATTCCTTCATTACGTTCTTACCACCAGCGAAGAAGTCAGGTGCTGTATAGTGAGCACGGAGACCATTGTAAACATCATGTCCGAATACACCTGTGAAGAAGCAAGAGAAGTCCCAGTTCTTATAGCTAACGGTGTTGTTCCAACCGAGGTTCAACTTAGGCTGTGCACAACCTGTGATAGTACGATCCTTGTACTCTGGGTCAGTTGTTTTGCCACCATCGCGGTTACCGTTAGCGTCGCGTGTGTAGTATTCAGAAATACCTTCTGCGTTATAGCCTGCCCATTCGTATGTGTAGAATGTTCCAAGAGGCTCACCTTCCAAAATACGCTGTGTCCAACCGTTAGCAGAAACACCAGCAACCATTGGATCACCCTGTGAGAATGTAGAAGTCTTGTATATATCGTTAGAAAGCTTATCTACAACATTCTTGTTGTGTGAGAGGTTGAGAGTTGTACTCCAAGTAAGGTCCTTTGTCTGAACAGGAACAGCGTTGATAGTGAACTCAACACCCTTGTTTGTGATCTCACCTACATTAGCAGCAATTGAGCTGAATGGGTAGATGTATGAAGATACTGGATAATCCCAGATAAGATCCTTTGTTTTCTTGATGTAGAACTCGATAGTTCCGTTGATACGACCCTTGAGGAATGCGTAGTCAAGACCGATGTTAAGCATACCTGTTGACTCCCACTTAAGATCTGGGTTTGCCAATTTTGTAGCGTTAAGCATTACATAACCATCCTTAACGTCACCTGTTGAACCGTATGTAGGAACAGCTGTATAAGCACCGAAGCCCATAGCGTTACCAGAGACACCATAACCAGCACGAAGCTTCAAGTTAGAGAAGAGGTTCTGGCTCTTCATGAATTCTTCCTCTGTGATGTTCCATGCCAACGAGAGTGATGGGAATGTACCCCACTGATGGCCATCACCGAATACAGAGGAACCGTCACGACGTATAGTTGCCTGAGCCATATACTTACCATTGTAAGAATAAGCAACACGACCATAGAATGAAATGTTGCGAATAGTCTCGATAGTACCTGACTCAACCCACTTCATGCCATTCTTCATTTCACCTGCATAAGTGAGGTTGTTCCAACCGATTGAATCATCGAAGAAGTTGTTAACGCGAAGACCGAATCCGTCATTACTTACATTCTCTTCCCATGAGTAACCAACCATGAGACTAAGCTTGTGAACATCATTGAAAGTCCTATCGAAGTTGCCGTATGTTTCGAATGTTGATGAGTGACCGAAGTATGTGCTACGATGTGCTACGCCATTGAAATCAGGGCTTGTTGAACCAGATTTTTCAATGATTTGAGAGTTGTGTGAGTCGTATGCGCTGTATGTACGCTGGTGTGTATTATAAGAGTAGTTTACATTCCATGTGAAGCCCTCGCAAATGTTTGCTGTAGCCTTAGCGATGAACTGCAAACGCTTCCACTCAGTCTGTGACTTGTTCTCGTTAATGAGCGAGAGTGGGTTATAGTTGTTTGAACCATCACCCTTTGTCCAGTTGCCATTAGCATCTTTTGTAGAGAGTGTTGGGTTGAAGTAGTTCATTGCGTCAAGAACTGAACGACCTTCGTCACCCATTGGAACACCAACATACTTACCTGTCATACCGTTGACACTTACAGAAAGGTCAAGACGATCCTTGAGAACCTTTGTAGACAAAAGTGAACGAACATTCAGACGATGGTTATATGAACCACGGATGACACCCTCACGGTTAGCATAGTTCACACTAGCCATATACTTGGTCTTTTCCGTTCCACCATTGACACCTACGTTATGGTTGTGGCTGACACCTGTACGGAGCACTTCATTTTGCCAGTCTGTACTGCCATTGCCATCGTACATATAGTTGATATTGTTCTTCTTTACATAGTCGCGGATATCATTAGCAGAAGCTACGTCGAGAGTTTTGAGAACATTGTCGAATGCTACATAACCATTATAGGTCACATTGGTACGCTCACTCTTGCTACCACTCTTGGTAGTGATGATGATTACACCATTGGCAGCCTTAGAACCGTAGATGGCTGTAGCGGTAGCATCACGGAGCACGTCGATACTCTCGATATCATCGGGAGCCACCATCGAGATGTCAACACCAGGAATACCATCTACTACATAGTAAGGTGACATAGCACCGCTACGAAGTGAAGATGCACCACGAAGGGTGATAGAAGGAGAACCGTTCGGGTCACCAGTAGATGTTACAACAAGACCGGCAACCTTACCCTGCAGCATTGAAGCTGGATCCGTGAATACACCTCTGTTCAGGTCTTCAGCCTTCACTGTGGTGATAGATGAGGTAACGTCCTTACGGCGCATTGTACCATAACCTACAACTACTACTTCGTTGAGCACTTTGTTGTCCTCCTCAAGGGTAACCTTCATGCCGTTAGTGGCAGCGAGTGTCTGTGAAAGGTAACCGATGTAGGAGAAAGTGAGCTTTGCACCCTGCTTTACCGTCAGTGTGAAGTCGCCATTGAAATCGGTAACTACTCCATTAGAAGTTCCTGCCTCGAGCACGCTTACACCGATCAGAGGCTCACCTGTTGCGTCCAGTACAGTACCTGACACTTTCTGCTGTGCCATCATAACCGTACTGCACAACAAGAAGAAGGCGGTGGTGAGTACCAACCGACCGAAGGACATTGCCTTCAATGTTCCTTGTTTCAGATTTAGAATCTTTTGCATAAGTTAGAAATTAAAATTGATTTGTTATTAAAAAATAATTAAAAGTTTTCTGTATAGAGAGGTAGCGATTGCTCGCCAGCTCCGTCGTTCTTAAACCTGAGGAATCCCTCACCCTTGCAAGGACGCTTGTCCATCAGGAATTCCTTCTGATTACCAATAATGTTCACGCGTACATTATTAAAATATATATCCTTCACCTTGCCTGGCACATCACCACCCACGAAACAGGCATTCTCGCTAAGGGCTGTGATGTTATTAAAATAGATACGGCTTACCTCGCCACAACGCCCCTCTATCTGTCCCTTGGGGAATCGCCAGTTGGCATCTTTATGATTGCCGTTGGCACGAGGGTAGCTGGTAACGTAGATAGGCTCTGCCTTACCCCACCAAACATCACTCCACAGGCGACAGTCGAGTTGGATATTTGAGAAAACAACATCTGTGACAGTTCCCTCATCACGATTCTGGATTCCCAAACCACGATTAGAACCAGTAATGATGCAATTGTCGAATACCACGTTATAGATAGAGTCCATATTCTCTGAACCAATCTTAATGGCACAAGAACGGCTTGACATCACACAGTTAGTAACCGTGATATCATGACAAGAGCCATACTTCTCAAACTCACGACGGTTCTTCAAGCAGATACAGTCATCGCCGCTGGTGATATGACAATTGGCTATACGCACATTCTTAGAGTGGTCGATATCGATACCGTCGCCATTGCGAATCTTCAGGTTATTCAGGAGGTTGATGCCATCAATAACCGCCTCGTTGCAACCGATGAGATGTACTGTCCAATATGCACCCTCGCGGATAGTGACGTCACGGATGGTGAGATTCCGAACATCAGTAAGTGTCAGCACATGAGGACGAGGATCGAACGATTGGTCTGCAAGAGGCTTCAGCTCGTAAGAATCCTCTAGTTCTGCACCCATGAAAGCGATGCCGTTACCATGAATGGTACCCTTACCCGTGATACTGATATTATCTGCATCATTAGCATATAGCCACAGCATACCCTCGCCTCTGTTCTCGCCAAAAGCACTAAGCTTATAGATGCTCTCATCAGGATTTGCCTTCCATGTGGCAGTAGACTCAAGATGAATCTCCACATTGCTCTTCAGTTCAACAGGACCTGAGATAAATACATGATTACGGGGGAACAGCACCATTCCTCCGCCATCTTTTGAACATTTGTCAATAGCTTTCTGTATGGCGACAGCATCATCTGTCTTTCCATCGCCCTTTGCTCCGAAAGATGTTACGTTATAAGTAGACTGTGCGGCAACTGTGCCAACTGTCAATAGTGATAATACTAACCAGAAAAATAATCTCTTCAACATTATTAGTAGCTATTTAGCTGTAGTAACTAGGCTGCAAAAATACTAAATAATGTTTGAAATTGCAAATATTTTACTATCTTTTTTTGCTGTTTGCGCTAACACAGAAGTCTGCCAATACTTTTTAGACATAATTCTCTAAAAAACTGCGCAATGCTTTGCGCGCAGCACCCAATCGGTGCTCCACAGACTTATATCCCTCACCTAGGGTTTGCGAGATTTCTCCCACCTTCATTCCGCCATAGATATGCATGCGATATATTTCACGGAAGTTCTCTGGGATACGTGCAAGTCCGCGTTCCAAAAGCTCTGTTAGTTCTTTAGCGGATATCACTGATTCCATAGAAGAATAATCGTCAGAAGAACGTTTTATAAAATGCTCAAACTCCTCATAAGTATTGCGGCGGCGATAATAGTCAGAAATAAGGTTGCGTGCTATAGTATAGGTTAAGGCGGGTAAGGTAATCTCTGTAATCATCTTATCTGTAGTTAGCAGACGCAAAAAGACATTCTGTACGATGTCCTCTGCCTCTACAGCACCACCAAGGCGGCTACTGACAAATGCCAGTAGCTCGTCACGGTGATCTCTGTAATATGTCTCGATGAGATTACTCATTGATTACTTTCTGGATTGTACCATCCTCATTGTAGAACAGACGCTGAACCTTCAGAGAACGAAGATGAGTGATATCGTTTGAAGGAACACAGTCGTGGTAGAACAAGAACCACTCGCCCTTATACTGCAGGATACTATGATGAGTTGTCCAACCTACAACAGGATCAAGGATTACACCCTGATAAGTGAAAGGTCCATAAGGATTATCGCCTATAGCATAGCAGAGCATGTGACTGTCACCAGTAGAATAGCTGAAATAGTACTTCCCATTGTACTTATGCATCCATGATGCCTCGAAGAAACGATGAGGATCACCAGCCTTCAGGGGCTGTCCGTCCTTGTCAACTACGATAACGCTATGAGGAGCCTCAGCAAACTGTTTTACGTCATCACTCAGACGAGCTACGAAACTTGGCAGTGCAGGAACATCAGCCGGTGCGAAGAGCTGAGTCTTCTTGTCGGCTGCAGGACCAAGGTCAACACCCTCTTTCACCAGCTTCTCAGGAGCCTGATACCACTGGAGCTGACCACCCCAAAGACCACCGAAGTAAACATAGATCTGTCCGTCATCATCCTTAAACACGCTGGGGTCGATACTCATAGAGCCGCGAATTGGCTGATCCTCTGGAATGAATGGTCCCTCAGGAGTATCGCTGACAGCTACTCCGAGATGGAATACGCCATTATAGTCCTTTGCAGAGAAGATAAGATAATACTTGCCGTCTTTCTCAACACAGTCATTATCCCACATCTGTTTCTCTGCCCACTTAACCTGCTCTACATCGAGGATTACACCATGATCGGTAACCTCACCATTCTCAACATCATCCAAAGAGAGAACATGATAGTCTTTCATCTGGAAATGACCTCCATCATCATCGAAGGCTGCACCTGCCTCCCAGTCATGAGAAGGATACACGTAGATACGGCCGTTAAACACGTTGGCAGAAGGGTCTGCCATATAATCACTTGGGAAAAGATAACGAGGTTTCATACTCTTAAAAAATTAAATTATACATTATTCAGATATTCAAAAATCATCAATAGACAACTCGGTTTGACGACGTCTTGAGGCAAGCTCTGCCTGCATGTTCTCATTATACTCCTTGGTAATGGGATAGAAATGTAAGGCTAATACGCCTACACCGAACATCATGGCTGGTACTATACTTGATACCAGTCGGATACCCTCCATCGCCGCCTCGTTCTGTATAGAAACATTACCTGAAACATATCCGAATGCAGAAATGATAACGCCGGCAATAGCACCACCCGTGCCAAGACCAACCTTCAGTGCCATTATTATGGCAGAGAAACAGAAACCAGTGGCGCGACGATGGTTCTCGTATTCGATATGATCAGCCACATCGGCTATCATCGCCCACAACAGAGGCACTGTAGGAGCATAGGCCAATGACTTCAAGATATTTAGCACGAATATCAAGCTGACATCTGTTGGCGATGGTATATAGAATAATGCCGAGAAAAAGGCTGTAAGTGAAAGGCATGCAATAAACACTCTCTTCTTTCCATACTTATTAGCCAGGTATTGAGACATCAGTATTACTCCAATGAACTGAACGACAGCTCCTACCATATTAAATAAAGAGAATCCCACAGGATAGGCATCACTCATATCATCTACGAGTTTGAAGGTGTCAAGGAAATCGAACAGCGACTTCTGGTCGATATTATGCTGGAAGTAGAAGTTCATTGCCGAGCCCCACATCGACAGGGTTATGAAGAGTGAGAAGGTTACTACGAACATCGTGTTCCAAGGCACATTTGATATCGTCTGCTTAATATCTTCCTTTATATTTATATCCTGTGTAGGGGGAGGAGCGATTCGTTCACGACTCACACAAAAAGTTATCATAAAGAATATGAATGCGATAACAGCAAAGATGCCAATAGTACAGATCCATCCATGCTGCATGTCATTTCCGTCATCTCCGAAATGGTTTACCAGCGGAAGTGTCAGTCCCTGCACTACGAACTGCGCTATGGTGACTGCCACAAAACGGATAGTCGTAATATTCGTACGCTCCTGGATATCGCTGGTCATTACTCCTCCCAAAGAAGAATAAGGCACATTATTAAACGAATAAACCGTCATCAGCAACAGATACGAGATGGTGGCATAGGTAGCCACCGTAGCCTTATCCTCGATGCCAGGATTATAGAAAGCAAGAACATAAAACACACAGAAGGGTACTGCCGTCCACAAGATCCAAGGGCGGAACTTTCCCCAACGAGTATTGGTCCTGTCTGACAATATTCCTACTACGGGATCTACCACAATGGCAGAAAGACATGCTATCAGCAGGACGCTTCCCGCTATGGCTCCATCGAGTCCGAATACATCCGTATAGAACTTCAACTGGAAGATCATCATCATCTGGAACACGAGATTAGCTGCGGCATCTCCCAAAGAGTAGCCGACCTTCTCGCCCATCGAGATTTTCTGTCGGTTTTGATTGATCGTTGACATTTCGTGAATAAATTGCCTGATAATATTCTGGGTGCAAAGATACTAAATTATAAGATATATGACATTCTGAAATGTTACAGATGCTTTTCGCCATGTTTCATCAGATAAGAAAAATGCTATTTTTTGCCATTTCAACGCTTTTTTTTATTATTTTTGCATCAGAATTCATACGCGAACATAAAATTATGAAGAAAATATTTGTTCTCTGTCTGACACTCCTCAGTGTCTCACTCTTGGAGGCAAAGGTATGTCTCCCTAAGCTTTTTCAGTCCGGCATGGTACTCCAACGCGGTAAGACAATACCAGTATGGGGTAAGGCAGATGCAGGAGAGGCTGTCACCTTACGATTCAACAAAAAACAATATACCACCACAGCTGACACAGAAGGTAAATGGCGCATTGATCTTCCTAAGATGAAAGCAGGAGGACCATTTGTTTTAGAGGTGAGAGGTGAGAATGAAGAGGTAATAGAATACACCGACGTATTGATTGGCGATGTGTGGCTTTGTTCCGGACAATCTAATATCGATGTCCATATCGAACGCGTCTATCCGCAATATGCACAGGAGGTCGATAGCTATGAGAACACCAAGATCCGACTGTTCCGTGTTCAGAACGATACTGACACACATGGCGTCAGAGACGATATCAAAGATACTCCCATCAACTGGAAACCTCTGAACAAACAGAATGCCTGGCCTTTCTCTGCAGTTGGCTATTTCTTAGGGAAACGTATGTTTGAGAAGACCGGGGTGCCCCAAGGTATCATCGTCAACAGCTGGGGAGGTACACCCATTGAGGCATGGATAAGCAAGGATTCGCTTATTGCCGATTATCCCATGCTGGTAAAGAAGACTGAGATGTATCAGAGCGACAGATTTGTTCGTGCGCAGATGCAAGCCAACAGTGCTGCAAGTCAGCAATGGCAGACCATACTGAATCAAAACGACCCAGGTTTTGCCGATTTATCTGTCGACGATGTTCAATGGCCTCAGATAAATCAGGAAAACTGGACATGGCACGGAGTGGGTAGTGTATGGCTTCGCCAACATATCAATATTGACAAGGAGCATGCAGGAAAGCCTGCACGATTGCTTCTTGGAACACTGTTTGATCAGGACATAACCTATCTTAACGGGAAGGAGATTGGTCACACATATTACCAGTATCCGCCACGCCGTTATGATATACCCGAGGGATTACTGCGAGAGGGCGACAACGTAATTGCAATCCGCTTTATTAACAAATACGGCGCAGCCCACTTTATACCAGAAAAGCCTTATATGCTCTGTTTCGGTGAAGATCGCAATTCACAGAACCCGATGCCTAAGGATATTATTCCCCTTGGCAACAATTGGAAGATGAAAGTTGGTGCAGAGATGCCCAACTGCCCAAGTAGTGATATTTCACTTCAGAACCTGCCTACCACACTCTATAACGCTGTGCTTTATCCTTTGGCGCCATACGCTATAAATGGTGTGGTATGGTATCAAGGTGAATCGAATACAGGTAACCCGGCTCCATACGCTGACTACCTGAAAAAACTGATGGGTTGTTGGCGTGACCGTTGGCAGGATCAGCAGATACCGTTTGTGATTGTACAGTTGGCCAATTACGATGGTCGTCAGCAAACAGGTTTCCCACGCCCCTTGACCCCACAGACAGAACCAATGAACAGCGGTTGGGCACAACTGCGTGAGGCTCAGCGCACAGTGGCCAAAGCCGACAACAGAGCAGAACTGGCAGTGATCAATGATTTGGGTGAGACTGTAGATATCCACCCACTTCGCAAGAAGGAAGTAGCCGAGCGTATCGCTCTGTGCTTTGATCGCCTAATATATAATAATAAGGTGAAACTATCGCCAGAGGTGGTAGACATCATAATAACAGGTTCTCATGTTCAACTGACGCTTGACCAGCCTGTTAAGGAAGGTGAACTTTATACCTTCGAGGTGGCAGACGATAACAAGACATTCCACAATGTCAAAGCTATCGGCAAGGGGAATGTCATTACACTCCTAAACTCCGCCTTTACGCCTACGGCAGTCCGCTATGCCTGGAAAGATAATCCACTGCAGGCTAACGTCCGTTCACTTACAGGCATTCCCATGTCCTCATTCGAGCTGAAACTGAAAAAATAAATCTAAAATAAAATTAATATGTCAACAATTAACGAAACCAAAGGCTTTTACAAGCTCTCCTGGCTCCAGCGCATCGGATTCGGCTCCGGTGATCTGGCACAGAATCTGATTTTCCAGACAACATGTATGTATCTGTTGTTTTTCTACACCGACATCTATGGACTGAACGCTGTTGATGTATCGGTGATGTTCACAATCGGTAACGTTGCCAACGTGCTATGGGACCCCGTTGTGGGCGCACTTATTGACAAGAACAACCCCAAACTTGGTAAGTATCGCGCATATCTGGTATATGTAGGAATCCCACTCACAGGCTTTGCAATACTCTGTTTCTGGGACGGATTTGCACCATCGCTGCTTTATGCATACATTACTTATATAGCCATGACACTGCTTTACACATTCATCAATGTGCCTTATGGCGCCCTGAACTCTTCACTAACACGTGACACTGACGAGATTACTATCCTTACCTCAGTTCGTATGTTCATGGCTAACTGCGGTGGTCTGGCCGTTGGTTCTGGTCTGCCTCTGCTAATTGCTCACTTCACAAATCAGGAGGCCGAGGGTCTGCCAAAGGATCCTGCTGCTTGGTTCACCACGATGACTATCTATGGTCTCGTAGGCCTGGCTTTGTTGCTGTTCTGCTTCAGTCAATGTAAAGAGCGCGTAGTAATGGATGCCAGCGAGGCTGCCAACGTAAAGATAAGCGACCTGTGGATGGAGTTCTTCCACAACCGTCCTCTTCGCATCATCGCTTTCTTCTTTATCACCGCCTTTGCAATGATGTCGATAGGTAATGCTGCAGGTGCATATTTCATCAACAGCAATATGCATGGTTCTGCTGACCAGCTCTCTATCTTCATGGGTCTCGGTAGTGCACCATCATTCATCTTTATGCCACTTGTTCCTATGATTAAGAAGATGGTTGGTAAGAAAAATATGTTCTATATCTTCCTCTCTATCGCTATTGTCGGTATGGCATTCTTGTATTTCGTTGCTAAGATGGAGAATCCAAGCATGGGTATGGTTTACATAGCTCAGTTTGTGAAGTCTACTGGTGTCATTGTAGCTACTGGTTACATGTGGGCACTGGTTCCTGAGGTTATATCTTACGGCGAGTACGTAAGTGGCAAGCGCATTGCCGGTATCGTAAATGCACTTACAGGTATCTTCTTTAAGGCCGGCATGACACTGGGTAGCGTTGTGGCTCCCGCCATCCTTGCCTACGTATCTTACAACCCCGATGTTATCGAGCAGACACCTGAGGCTCAGGAGGGAATCCTTTGGCTTGTATGCGTAATTCCAGCTGCTCTGCTGTTGCTGGCCATGTTCATCATCTCTAAATACGAACTTACTGACGAGGTGATTGACGACATCAACAAGAAGATTGAGGCTCGCGGATAATAATCGCTGTCACCTTTTTAATATTATACTCCGTGCATTGTCTGTTGCGCTTTTGCACGGAGTATATTTATTGATATAATTCACGAAGTACGTCTAACGACTTAAGCTCCGGAAAATCTGTAAGATGTAGGCAATAGTACTGAAGCACTACTTCTATTAACCGCCCTCGCTCTTTGTGAGACATTCTGAAAAGATGCATGGTAGGGTAGTCCATTCGTAGCATCAGTTGTATCTTCTCAGCTTCCTGAGGAAGCAGGAAATCGCGATGTACAGGTGGTTGTGTACAGAACATACTCTCCCTAAGATCAAAATAATTACCAGCCCTGTAATGTTCTACATTAGGATAGAAACCGAGGAAACGACTCATACGCATCAGGAACACAAGATGGAAATTGGCAAAATGATGATCCTGAGCATCAAGCCACAGGAGACTGTTTGCTATATAATCATACAAGGGGACGTTCTGCTGTTCTCCTCTTAGAGCATAATACAAAAACTCGGCCACAAAAAGTGAGATTGACAGTTTGTTTGGGTCAAAGGGAATGCTTTCGTAAGGAGATTCAAGCCGTATATCCTTCAGCTTCTGCAACTGAAGTTTCGGTCTTACATCAACTTCTATCTCAAGCATTGTAAGCGGTTGGAAATATTGTTTCCGGATTTTCGACTTAGGACTCTTTGGCAGACTAACGATAAACGAAAGTCTTCCATTACTTCTGGTGAACATATCGACTATCAATCTTGTCTCACCATACTTAATAGAATGCAGCACTATAGCCTGAGTCTTGGTCAGCATTACGAATGCAAAGATACAATAAACTTTGAATATTGAGCATTGGGCAATGAACATTTTAAGGCAAATATAGTTAATAATAGTTAATAGTTATCACAAACTTCAAAGTTCAAAGCTCAAAGTTCAAAAAATGTAGTACCTTTGCACCCGCTTTTAGCAACTATGGTCCCTTCGTCTATCGGTTAGGACGAGAGATTTTCATTCTCTAAAGAGGAGTTCGACTCTCCTAGGGACTACATTAAATCCGTCATCTGCACAGCCGATTCTCGCAAGAGAGTCCGCCCAGGGCATCCGAAAGGTACAAGACCCATAAGCTTTAAGTTCAACAATTAAAATTAAAATTAAAAAATGGCAAATCACAAGTCATCAGTGAAGAGAATCCGCCAGACTGAGAAGAGGGCGCTTCACAACCACTACTACGCAAAGACAATGCGTAATGCTGTGCGCAAACTGCGCGCTATGACCAACAAGGAAGAGGCTGCTGCACTTTATCCAAAGGTACAGAAGATGCTCGACAAGTTGGCCAAGACAAACATCATCCACAAGAACAAGGCTGCAAACTTGAAGTCTAGCCTTGCTCAGCACGTCAACAAACTGGGATAATATATTCCGACATATTGACACAAATACCGCAACCCTTTCGGATTGCGGTTTTATTTTTATTGTTTTTTAGCAGATAAACTATGTTTATCTGAATATTTTTTCGTACCTTTGCATCCAAAATTATTAGAAATATCAAAATGACAGACGAACAACTGATTCAAGAACAGAATTATTCCGCGAGTAACATTCAGGTTCTCGAGGGATTAGAGGCTGTGCGCAAGCGCCCTGCAATGTACATTGGAGACATCAGCGAAAAAGGACTTCACCATCTGGTTAATGAGACCGTCGACAACTCTATTGACGAGGCTATGGCCGGATTTTGTACACATATAGAAGTAACAATCAACGAAGATAACTCTATCACCGTTCAGGACAACGGACGTGGTATCCCTGTAGATGAACATGAGAAGATGCACAAGAGTGCATTGGAGGTCGTAATGACAGTGCTCCACGCAGGAGGTAAGTTCGATAAGGGATCATATAAGGTCTCTGGAGGTCTTCATGGTGTAGGTGTGAGTTGTGTTAATGCACTCTCTACTCACATGATGTCACAAGTATTCCGTAATGGCCATATATACCAGCAAGAGTATGAGAAGGGGAAACCCCTCTACGACGTTAAGATAGTAGGCGATACAGATAAGACTGGTACCCGTCAGCAGTTCTGGCCTGATGGTACTATCTTCACCACTACCGAGTATAAGTACGACATCATAGCCAAGCGTATGCGTGAGCTGGCTTATCTTAATGCTGGTATCACCATAACTCTTACCGACCTCCGCCCTGACGAGGAAGGTAACCTCCGTCAGCCTGAGGTGTTCCACGCTAAGGAAGGTCTGAAGGAGTTCGTTCGTTACGTTGATCGTCACCGCACCTCTATCATCGGTGATCCTATCTGCCTGAAGACAGAGAAGGATGGTGTGCCCATCGAGGTTGCTCTGCTCTATAACAGCGATTACTCAGAGAACATTCACTCCTACGTTAACAATATCAACACTATCGAGGGTGGTACCCACCTTACTGGTTTCCGTATCGCTCTTGCCCGCGCTCTGAAGAAATACTCTGATGAGGACGATCAGTTGCGCAAGCAGATTGAGAAGGCTAAGATTGAGGTGGCACAGGACGACTTCCGCGAGGGTCTTACGGCTATCATCTCTGTAAAGGTAGCAGAGCCTCAGTTCGAGGGTCAGACCAAGACTAAGCTTGGCAACAGCGAGGTTAATGGAGCCGTTCAGAAGGCTGTTGGTGAGGCTATGAACAATTACCTTGAGGAACATCCAAAAGAGGCTCACACCATCTGCGAGAAGGTTATTCTGGCTGCTACAGCACGTATCGCAGCACGCAAGGCTCGCGAGAGTGTTCAGCGTAAGAACCCTATGACTGGTGGTGGTCTGCCCGGCAAACTGGCCGACTGTTCTAACAAGGATCCTAAGGATTGTGAGATTTTCCTCGTCGAGGGAGACTCGGCAGGTGGTTCAGCCAAGCAGGGTCGTGACCGTCATTTCCAGGCTATCCTTCCGTTGCGCGGTAAGATTCTTAATGTAGAGAAGGTTCAGTGGCACCGTGTATTCGAGGCTGAGTCTGTTATGAACATCATCCAGTCAATAGGTGTACGATTTGGTGTAGACGGCGAGGACTCAAAGGATGCAAACATTGATAAACTGCGTTACGATAAGATTATCATCATGACCGACGCCGACGTCGATGGTTCACACATCGACACGCTGATCATGACACTCTTCTATCGTTTCATGCCACAGGTAATCCAAGGTGGTCATCTCTATATCGCTACTCCACCGCTTTATAAATGCACATACAAGAAATTCTCTGAGTACTGCTATACTGAACAGCAGCGTCAGGCCTTTATCGACAAGTATGTGGCTGGTGATGAGAATGCAACAGCTCTGCACACCCAGCGATACAAAGGTCTTGGTGAGATGAACCCAGAGCAGCTTTGGGAGACTACCATGAACCCAGAGAACCGCTTGCTCAAGCAGGTTACCATCGAAAATGCTGCTGAGGCCGACGAGATCTTCTCAATGCTTATGGGTGATGACGTTGAGCCTCGCCGTGAGTTCATCGAGAAGAACGCAACTTACGCAAATATCGACGCATAATGCACAGAGGAGCCCCTGTGGCTCCTCTTTTACTTTTCACCAACAATTGACCGATATGAGAATTTTAGCTATTAATCCGGGAATGATTTCTACCAAGGTGGGAATCTTTCAAGACGAGGAGCTGCTGATGCACGCCACGCTCAACCATCCGTTCGAAGAACTTTGCCGATATCCTTTCATCATGGATGAGTTCGACTATCGCAAAGAAAAAATTCTTGAAGAGATTAAACGACAGGGCTACACCATGGACTTTGATGTTGTTGTTGGTCGCGGTGGACTGGTAAAGCCCATCGAGAGCGGTGTATACGAACTTAATGATAAGGTGATTGAAGATACCAAGAACCCACGTCTGCACCACGCTTGCAACCTTGGTTCGCTGATCGCTTTGAGCATAGCCCGCGAGATTAAAGGCTGTCGCGCATTTACTGTTGATCCAGGTGTTGTTGACGAGTTAGACGATGTAGCACGCATAACAGGTCTGCCCGAGATGCCACACCAGACTATCTGGCACGCGCTGAACCAACGCGAGATAGCTAAACGTTACTGCCGCGAACACGACCTCAAGTACGAGGAGCAGGACCTTATTGTCTGCCACATGGGAAGCGGCATCTCCTTTGCTATGCACCATCACGGACGAGCCATAGAGTGCAGCGATGCGTTGAGTGGCGACGGTCCGTTCTCTCCCTCTCGTGCAGGTATGCTGCCCACAGCAGCCCTTGTAAAGCTGTGTTATAGCGGACAATACACCGAGGCCGAGATGCTGCGTAAGATAAACGGCCATAGCGGACTAACAGCCCACTTAGGCACTAACGATGTACGCGAAGTGGAGCACCGTATAGCCGAGGGCGACAAGAAGGCAAAACTGGTGCTCGATGCAATGATTTACAGTATTTCACGCTGGTTGGCTTCGCTTGCTCCCGCTACAAACGGCCACGTTGATGCAGTAATCCTAACTGGTGCCATTGCCCACAGCAAATATGTTACCGACGGATTGCGCCAGCGATTGAGCTACCTTGCCCCTGTATTCGTTTATCCAGGTGAAGACGAACTAACAGCACTGGCCATGAATGTGCTCAGGGCCATGCGCGGAGAACAAGAGATAAAGGTCTATTCCTAAGAAGATAAATTATATAGCTGCCAAAGCCAGAGAGTAATACTTTGACTCTGGGCTATCTGCACGCGATGGCAGCACACAACAGCACTGGGTGCCCTGGAGCACACCAGCAGTCTTAGCATATCCAAACAGCGTGATGGTTTTATAGAACACGTTTCCAGCCACAATGTCTGGGAATATCAGTGCGTCAGCCTGTCCGTCGATGACAGAATGGATTCCTTTCTCACGAAGACTGACAGAATCGAGAGATGTCTTAAGATCCAATGGTCCGTCGATGATACATCTTCCGAAAGCTCCTGTCTGAGCCTCAGCGATAATCTCCAGATAATCAACCGTATAAGGAAATGTCTTTGCGCTAACTTTCTCTGCACAGTGAATTAGAGAAATACGAGGCTCTTCAATACCAAGAGAATGGCAAATATAGTTCATATAGTGGATCTGCTGACGGCGCTGGGCCTCTGTAGGCACAGGGATTACAGCAGCATCGGTGAAGAAAAGAACCTTCTCATAACGTGGTATCTCCGCCATAGCAACATGAGTGAGCACATGACCAGGACGAAGGATACCATTCTCCTTATCTAATATAGCGCGAAGAATGACATCGGTATTGATGAGTCCTTTCATGAGGATGTCTGCCTCACCGCTCTTACAGAGAGCCACAGCTCTACGGGCACACTCGTCTTTATCGTCACCATCCACATAGATGGGTTCGATAAAGCCCATCTCCTTACCTTTCTCTACTGCATAACGGGTACTGGCATCATTGGCACAAACCACCGCTACACGTTTCTTGTCACCTCGCTTCTGGAGGAACACAATCATGTCGTTAAGTGTCTTTATTGGTTGCATTTACTCAACTTTTTAGGTTTTATGCTGCAAATATACAAAACTTTTTGTATCTTTGCAAACAAAATGAACTAAAAACTACAAACATGAGGAAAAATATTATCTTTGCAGCAATTTTGATCACAAAGTGTCTGACACTTTGTGAGGCCCAGACGGCACAGGCCCCAATGGTGCTGGAGTATGACAAACCCGCCACCTTTTTTGAGGAATCACTGCCTATTGGCAATGGAAAACTCGGAGCTCTCATCTATGGAGGTACAGACGATAACGTCATTTACCTCAATGATATCACCCTGTGGACAGGAAAACCAGTAGACCGCAACCTAGACGCTGATGCCCATAAATGGATTCCTGAGATTAGAAAAGCCTTATTTAATGAGGATTATGCACTTGCTGATTCTCTTCAGTTACACGTGCAAGGACCGAACTCACAATTCTATCAGCCTCTTGGCACACTACATATCAAGGATCTCCGTCTTGGCGAAATAAAGAATTATTGCCGGACACTGGATATCGACTCCGCAATAGTACGCGACAGCTATATGCGCGACGGGAAACTGGTAACTAGAGAATATTTTGCATCGAATCCTGATAAGCTCATTGCCATCCGACTGCGTGGCGACATCAACTGCCAGATAGCACTGACTGCCCAAGTACCCCATCAGGTAAAGAGCACATTAGGACAACTCACTATGACTGGACATGCCACCGGTGATCCTAACGAGAGTACACATTTCTGCACAATGATCAGTGTAAAGACTGATGGAGAGATGGCTGCCAATGACTCGTCACTCACTATCACTAAGGCAAAAGAAGCTACGATATATATTGTCAACGAGACAAGTTTTAGCGGTTTCGACAAACATCCTGTAAAGGAGGGGGCACCTTATCTTGAAGAGGTTGCCAACGACATATGGCACACTCAGAACATGGGGTTCGACGAGTTTTATGCTCGTCATCTTGCTGACTACAAGCAGATTTATGACAGAGTAAAGATCTGTCTGAACAAAGAAGGTCGCAATCCAAATGACCTGCCAGGAGCTAAGGAACGTAGATTGACAGACCAATTGTTGTTAGACTACACCAACGGTGGTGATCATACAACATATCTGGAAGAACTGTATTTCCAGTTTGGGCGCTATCTTCTCATTTCATCGTCGAGGACCAAGAACGTGCCCGCCAACCTGCAAGGACTCTGGGCTCCACAACTTTGGTCGCCTTGGCGCGGTAACTATACGGTAAACATCAATCTTGAAGAGAATTACTGGCCTGCATTTGTGGCAAATATGGCAGAGATGGCAGAACCTCTGGATGGCTTTATTGCAGGCTTGGCTGCCAATGGAAAATATACCGCCAAGAACTACTATAACATCAATGAGGGATGGTGCTCAAGTCATAATAGCGATATCTGGGCAATGACCAACCCTGTAGGTGAGAAAAACGAGAGTCCGGAGTGGTCTAACTGGAATCTTGGTGGTGCATGGCTTGTGAACACCCTATGGGAGCGTTATCAGTTTACTCAGGACAAGGAATATCTGAAGACCGTTGCCTATCCCTTGATGAAGGGGGCAGCCCTGTTCTGCCTACGTTGGCTTATCGACAACCCCAAGCAGCCTGGAGAACTGATTACTGCACCAAGTACATCGCCAGAAAACGAGTATAAGACAGATAAGGGCTATCATGGTACTACCTGCTATGGCGGAACAGCAGACCTTGCCATCATCCGAGAGTTGTTTATCAACACTATAGCAGCTGGTAAAATCCTTGGTCAGAAGAACAAGGAGATGGAAAAGGCGTTAGCTAAATTACATCCTTACACCATAGGACACATGGGCGACCTGAATGAGTGGTATTACGACTGGGATGACTGGGACTTTCAGCATCGTCATCAGAGTCATCTGATAGGTTTGTTCCCTGGCAATCATATAACCAATCAGGCAGACCTTCTGAAGGCTTGTGAGCGTTCGCTTGAAATTAAGGGCGATAAGACTACAGGATGGAGCACAGGCTGGCGTATTAACCTCTGGGCTCGTCTGCACAACTCCAAACAGGCTTACCACATCTATCAGAAGTTGCTTACACCTATCGCCCCACGAGGCTCCAAAAAAACAAATTGGAAGGAATGGCATAAGGGCGGAGGCACCTACCCCAACCTATTCGATGCTCACCCTCCCTTCCAGATTGATGGCAACTTCGGTGGAACAGCCGGTGTATGCGAGATGCTGATGCAATCATCAATTCAAGATGGTAAGGCAATTATTGAACTACTCCCAGCAGCAGCTGAGGCATGGAAGGAAGGTTCTGTCAGCGGACTCTGTGCCCGCGGCGGCTACGAACTGAGTTTCGAATGGAAAGACGGTAATGTGCGCAATTGTAGCATCAAGGCCAAGAAAGCCGGAACCATTACCTTATTATATAATGGCCAACAGAAGACTTTCAAGATGAAAGCCGGCCAAACCCTACCTGTCAAGACATGGTAAAAAAGAACTGAAGGCGCAGGAATCTATAGATAACCCTGCGCCTTTAGCTCATCAACGGTATCGAGCAGTTCCCGATACCACTCTTCGCCAAAACGCCGGATGAGTGGGTCACGCAAGAACTGATATAATATTATATTCTCCTGCTCTCCCTTGGTGATAGCTGCCTTGCATACAACCCATCGGTTATAGTTCAGCCCAACAAGTCCCTCTCCGAGTTTCTTCTCACGGATAGGATACAAAGCACAACTTATCGGCTTACAGAAATGGGAACGTCCCGCTCTGTATGCCTTTTCCAACGCACAAAGACAACAGTCTTTTATCGGCAGATGAGTGTTCCAATCCTCGATATCCCCATAATATGTGAACACACAATCCTTACCCCTTACGATACTCGTTACAAGGTCCCCTTCCTGATCAGTATAAGCCACTCCCTGTTTATCAATAACACTCTGTGCCGATGCTGAGAGGTTAGACCATACCTCGTCAAGAGAGTCCTCTATCTCAGCCACCTCATCGTGTGTCACAGGTGCTCCAGCATCACCTTCGACGCAACATTCGCCTTTACATGCGCTAAGGTCACAACAGAACTTCTCCGTCAGAATCTCTGACGAGAGCAACACATCGCCTACTTGTATTATTGGAGGAAGTTGATTCAATGGATAGTGGAGATTGGATAGTTATGATTACCAGATTATGGGAGACATGCCATTTTCCTGAAGATAGGCATTGCAACGAGAGAATTGGTGTTGGCCGAACCATCCACCACGATTAGCACTCAAAGGAGAAGGATGCACAGACTCAAGCACCAGATTACGGGTCTTGTCAATCATATAAGCCTTACCTCTTGCATAGCCACCCCAGAGCATATAAACTATATGTTCGCGATGAGCAGCGAGAGCCTTAATGGCAGCATCGGTAAAAACCTGCCATCCAAGTCTGGAATGACTGTTTGCCTCATGAGCCCTCACCGTAAGAGAAGCATTCAGAAGAAGTACTCCCTGTTCAGCCCATCGGGTGAGATTGCCAGATGTTGGGATAGGAGTTCCTAAGTCATCCTGTATCTCCTTGAAGATATTCTGCAACGATGGAGGAAACATCACCCCGTCTTGTACAGAGAAGCTCAGTCCGTGGGCCTGACCTGGCTCATGATAAGGATCCTGACCTATTATCACAACTTTCACTTTATCAAAAGGGCACAGGTTAAAAGCATTGAAAATCTGCTTTCCTGGAGGATAGCATACAGTCTGGGTATACTCTTTTCGCACAGCCTCAGTAAGTTGTGCAAAATAGGGCTTCTCAAACTCCTCGCAGAGATGAGATTTCCACGATTCTTCTATCTGTACATTCATCTGCAAATACTATTTTGGCTGCGAAGTTACTCATTTTATCCCGAATATCATAACAATTTCCGAGAAAAGTAAACCTCGCAGCCAAAAATAGCCTCTATAAAACAGGTCTTATGCCTTTAGCTCCTCAGGTACAATTGGCATAGCACCATTCTGTGTACATACAAAGGCACTTACCTTTACAGCGGTCTTATGAGCCTCCTGAACAGGTTTGCCTTTAAGGATACATCCGCAGAAAGAACCTGTGAAAGAGTCACCAGCACCTACAGTATCGGCAACCTCTACCTTTGGAGTATCCTGGAATGATGTCAAGCCGTCGTCAGTAAAGACATACGAGCCATTAGTTCCACAAGTCAAAACGAGCATCTTAAGATTATAGTCATGTACCATCTTATCGCAGGTCTGACGCATATCCAATCCATCGTATCCAAACATACGATTCACAATGACAAGCTCCTCATCATTAATCTTCAGGATATTACAGAGCTTGAAGGAGTCTTCAAGAATCTCTTTTGAATAGAACTGCTGACGAAGGTTGATATCGCAGATTTTTATGCAGTCATCTGAAGTATCAGCAAGGAACTTACGTATATTCTCACGAGAAACAGCATTTCGCTGGGCCAAAGAACCAAAGCAGACGGCGCAAGCGTTCTTTGCGATTTCTGCCATTTCATCGGTATAAGGGATATTGTCCCATGCCACACCTTCCTTAATCTCGTATGTAGGAATACCTCCCTCAGCGAGTGTTACCTGTACCGTTCCCGTGGGATATGGTACACGTGGCATAAGATAGTTAAGACTGTGCTCCTTAAGGGCTTCTATAGTCTCCTCTGCAAGTGCATCCTCACCAAGAGCACTAATAGCGATAGTGTTTTCACTGCCAAGGAACTGTCCTGCATGATAAGCGAAATTTGCCGGTGCGCCACCAAGTTTCTTTCCTTCGGGAAGTACATCCCACAATGCCTCTCCGAGGCCTACGATATATCTTTTCATATACTTTGAACTTTAAACTTTGAACTTTATGATTACTTCACGCGGTTAATATAGGTAAAGAGATAAACGACACCTACTGTCATTACTATTACAGCACCAGCCTGACCCATAGCATCGCTGGCGAAACCCATCAGCAATGGGAAGATAGTACCTCCGAAGAGACCCATTATCATCAGACCGCTCACCTCATTCTGTTTCTCAGGCATCGATGTCAGAGCCTGAGCGAAACAGATGGAGAAGATATTTGAGTTTCCATAACCTACGAGAGCGATAGCTGTGTAGAGCACCCATTTCTCTGTACCTATAAACAGACCGCACATTGAAAGAGCCATCATTACGATGCTGATGATGAAGAAAGTACGGTTAGGCAGCACACGCAGGAAGAAGGAACCTGTAAGACACCCGATGGTACGGAAGATAAAATACAAGCTTGTTGCGAAGGCCGCATCATTAAGTGTCATTCCCAGACGCTCCATCAGAATCTTTGGAGCTGTGGTGTTTGTACCAACATCGATACCTACGTGGCACATGATACCGAAGAATGACAGCAATACTATTGGTGTTCCCAAGAGTTTAATACACTCAGCAAAAGTAGAAGCCTTTCCTTCAATCTTCTCCTCCTCTATTGGAGTAACAGCCAACAATGCCGCAGCAAGGATACCTACAACGAAATAGATAGCGAAGAGCACTCTCCAATCGTAGCCGAATGAAGGTATTACCTGAGTAGCACCCCACATAGCAAGATAAGGAGCAAGGAAGGATGCGATGGCCTTGATAAACTGTCCGAATGTAAGTGTAGATGCCAAATTACCTCCACCCATCACAGTAGAAACGAGTGGGTTAAGCGATGTCTGCATCAGTGCGTTACCAATACCCAGCAAAGAAAAGGCACAAAGCATGATTGGGAAAGTCTCACCAAAGAGAGGCAAAAGCAGTGATACGATAGTCACTACCAAAGAGAGAAGTACAGTATTCTTACGACCGATCTTGTTCATCAGCATACCCGTAGGCACTGAGAAGATAAGGAACCAGAAGAACACCAGCGATGGGAAGATGTTGGCAACAGAATCTGTCAACTGCAAGTCTTCCTTAACGTAGTTTGATGCAATGCCCACAAGATCCACAAAGCCCATTGCAAAGAAGCAGAACATCACAGGGATCAGGGCGAATTTCTTAGTCTGACTCATAGATATATTGACCTTTATATTATTTGACTGTTTACTTCTTTATCTCATAGATGGTAGCCTTGCCGCCTTTTACCTTTATATTATTATAAGGCTCATTAGGGAATACAAGGTTAGTCATTGCCATCTTACCATCACTGGCGAATGCCTCTATGCTACAATTGTCAATAAAGATACGAAGCTGTTTCATGTTACCATGAGTAGGTGCAACAGTTGTAGCATCAAACGCCTCACTGAAGCTGCTGTCACCACTCTTAGTACGATCCATAGCGAAAGTCTGTTTCTGGGCATCGTAATTCATAACCACCTGCTCGCCTTTAGCATTGGAGAGTGTCAGTTCCATCGTACCTTTCACGTCAACGATAATCTCACATGTCGCAGAAGGCTTCTTAATCTTTGCACCACGTACGGCAAGCATCTCCTTAGAAGGAGTAACGCTTACATATGTCTCCTCACCATCCTTAAACAGTCCAAGGTCACGAGCGATAGAGTTGGCTGAACGGAACTGTTTTGTGGGCACCTGGTTGGCATATTGCCAGTTTGACATCCATGCCAGCACTGTTATACGACCATCAGGAGCATTTGAGAATGATACTGTTGCATAGTGATCCTTACCATAATCGAGCCACTTCGTAACCTTTGGCATCGACTCACAGGTAAACTTCTTACCATCAAAGTCACCAACGAAATACTGTGTTGCACTGCCTCCAAACGGACCACCAGGGTTAATATTGCAGATAAGTACCCACTTATCACCTATCTTCAGCATATCAGGACATTCCCATACACCACCATGACAACCATACTCACTACCGAAGCTACTCTCCTTATTCCAGTCCTTGAGATTGGCTGATGACCAAATCTGCATTTCCTGACCTACTGCCAGCATCATAATCCATCTGTTTGTGCCCTCGTACCAGAATACCTTAGGATCACGGAAATCAGGAGCATTGAATGTGACAACAGGATTCTTATCATATTTAGTGAATGTTCGTCCTCCGTCAGTAGAATAAGCCATCGACTGTGTCTGGGACTCAGCAGCTGAAGTATAGAAAGCGATAATTGCATCCTTGCCAAAACCAGCAGTATTGTTCTTATCTACCACGCACGAACCACTGAATATTGTACCTATAGCATCAGCCTCGATAGCCAGCGGCAATGCTTCCCAATGAATCAGATCCTTTGATACAGAGTGACCCCATGTCATATTCTCCCAAAGCGATCCGTAGGGGTTATACTGATAATACAGATGCCATTCTCCATCCTTATAGAACATACCATTGGGATCATTCATCCAACCATAAAGAGGTGTGTGATGATATGAAGGACGGAATTTCTCACGATTAGTAGTATCGAAGTCATTCGAGAACTTCATTTCCTTCCAACAAGCGAAATCTTTGATGGGACCTGTTTTACGACGGTCTCCATGGAAGATGATATCGAGAGTCTGTCCGTCCTTGATCTCAAGGGGCACATAATAATCTACATTATCCACTGCCAGACGCACATTTGGTCGACGTGTAGTCTGGTTGTTCTTGTTAATTACTCTCACACTGGCATTTTCTGCCTTTTCCTCTACAGGCAGTAGCACATATTTGCTTTCGTTATCCAGACGTACCATTGAATGGTTCTCGCTAAGCACCATTGGCTTTACCTGAGCATCTGCCGATATTGTCATCAACATCGCTGCCACTACAAAAAAAATTTTTCTTTTCATACGTTATTCATTTTGTTGTTTTCGATTTCTGCTGCAAAATTATACTAAAACCAAATAGTATACTATAACTTATGTTTCATTTGATAAGAAAAATCGTTCATTGTCGAAATAATATAAGAAATGAACGATTTTTGAAATATTTATTGTATCTTTGCCGACAAAAGGAGAAAAACAAAAGATGAACGATAGTCAGGAGAATGCAGGGAAGATGAATATTCTCGACCTGCTGAAGAATATCCTGCCCTTCGTACTGCCTTACAGGTGGCTGGTGGGCATTACATTGACACTGACAGTCATCAGTTCGCTGATGGCACAGGTGAATGCCGTTGTGCTCGACCGTGCTGTCGATGCCATCAATGAACTGATACAGGTACCCGATTTCTCCTGGGGCAGTGCCGTTAAGATACTGACCACTATTACCATCATCCTTCTTGGCAAGGAAGTAATAGGGGCTCTGGTGACATTTTTCCAAAGATATTATGGTGAGCGAATGCGTATCCTTGTGAGTCGTGACCTTTCGCTGAGGGTAGTGGAGCGAATGCTTTCATTCCGTATGGCATTCTTTACAGCCGAAGGGAATGAAACGGGAAAACTGCAGTCACGAATCGACCGAGGCATCATGAGTCTGTCGAACACAGTCAACAATTTCTTCATTGAAATCCTGCCTCTATTCACAAGTGCCATACTGGCGCTGATTCTGATGTTTTGGGCGAATGTCTATGTAGGGCTTGTGGCTCTATGCATCGTACCTATATATTTTTATGTAACCAATCTTCAGGCTAAACGGATGAAAGGCGGACGAAGAGGAATCTTCGGCGGACATCAGGCTGTGAGTCAGGGTATCCTGAACATCATCGAGAGCATTACAGTCATCAAGTCGTTCAATCGTGAACAGATAGAGGCTGATCGTCAGGCAGGCTTACAAGACGCAATGACCAATCTGCAACTCAGCACTCGTAAACAGAGTTTCTTTTTCAATGGTCTGAAGAGTTTCCTCGAACAGATTGGCACTGTGCTCATCATTATCCTGACAGCTTACCTGGTGCTGATAGACTATCCAGGTATGACCATCGGAAAGATCATGTACCACGTGATGCTCTTTGCCAACGTGAGTGCGCCCATCCGTCAGCTGCACCGTATCTACGACGATATGAATGATGCTCTCATCTATGCAGAAGGTTTCTTTGGAATCCTGCAAGCCGACGATGAGGTGGAGGTGTCAGGCAAGTATCATCCTGATAAGGTGAAGGGCGACTTTGAACTGTCAAATGTTGACTTCACCTATTCTAATGGTACTCAGGCTCTGTTTGATGTGTCAATGCGTATCGAGAGCGGCAAGATAACCGCCCTTGTAGGTCTGAGCGGAGCAGGCAAGAGCACAATCGTCAACTTGCTCGACAAGTTCTACAAGCCTCAACGCGGACAGATAAAGCTCGATGGCGTCGACCTTGCTGACTGGGACACACAATGGCTGCGCGAGAACGTGGGTCTCGTGCTGCAGAAAAACCATATCTTCGACGGCACCATCGAGGAGAATATCAAGTACGGCTTTCCAAAGGCCACCCACGAGGATGTGGTGAAAGCTGCCAAGCAAGCCTATATCTATGAGCAAATCATGCAACTTCCACAGGGTTTCGATACCGCAGCCCAACAACTCAGCGGTGGTCAGCAGCAGCGAATCGCCATTGCGCGTATGTTCATCAAGAATCCGCCTATCATCTTCCTCGATGAACCGACTGCCAGTCTTGATGCCATCGCCACAGAACAGATAAAGGCCAGCATCGATGCCATCAAACATGGACGTACTGTCATCATCATATCCCACAACATCGGCCAGATTATCGATGCCGAGCAGATATATGTACTCCAACAAGGACGTGTCGTACAACACGGCTCACCATCTGACGTTTATCAACAAGGAGGTGTTTATAAAGACATCTTCGATGCTTCAGCCCGTAGTATGAACGTAGATAAGATCGCAAATACCATTGGAGGAGCATAAGTTTAATAGGCTGGATTAAAGGAAAAAAGGCGCTACTCCTCTCGAGCCGCGCCTTTTTTATTAAACCAAATCTTTACAAACCGAATCAATATTGTTGTACCTTAACATCGCTGACAGTGATGCTGCCACCATAGTTGTTTATGCTCCAACAGTTCTTCTGAATACCATAGATACGGTTGGTGTAAGCACATACATCATTAATGTACATCACAAGAACAGAGTTGTCGGTATAGATGTCGATGTTATAGACATTATCTGACGGACGCTGGAAGTTGTAACCATCTGCACCCTCAATGAAGCCCTTGCCTTCAGCACCTTCCTGTTCGAAGTTAACCTTTCGACCATCCTCCCATTCAGGATTCACAACCATAGTATAATACTTTTTAGAATCTGTGCCGCGAACAAATGAAACTCCAAACTTATCCCAATTATTAGAGGTCTTTACAGTAAACGAGATATGATTACAGCTGCCCAAACGGTTGTAAAGAGCATAAGCACCATCGCCACTAAGCGTTCCACCGTTATAACCGTTAGATTCTATTACATTTGCATTAGCAGGATTACCATACTTTGCAGCCATAGCAGGTACTGCACCCAATGTAAGAGTTCCATCAGTATGCTGGATTATCTTATGACATATAAGTGCACCGCTCCAGTTAGGTTCATTTCCATCACCAGCACCTACGTTAATGTTCTTCTCGTGGATATCAGCTCCCGAACGGAATGGACACCATCCCCAGATATAACGGTCTGTACCATTGGAGGCAGTCTTACCAGCATAGAATGCACGGCTGTCGAGTACACCCTCATGGCCATCATTTGGCCACTTTGGCCCATCGTTTAAGCAGTTCTTCAGTTCTTGATAAGTCGAAGCCACCATATACTTTACCTTACGACTCCAACTGGCACGGAAACTCTCACTGTAAACAAGGTACCAGTAATTACCCATCTTGAAGATATCGGGGCACTCAAGCATACGATCCCAGATCATACGGATACGACCGACATGCTCCCAGTTCTTAAGGTCACTTGACTTGAACTCTGCAAAGACGGGATCACCACCATTGACTGGATAGGTAGAGATAACCATATGGTAGAGATTGTCGTCAGCAACAAAAATCTGTGGATCGCGGAAGTCATTACTGGAATAGCCGAAGTCAGGACCATTGAGTGTCCAAAGTTCATCTTTTGTCCAAGTCTTAAAGTCTGTCGATGTTGCACGCATTACAACCTCGCGGTTCTTGCAGTTTCCATTATGCCCTGTATAATAGATATAATAGGTACCATCTTTCTCGTAAGCACAACCTGTTCCTAAAGCTGCGTCCTGTTGATAGTCGTTGCCACCGTATGGAAGGATTTCTCCTAACGACTCGTAGTTGGCACCGTCTTTGGTCGTTACGGCCCAGATGGGATGGAAACGATGACTCATGTTATTGTCGAACTCCTGAAGATAAAGTACCTTGAAGTCACCATTCTTCTGATCGTAGAATGGCATGGGGTCACCAACACGTCCTACTGCCGGCTTGTAATATGTATCAAAGCCCTGTGCATCGGTAGGCGCAAAGAATGTGGCAGTGCCGTTCCAGTCCTTGGCGGGATCACCGCTGAACTCATCGTCGCTGCATGCTGTCAGCATAGAGGCTGACAAGGCAACGGTGAACACCAGTTGACTGAGTGATAATATAGAATATTTCATTGTCTTCATAATCGTTCTTGTTTATTTCGTTAGATAATCGAATGCGTTGAGCAAGATAGTGCCCATATTATCGTGATAGTTCGAAGTGTAAGGAGTTGGTGAGTTCCAGTCAAAGAGTCCAGAGCCTAAGCAGATGATTCCACCCTTGCCAAACTCACCGTTTGCACCCTTCAGCTCCCAAGATGATACGCTGTTGTCACCACCAAGTGCACGGGCGCCTGTCTTTGCCTCCATAGCGTCCTTACCGCCACCATATGTATCCCAGAATCCATACTGCGAAGTAGTGTTACAGATAGTGTAGTCCTTGTCGAGTGTATAGACAGCATTATCGGCTGCGCCAGGGTAGGTCTTAAGATTCTTCCATAATGGGTGCGTGATGTCGTAGGCGTAGAAATGCCAAGGATCGTCACCCATCAGGTCGGAGCCTTCACCGCCTCCGCCACCCCAGACATTGTTGGGATAAGCATCCTCAGGCATAGCGCCCAAAGCAATTGCATAGTTCACTGCCGAACGACCCAATACGAAACCGACACCATTCTGCCAAAGTTCCTTCATCTTCGGGAGTGCTGTCATAGCACCGCTCTCAGCCTCAGCAAAACCGTTATAGTTGCCGTATGATGAACAATGACGATGGAAGAATACCAGTTTACACTTCTCGAGCGAGATATTTCCACTAGCTACATCGTTCCAAGATGCATAGGCAGCACTGGCGATATTGCCAGTCAGCCACTTGGCTGCAGCTTTCTCCTCATCGTTCAGCAGTTCTATATTCTCTGCTTCACCAACAAACAATGCTACAGGAGCCTCTATCAGCGTTACATAGACTGTATAAACTGTTGTAGCCGTATTATCGTTCAACGTTATCTGGAAAGGCTCTGTGAAGTTGCCTTTTGTACCACTGGCCGGGCTACAGGTTGCATCTTCACTGCAAACAACCTCAAAGGTAGCATTGCTAAGGTCAATTCCGCTATTTGCCATCACACTTACGGTGATAGTCTTATCCTGCTGGTTAATGGCTCCCTTTACACCTTCAAGGATAAATAGTGACATCAGAGCCTCATCATTACGTACACTTACCTGATAGTCCATCACAAGATCACCATTGGTGATGTGCAGAGTACGATCACCATCGAAATTGATATGATCACCCACATTCATATTGGTCTTAGCCCCAGAAGATACTGTAAGACCTGTTATTTCCATATTATCCTTTTGGTTGAAGTCCACAGGAACCTTTACCTTAACCAGCCTCTTCTCTGTATTGATAGTGCCTTCGTACTGACCATTCAGCACAAACTTTTCAACGAGGCATTCTCCGCTCACGTCTATGCTACCTGTATGATCATCATTGCAGGCAGAGAAACCGCAGATGATGCAGATTGCGCAGATGATGCTATATATCGTTTTCATATCCTTTATTTTTTACTTTTTTACCTTTTTACATTCTTTACCACTGTCCACAATTCTGCGTATAGTGTCCATTAGATGCTGCCATCTGCTCATAAGGAACTGGCAGATACTCGTTCTTGTTGGCTGTGAACTGCGAGCCGCTGAGGAAGTTCATTTTCTCACTTTCGCTGCTATAGAACTTGTTCAATACTGTTGCAGCATCACCCCAACGCACCAAATCAAAGAAACGCTCACTCTCCATAGCCAACTCCAGTCGACGTTCCATCTTGATGATCTTCATAGCCTCATCCTTAGAATATGAGCCGTTATATTTACCCACTGCATAGTGTACGCCATATTTAGTTGGGTAGTTTGAAACAACGCTGTTTGTTATCATACCATTTGCACGATTGCGAACCTGATTCACTAGTGCTATTGCATCAGCTGTTTGTCCCAACTGGGCCTGAGCCTCTGCACGCATTAGCAGAACGTCAGCATAGCGGAATACAATACGGTTCATTGAACTTGCCCACTGTGAGTCACACAGATAGAGGTAGCTGTCTGTCAGTGATGGGTCAACATTCTGCTTAAGCGAAACAAAGTATCCGAATGTACCGCCTGAACGGCTCCAAGCATTGCTCTCAGCCATCATAAAGCCAGGGTTGAACATATAAGGAGTGCCAGGAACACCTACAGTTACAAACAAACGAGGGTCGACTGTCTGGTTACTACCAACAGTATAATCAACAGCTGCAAAGTTATCAAGCAAAGGCAAGCCGTCGCTGTTAGTACGATAAGCGCTCACGAGGTTATGTGATGGCTTATAGAAATCACAACCAGAATCGTGCACTTTAGGAATACAGGGTACAATCAGACGATATGAAAAATTCAGGTTACCATAGACAGTACCATCATTCTTTGAGTACTGGATGGCCCAAAGGCTTTCCTTACCATTCTCATATTGTTCCTCAGGACGGAAATTGTTGTGCAAGTCTGGCTCCAGGCCATAACCACTATAAAGAGCAGGATTTGTATACTCCACAACCTTCTGGAGATCGTCGGAATTAATACCTGTCACCTGATTAGAGTTTGCATCATCCTGGCGATATGCCTTATAGAGATATACTTTAGCAAGGAACGCAGCACAAGCAGCCTTTGTTGGACGACCTTTTTCTGCCTGTACAATTGGAAGAACAGCATAGGCATCTTCCAGATCATTGATAATCTGCTGCCAACCTTCATCATTAGTATATTCCGTATTTGAGAGGTTATTGTAGTCCTCTTCTTCCATGTTGAGCTTGTTTACAAACGGTATCTTCTTGAAGAGACGCTTAAGCTGGAAGTGGCCATAGGCACGAAGGAATTTCATCTCGGCAGTACGCTGCTTAATAGTTGCGTTCTCCTGATCTGCACTTGCCAGAATATCAAGTGACAGGCTCACACGTGAGAGGTAATTATAGAATCTGTTCCATATAGAGCTGAAAGGCCAGTCGGTAGTCATCACACCAGTACTTCTCTCCAGTCTATGGAAAGGTTCGCCATCAGAGAAATCAGATCCGCCTACATAGGCATCGTCAGAACGGGTATCATAGTTCCAGAGTGAGAATGAAGCATTCATATCTTCAATCGAAACCAGACCTGCGTATGCTGAAATCAACACGTTGTCGATATACTCAGGATTCTTTACCTCATCCTGGGTCAGAGTGGCCTGTGGCACCTGCTCCTCAAGAAATTTTGAGCAGCTCATCATCCCTAAGATGATGCAGAGTGCGCAGAAAAGTTTATATATCGTTTTCATAATCGTTGCTATATTTTAGAATGAAACATTGAGTCCGAATGTAAGATTGAGAGGGATAGGATAGTTGAATCCTGGATTCTCCGGGTCAGCACCAGTAAACTTACCGCTTTTGATAGTCAACAGGTTCTGAGCAGATGCGTAGAGACGTATACGGTCAAGACGAAGTTTGTCTGTAATGCTCTTAGGCATGTTGTAACCCAGCTGTATGGTGCGTAACTTAGCGTATGATCCATTTTCGATATAATAAGAAGACACACGACCCTCATTGTTTGTATCTGAAGTGGTAAGTGCAGGGATATTGCTACCTGGGTTAGCAGGACTCCAGGCATCAAGTACACGAATACCCTTGTTCAGATAAGGAACGTTGATAGCAGAGTTTGCCCAGAAGTCTGTCTGTGACTTATAACCGCGACAGTCAACGTCTACACCCTGCACGCCCTGCCAGAACATAGTCAAATCCCAGTTCTTGTACTGCAGGTAGATGTTCAGACCCCATGTGAAAGCAGGTGTAGGATCGTAAATCCAGTCCTGATCCTCCTCTGTGATACGGCCATCACCGTTCAGATCCTTATAGCGGATACGGCCCAGGCCTGCACCTTCCTGGATAGCATGATTGTCAATCTCTTCCTGACTCTTAAAGATTCCGTCATAGATATAACCAACCTGTGAGAACATAGGATGCCCCACAACACTCTTGACACCATTACCACCATACTTACCATTAGCCGCCACAGTCTCGGGCAACATAGTTATCTCGTTCGAATACTTACTGATGTTTCCGCTGATATCCCATGAGAAGTCGTTTGGCAGACGATGGCGATAGCCTATGGTCAGTTCCCAACCGTTGTTCTTCACCTCACCAGCGTTGATCCACTGACCAGAGCCCTCACCCATAGCAGCAATACCCTCCATAAAGAGAAGAATATCCTTTGTTCTCTTGTCGAACCAGTCGAAGCTTCCATAGATTTCATTTCTCAAGATAGCGAAATCCAAACCTATATTATGCTGTGTTGTGGTCTCCCACTTGATATCATCGTTACCACGCTGGTTGCGAACATAGCCGTTAGCCAGGTCATAGCCGCCGTTCTTACCTGCGATATCGTAAGAGGAGCCTGCCTGCCCGCTACCCCAAAGACCTGTTGAAACGACTGACTTATAAAGTGTATAACGAGCAGTATTCGAAATCTCCTGGTTACCAGTCTGTCCCCATGAGTAACGTAGCTTCAGGTTATCGAGCCATCCCTTGGTTGACTCCATGAACTTTTCCTGAGAAATGCGCCATCCAGCAGAAACAGAAGGGAATGTACCATACTGGTTACTTGAACCGAAACGACTTGAACCGTCTCGACGGATAGTGAATGATGCCAAATACTTGTCATCATAGGTGTAGTTTGCCTTACCGAAGAAAGAAACAAGACTGAATCCCTCACCAAAACCTTCTGCCAGCTGACGGCCTGCACCTGCAGATGGCCACATATAGTCAGTATTCAGGATAGCAAGTTCGTAACGCTTCGCACTGTTCATCTTATAGTCTGAACGGTTAACCTCAGTACCTATCATGGCATCACCACGATGCTTGCCAATCTCAAAGTTATAGGTAGCGATAGCATTCCACATCCAACGCATTGTGTGTTCTTGCTTACCTTCAACAGCCGAGTCTGTACGCATCACTTTACCATTAGCGATAGGATAGGTAAAGAAACGCTGCTCTTTCTGAGTATAGTCCATACCCAAGGTTGTGCGAACCATAAAGTTCTTAAACGGAGTAATACTCAGGTGCACATCACCAAACATACGCCACTGGGTATATTCGTTATCCTTCGCATTGTCAATCATACTCAGCGGGTTCTCACGCTCTGAGTAAGCGCCAAGAGCCTGAGCGTACTTGCCGTTCTCTGCATAGATAGGGAAGTTGGGATTGAATTCCAAAGCGTGCTCAAGCACTCCACCGGGAGCATCGACACCTTTTGTGCGATTGATGGTGAAGTTCTCGCCAATTATCATATTCCCATCAAAGAGCTTATAGTCAACGTTGGCACGACCAGAGAGACGGTTGAAGTAGCTGTCCTTGATGGTACCTTGGTTGTCATAGTAGCCAAGAGAGAAGAAGGAACTACCCTTTTCAGAACCATTGCTTATCGATACATTATACTGCTGTACTACGCCTGTACGAGTAATCTCGTTAAACCAATCGGTATCTCCAGCACGCACAGAGGCGTTCTCGTCGAGGAACATATTCATTGTCATCTTGTTCAGGACAGGATTGCCATTAGCATCATAGCCCCAGTCGTAATTATATCCAAGGTTATTGTTGCTTGGGTTCATTCCGTCATTGACACTTGCCTGCCAGTAGGCGCGTCCCCACTCACTTGCATTCATCGTCTCAATCTTATTAGTATAGAAAGAGGTGGCAACACTGCCATCGAAGTTTACCTTTACCTTACCGTCCTTACCCTTCTTGGTGGTAATAATGATTACACCGTTAGCAGCACGTGAACCGTAGATACTTGCCGAAGCGGCATCCTTCAGCACCTGAATGCTTTCGATGTCATTGCCGTTCAGCTCATGCATACCTGCCTTAGTTGGCACACCATCAATAATGTAGAGAGGATCATTGTCGTTCAATGTTCCTACACCACGAATACGTACTGTGGCAGCACCAGAAGGATTACCGTCAGCAGTAATGTTCATGCCTGGCACACGTCCCTGAAGGGCTTTCATCGGGTTGTTCTCGTTCTGCTTGGCCATTTCATCGACACTTACCGTTGAGATGGCACCTGTCAGGTCGGCCTTGCGCTGTGTGGTATAACCAGTTACCACCACTTCCTGTAACATCTCTGTATCATCCTTCAGTGTCACTTTCATGCCATCCTGGGCTGGTAGTTCCACTGTTGTAAAACCAATGTAGGAGATAACGAGGATTGCGCCGTCCTTAACCTTGATTGTGAAGTTACCATCGAAATCGGTTACTGTACCGTTCGACGTCCCTTTCTCCATAACGGTGGCACCAATGACCGTCTCACCGGCAGGATCGACAACCGTACCACTGATCTCACTTTGCGCATACATTATAGTACACGTAAGTAGAGCCAACAAACTTAGAAGAAGTTTTTTTAGTTGTTCCATTGTTGAACTTTTAAATTGATTAGTACTTTTGTTAATTAAAACTGGTGCAAAAGTACTATAATAACACATGCAGGTATAGCAAATATCGTTCAGAACCTTGCAAAAATGTTACATGAAACAATCCTCAATCATTATGTTCGATTTGTTAACACCCCATAAAAAAAGGGCAGACGCTTATTCTGCCCTTACATCCGTCGGATATTTACCAAATTGTTTCTTGAAACAGTTGGAAAAATAACCTGGTGTACCAAATCCCACCTCATAAGCTATCTCATTAACGGTCTTATTTGTCGTTGTTAGCAGAACATAGCCACGCTGTAGGCGCATCTGTCGTAACAATTCCACTGGCGATTGTCCTGTAATGGCTTTCACCTTTCTATATAACTGAACGCGACTCAAACCGACCTCTTCACCCAAATCCTCCATCTTGAGATTCGGGTTCGACATGTTTTTACGGATGGCCTCGTTGAGATTCTCTGCGAATATAGTATCTTGTGAACGTGGTGCAGGAACATCTTCTTGGGGTGTCTCAAATACCTGACGTAATTTGCGACTGTCAGGATTGGTATAGAAGAGCGTCTCTTCCACATTCAGGTCCTGCCTTTGCTTAATGGCTTTACGTGTCTGAACATAAGCCCGCCACATCATGATGAACGCCACTATTAATAGGACAATAGCAACAAAACTGCCTATCAGAACCTTGTGCTGAGTATTGTATAGACCGAAATAGGCCTCCAATTTGTCGTGTATCGTCACCATGTGATCGTTCTGTCTCATTAGTTCAGTAGCCTCAGTTGTTACCAGATCCACATTGTCTGGCGTTACAACAAATCCCAACAAAGGATTGTCACGCTCAAAAGGCTTGCCTGTCAGAATGTCGAGAGCCAGCCTGATAATCTTTTCTCCATGAGTAGGATAATAATAGGTGCCTATCTGATGACCGAGTTTCACATAATCAAGACCTTCGTTAGGCATACCGTCGATACCAAGAATCTTGATTCGGCCCTCTACATTCTGTTCTACCACAGCCTTATAGACACCCGTTGCCATTCCATCGTTGTGACAGAAGATAAAGGTCTGGTCTAATTGACTGCTATCAGACTTACGGAGTGAATCTATCATTTCATTAGCAATACGGCAGGCTCCGTCGCTCGACCAGTCGCTTTTCTTACAGATATACTCCACTTCGGGCAAAGCTTTCATAGCCTCTTCGAAGCCAAGATGCCGTTCTAAAGCGGGCGTACTGCTCAACAATCCTGTAATCTCCAACACAACAGGCTTCTTACCTCTCGCCTCTGTTCCCATGCTTCTGACTATCGAAGCAATATATTGCCCAGTAATAAGACCGGCCTCTACATTGTTGCCACCAATAAATGCCGTATAGTCTGCACTTGTCTTACGATCGAAGCTTACAACAGGGATACCGGCTTTAAGTACTCGCGCAATAGCATCATTGATTATCTGTATATCTTCATCAGGAGCTACCACCATCAGGTCGATGCCTGCCTGTGCCAGACTGTCTATCTGTCGGGCCTGCAATTCCGGATCGTCAACCGAATTAGCTATGCTCACCTTGACATCGTACTCGTAAAGATGCTGGGCCGCCAGCATCTCCTTATTCACCTTCTCACGCCAAGGTCCTTTAGAACACTGCGCCACACCTATTTTATATACTTTACTACTGTCAGAACAAGAAGTTAGTAAAACTATAGCTGATAATAAAACCAATAATATCTTACGCATAATCTTTTTTCTTTTGGATGCAAAGGTACAAAAGTTTCCCGACATTATTTATTCTTGAAACGGAAATATTTTTTTTAGCTGTTAAAAAAGGAAAATAATAAGGAAAAAAGGCGCTACTCCTCTCGAGCCGCGCCTTTTTCCTGAAAGCAATCTTTCTAAACCTAAAACTAATCTAACTACTATTAACTAATCTAACTAACCTAACAATTTTGTATGAAGCATTTTTTGTGCTGCAAAGGTATTATGAATTCTAAAAGAAACCAATAAATAATGTTTCATTAGCTTTAAAAAAACGTTCATTGTCGAAAAAATACAAGTAATGAACGATATTTTATAGTAAGAATACACAAATATTAAAGGAGTCCGAAATGGCGGAGAGCGTTTAAGATACCGTCATCATCAACAGAGGTTGTCGTAAAGGCAGCCTCTTTTTTTAATGAGTCAAGAGCATTACCCATTGCCACACCAATACCTGCCGTACGAATCATCGAAGCATCATTACCACCATCACCAAAAGCCATAGTGTATTGTGGATCGAGCCCGAAATGCTTTGCCATAATCAGCATGCCCTCACCTTTATCTGCACCTTGTGCCGTAATATCCGTAAAAGCAGGATGCCAGCGTCCTGAAGTGCAACTTGGAATGCGAGCCATCAACTCGCGCTCATAATCGGCTGAGAAGAATGGCGTAAGCTGGAGGATACGCTGCTGCATGACATGCTCCAAAGGCTTGACCTGATCCAGATTCTCGACTGCAATCTCCTGACGGAATATCCTGTCGACCTCACTATGAGGGTCGAGCACAGCCACATCCTTCTCGCCTACAACAATCACGCCATAATCCTTCTCCTGGGCATCGTCAACCACTAGACGAGCTGCATCATAAGGGATATCCTTACAACTTACTACCTCGTTGCCTACATAGCATAGGGCACCATTGATGGTGACATATCCATCGACAAGATGCTCTATAGCACCCAAATTAGTGATAATCAGCGGTGGACGGCCTGTGGCAATAAACACCTTATGACCATTGGCCTTGGCCTGGGTTAGTGCTAAAATCGTGGAAGAAGGTATCTCGTGAGTCTTAAAACTAACAAGCGTTCCGTCAATATCAAAAAATAAAGCGTATCGATTCATTTTTTCTAAAGCTTTTCACCGCATTGTGAGCAATATCGGTCTTTGTTGCGAACTTTCGCATTACATCGTGGGCAGTGACCATCCTTGGGTTTTTCCTTCACCTCATCGATAATATTTGCCGTAACAATACCTGTGGGCACAGCGATAATGGTATAACCCAGCAGCATGACAAACGCAGAGAGCAGGCGTCCTATGGGAGTCACAGGTGTGATGTCACCATATCCTACTGTTGTCATCGTTACAATGGCCCAATATACAGATGTGGCCAAATCGGTAAATTGAGTATCAGGCTGTCCGTTCTCAACCATAAACATCAGCGTACCAAGACAGATGTCCAATATCAGCACGAAAAGGAAGTAGACAGCAATCTTGGTGAGGCTCTTCTGGAGCGAGCGCATCAGCATGTAACCCTCGTTGATGAAACTGAACAGCTTGAATATGCGGAAGATACGTATGAAGCGGAACGAACGCAACAGGATCATATACCTCGCATTGGGCAGGAAATAAGAGAGATAAGGCGGCAGGATTGACAACAGGTCGATGACGCCAAAGAAACTCAGCACGTATTCACGAGGACGTGGCGAAGAATAGACACGGGCAATATACTCTACCGTAAAGAAGAAGGTAAGCACATATTCCAATATCTCAAGCACCAGCTTAAAAGTACGTACCAACGAAGGAACAGTCTCGATAAACGAGATAATGATGCTCAGCGATATAGCTATTATCAGAGTGATGTCGAAAATGCGTCCAAGCGGAGTTTCCGACTCGAACATAATGCTATATAGTTTTTCCTTTTCAAGCCACTGAGGTTTCTTCATACTTCCCAACTTTCTGTTGCAAAGATATAACTTTTTCGTGAAACAGCCAAGAAAAGACTAAGATTTTTAAATATCACTATAAGGTGCGGCAGCAATGTTGCCCTCTTTTTTGGGTGTTGACGCGACAGAGATTTGGGGGATTCGTAGGGTTTGTCGCAAAATGGTGCGTGTGTCGCATGTAGTTGACAAAGAAATCAGAAAAAAACTTGGAATCAAGTGAAAATCATCGTATCTTTGCATCGTCAATCAGACAGAAAGACAAAAGTTCAGACGTTTTTAGACAGAAGAACAAAAGAACATAAATAATAAAAAAGAAATGTTTAACAATTTAAAATTAAAGAAAGGAAAAGAATTATGGCAAAGACTCCAGTTTCAATGACAATCGATGGTTACAAAGAGCGTGAAGTACTGATGGTAACTTACGAG
>CACWLC010000002.1 GCA_902761605.1 uncultured Prevotellaceae bacterium
CCAGCGTCATCAAATACTTTTTCATCATATCTTCTTAAATCTTTTCGGTCTGTTTATAGATTACGATGCAAATATACGAATAAAATCAGAAACAACCTCTCTTTTTTTTATTTGTTCGGATTAATCTGTGGTTTCAGGTCGGCGGGAGATGCCTTGGTGTGCATATCCACCTTAGGACCGTCTTTGGTAAAGAAATCGGTGATAATCTGAGGTTGGAGGGTTATTGCAGGCTTGAAGTCATCGCTCTGCATGTATCGCAAAATAGCCTGGCGCATCTGACGGGCAACAAGACGATTATCCAGGCCGGAAGAGATATCCATCGTGGTCATCAACAGCTTACCTTTCAGCACATTAGCCTCGATGAGCATACCGAGTTTACGGCTGATATGCCAAGTGTCGATAGGCTGGATGGGAGGTTGGTAGTCCAAAGGGAGTTCCATAAGGTTCATCACTTGGGCTTTGTTAAGGAGTTCCCACCAGTTAAGGTTGCTCCAGTCGTCGGTGGGGAAATCGTATTTGAAGAGAGGATGACTCTTGTCGATATACGCTCCCGTGGTATGAGGCGGACGCATCTGGAACCACGATGTATTCCAGAAGACAGGCAGGTAATACTGTACGATATCCCTGCCCAGACGCACCTTACCAGCTGCGGCAATCAAGACCTTACCACCATTCTTCAACACATCAAGGGCCTTAGAGTCTAAGGTATCTGTCTGATAGATATCATCGTAAGTCAATGTATCCTTTACCTCAGGATATACCCAGAAATCCCAGTGGTTGCGGAGTTTTCCGGCTACGAGCACAGATAATGTGAGTTTTGAGGGCTTGGTGATTTTGTCCAACGGGAAAGTAACCTTACCTATATTTATATTCTTGCCAATGGGCAGGTCGCCTACGGATAGGATTCCTCCAGAAATAACGTTCTGAGTCTCATCAATGATATAATAATTATTCCGAATATTGGTTATCTCGGCATACATAGCATTATACAATTCTACCGGCACATTGAGAGTATCCTTATTGCTATACACGAATTTCGGAAACCTTGCCAATGACACAACTGGCGAACAGAACTCAATCCATTCCGTAGCATCGACATAACCCTTTTCTTTCCAATGCACGTTAAGAGGACCTATGAGGGCAGAGCCCTGTCCGCTATAGTCATTCAGACCAAGGAGTTGGAAGCCGGAATAGTCTTTCGTGCGCAAATTGCGCTCGATATCGTATTTATAGCAGAGTGTCTGCAATTTTCCACTTGCCATAAGGAATTTCTCAGCCTGCGATTCCATGCCGTTGTCACGCAACAGATCACGGAAGATCTCGAAGTTTCTGGGTTTGTTTACTCCGTGATACTGATTTATCTCCTTGAAATCGGGGAATGCACACCATTGACCCTGTTCGTGGGCAATGATAGGACTGTTATTAGGTTTGTCACCCTTGTAGTTTCTGGGGAAATCCATCTCCTTATTATGATCGTCGTCAGAGTGAGGAGCATGTTTGTTCCAGTCGAGGCCTCGTGCCCCGCCCTTTACATGAAACTCCGACCCTTCATCCCATTCCCAGCCACCTCCGACGGCAGCGCCACAATAGATCTTTGAGAGGTCGTATTTGTTCATCTCCTTCACCCAGTCTTTACAATACTCCACCCATCTGCCAGCCGGTTCGTTACCCGCCGACATCATGACAAACGAGGGATGATGGCCGTATGTGTCAAGAATTCTCTTCGATTCATCGATAAGATATTGATCGACAACCTGACCGTTGCGCAGTTTTACTCCGTGATTCGACCATGATGGTGCCTCTGGCATAAGGTAGAAGCCGAGTTTATCCGCTGCAACGAAGGCTGCCTCAGGTGGACACCATGAGTGGAATCGCATGTGATTGAGGCCATATTGTTTACATTTTTGGATAATCCTTGTCCACTCTCCCTCATCCATCGGAGGGTATCCTGTCTCCGGGAAACAACAGCTCTCCACCGTTCCACGGAAATAGACAGGACGACCGTTGATGTAAATACCCCTGTCCTTGACACCTATCTCTCGCAATCCGAAGGTTGTCTCGTAATAGTCATCGCCAAAGGTGATACCCATCCTGTAACACTGTGGATTAAACTCATCCCAAAGGACGGCTTTCTTACCAAGATTCACATTAATCGACACCTGGCGGTCATCAACCTCGAAGAACTGCATGAAGGTCTCTTTATCTCCATCAACACGCTCAATGCCGACACAGAGATCAGGCAACTGATAGAACAAAGACTTGGGGAATGCGCCTATCTCTATTTCTACATTCACGACACCAAAGGCGACATAGGGAACAATCTTAACCTGTTTGATATACGGTCCGGCAGCTTTTGATCGCAGCTCCAACTGTCCCACGATACCGTTCCAGTTGCCTTGGGTCTGGTCTGACACACTATGCGAATCGATACCCACACCGACATCCTTGATGCCGTTATACACACATATCTCTATCTTATTCCGCTGCCCGGGAGAGAGAAATTTTGTTATATCATACTGATGAGGTACTGACAGCGAGTTCTGATGGCCCACTTCCTGACCGTTTATATATACCGTAGTCTCGATATGCGGACGTTCGAGGAAGAGGAAGATGCTCCTACCCTCCCACGACTGGGGGATATATACCATCTTACGATACCACGCCTTGCCAACATAATGACGCGAGGGAGTAAGGAAGAACGGGAACTTAAGGTTTTCCTGAGTGCGGTATTTCTCCATGTAGGGATTATAGAAATATGAAGAGTCGTAGAGTGTGGCTGTCCAATGGGTTTTGGTGCTCACCTTATATCCCTTATCGTTGGTTAGCATCGAACCTGGAAGTATTATCTCATCGTTATACTTCGCAGAGTCGCCGATACAGAAGTCCCACAGTCCGGAGAGGTCAATATTCTCCTGAGCTTGTACCGTCAAAACACCTATCAGAAACAATGTAATAAAAAACATTCTCTTCATACCGCAATATCAACTAAATAAGTTTACCTTATTTATAACGTAAAAAGACTCCTGATATTGTGCATGCCAAACTTTTAAGATAACGTTTACGTTATTTTTATATGAGAAGGAATCCGGAATGTCATGATTTTGTTGTAAGTTTGCAACAGAAAAAGAAACTACGAATATGAAGACCATCATTAATATTGCGATACTCTGCATGCTGACTCCCCTGTTGGCATCGGCAGCCATAGACCGTAACGCTGTTGTAAGTCGTAACAATCCTGTTATCACCAAGGCCGATACTCTAGCCTCTCTTTCTGTCGGGAACGGCCATTTTGCAACCACAGTAGATGTTACCGGACTGCAGTCTTATCCCCTTGATTATAAGAACGGTGTACCGCTCTGCGCCATGAGCGACTGGGGTTGGCATCAGTATCCCAACTCGAAGAATCTGAAACCTTCTGAATCAGAGAAATCATTCGATTTCGGGCATGGTCATAAGGAGATATATGCTGTGGAGTATAAGAAGAAAGAGGATGGCAGGCATAAGGAGGCGACAGAGTTCCTAAGAGTTAATCCTCACCGGCTGAATCTTGGTGCCATCGGACTTTATCTGACTGACGAGAAGGGTAAACAGATTTCTCTTTACCAACTTACAGATATCCGACAGGAACAAAAGCTCTTTGACGGAGAGATATTGTCATCGTTCGTGGCCAACAGAAAGAAGGTAGAGGTAACCACAGGTGCTCATCCGTCTAAGGATGCACTTTATGCCAGGATAAAGAGTGAGTTATTGGCAGATAAGCGCGCCACTCTGAGACTGCGTTTCCCCTACCCCACAGGAAAACATGCCGATGATGCCAGCGACTGGACAAAACCCGAGCGCCATAGGTCTGAAATCATCTCTCAGACAGATAATCATACAATAATCAAGCGCACCCTCGACGCTACGACATATTACGTTCTGCTGCAATGGGAGGGTAAAGCAGATATCAAAAAGCTGGCATCTCATGATTTTGAGCTATCTTCACCCGACAATACCCTCGCCATCGCTGTAGAGTATCTCCCTGGTCTCCCTAGTATATCTGGTTCACCTAGGTTTTCCTATGATCTTTATCATATCGCCGCCACTAATTTCTGGCGCTCCTGGTGGAATAGCGGAGCCATCGTAGATTTCTCATCCTGTACCGACCCTCGAGCCAAGGAACTGGAGCGTCGCGTGGTTCTCTCACAGTATCTCACTCAGATAAACTGCGCCAATAATATGCCGCCACAGGAGAGCGGTCTTACTTATAACACATGGTTTGGTCGTCCGCATCTGGAAATGACTTGGTGGCATGTGGTCGATTTCGCCCTTTGGAACCGTCCAGAGGTTGTGGCTCAGATACTGAAATGGTATAACGATATTGCTTATCCCGTAGCCCGGAAGATTGCCGAGCGACAGGGTTTTAAGGGCATACGATGGATGAAGATGACCGACCCTTGGGCTGGTGAGGCACCATCGAATACAGGATCGTTTCTTATCTGGCAACAGCCACACTATATCTATCTCGCAGAAGAGATGTACCGAGCCAATCCGTCTGCAGAGACACTTCGCGAATATGGCGAACAAGTAGAGGCTACGGCAGAGTTTATGGCCGACTTTGTGACTTTCGATGTCGCGCAGAAGCGATATATCCTTAAGGGAGCAACTGCTATGCAGGAGTGTATGACAAAGGATATATCCTATAATCAGCCCTTCGAACTGGCGTATTGGAGCTATGGTCTCTCTGTAGCCCAGAAGTGGCGCGAGCGTCAGGGCAAGGCAAGAGTAGCTCTGTGGGATGATATCATCAAAAATCTCTCTCCACTACCCGAAGCCGGCGATATCTACACAGCAGGAATAGCCATTGGAGCAGCAAAGAATCATGAGGCATTCGACCCCTTCGACGCTCCGGCAAAGAAAGTAGAGACGTTTGCTGACAAATGTCGTAATGACCATCCGGCAGTTCTTGGAGCTTGCGGTCTGCTGCCTTATACCTCTTTATATAATATGGAGAAGATGAAAACCACCCTTGACTGGGTGATGAAGAACTGGAACTGGCAGACCACATGGGGATGGGACTACGGTATGATAGCCATGACGGCAGCTCGTCTTGGAGATCCGGAGACAGCACTCAAGGCCTTGCTTATCGACACTCAGAAGAATACATACCTGCCCAGCGGACATAATTTCCAGACACCAGACCGTCTGCGTATCTATCTTCCAGGCAATGGTGCCTTGCTTACTGCTATAGCAATGATGTGTGCAGGATGGGACGGATGTGATGATAAGGGAAATCCCGGTTTCCCGAAGAATGGCAAATGGGATGTAAAATGGGAAGGTCTAAAGAGGATGCAATAACCCGCAAATATAATCCCCTCGCACCTGAATCAACAAGGTACGAGGGGATTTTTCTGAATATTTGCCACTGGATATTACTTAGCAAGGACGCTTCTTAGGGAGTTTGAACACATCCTGAACCTCCTTCATCTGCTCGGCGGTCATACCATCGGGCTCAGAACCCATGGCACGAGCACACATATAGATATTTGCTGCCTTACAGAGCACATCGGTCTGATCGAAGGCATCCATGATGTCTGTTCCCACAGCTACAGTACCATGCTTCTCCCACATTACAACATCGTGGGTCTTGATCTGCTCGAGTGTTGCCTCAGCCAGATCTACAGATGATGGCAGAGCGTAAGGAACGATACCGATACCAAGTGGTGCAAATGCCAGTGTCTCAGGAATCATAGACCACAGTACTCGGGTCATCTCGTCACCCTTCAGGAAACGCTGGATATGACTCATAGCCACCAGTTCGATAGGATGGGTATGAAGTGTTGCCTTATAGCAAGAGCCTGTCTCGAGGAGATAGTTCTGCAGAGCCAGGTGTGTTGGCAACTCTGATGTAGGAACGACATTCTCGTCAGCGATAACCTCGTAAGATGCACAGTCGTCGAGGATACGGATGATACTTCCGTTCTGCATAGGCTCCTTAGCCAGGTCACGCATACGCTTTCCTGTTCCCTTGCAATAGAAATACTTTCCTTTCAGCTGAGGTAACACCATACCTATCTGCTTCACTTCAGAGATAGCCTTCATGGCCTTACACTCATCGTCCATATACTCGGTGACGTTGACGGTGATGTTTCCACCATTACGCTCAGCCCAGCCTTTCTGCCAGAGATAACCTGTTACCTCGGCAATCTGATAAACAACCGCTTTCAAACCCTCGCGGCCTTCTAATATACTCTTCATATTTTCTTAACTCTTAATTCTTAACTCTTAATTAATAACTCTCTCCATAGCGCTCCTTGGTGATATCTTCGAGAGCACGGCCACGGGTGTTGGGAACACCAAGGAAGCCGACTACGAGAGAGATGGTAAGCAAGGCTATCATACAGAAGGCTGCGATAGTGAATCCCTCGCCGTTCTCACCGTAGATAATGGTGAATATAAGTCCCCATACGGCTGACAGTCCACGCACAATAAAGAACATCAGACCTTGAGCACCAGCACGGAACTTAGCAGGGAACAGCTCCGAACCCCAGAGAGCATAGAAAATCTGTGGCGACGAACCACCCTGTACACCCCAAAGGATTGCAAAGAGCCAGAGACCTACCATGCCATTGACACCAATGGTAACGATTACCAACCAGGCAGCGATAGCCACGAGAAGTCCGAAAGAATAGATAATCTTATGAGAAGACTTATCGATGAACTTAGACACCACGAAAGTCACAGCTACGATGATAAACCACTGAATACAGTTCATCCAGTTGGCCTGTTCATTGGTCACACCACCTGCCGTCTCATAGATATGCGGCTGGAAGAATCCCATAACAGATGCCACGAGGTTCCAGGTCAGATAGATGGTAGCCAGGAAGATAACGGTACGAACGGCTATCTTGTTTGAGAACAACACCTTGATATTGTCCATAAGACCGTCCTTCTTGGCAGAAGCCTTCTGTGCCGTAAACTCCGCACTCTCCTGAAGTTGACGCTGCAGGTTCCATGCGATGAAAGCCACAACAAACAATGTGAAGAATACGATACGAGATGAGAACACATTTACCGCCTCAGTACTCATATCGGCACCACCAAAGAGATGTGCCACTGACTCTACCCAACTGAACAGATATCCACCAGGGGCAAAGAGCATACCGAAGAGCAGGATACACATCGGTCCGAAGCCCCATGACATCTGAGAGATACAGATGTTACGACCACGATTGTTTACCTCCGAAGACTCAGAGATATAGGTCCATGATGCGGGAACACCCACACCAACTGATATACCTGTCACAAGGAATCCAGCCAGCAACATTGGGAAATTCATCGAGAACATCACCAACAGCACACCTGTCATATAAACTAACAGGTTGTATGTGAAGATAAACTTACGACCATACTTATCTGCCAGGAATCCACCTATGATGGCACCGATGGCAGCACCAAGACAGTTGGCGGAGATAAAGTTAAGCCATCCAAGATGTACCTCAGACAGTCCGAGATAGTTCTGCCACAAGGTAAGACCAGATGCACCAGCCACAATGGCTCCGGCATCGAGATAATTAGTAAGAGACACCGCGATAGTGCTCTTCAGAGAACCAGAATTTGCCATTTTTCCTAATTCTTAATTACCGACAAACCACATCGCACTCGATATTGAAGATCTTTGCAACCTTCAGGATGGTATCGATGTGATGACCTACAGCAGCTGCCATATGGTGGGTAGGTCCTGCCTCACTCCACTTATTAACGAACTCACGGCAACTCAAAGAGAACTTTGTGCGCATGTTGGTATCACCAAAGGTGAAGATAGGACCATCCTCGTTTACTCCCTCGGCAGCAACGAACTTAAATACACCGTTTTTATCCTGAGTGATAGCCAGATAGGTAACAGGACCCGTGGGAGGATAGAACTGTGTGAGGTAACCGCCACCAGCCTTTCCGTGGAACACAGGAACAATCTTCATCGTAGGCTTCTTGGCCTGAGAGATATCGAAATCGCCTGAGCCGGAGTGACCGATGATACAGATATCCTTAGGAAAGTCGATAGAATACATCTCGGCAAGTGTACCTGTGCCAGAGATGGTCTTCAGAATTGACATAGCCATCGCTACCTTCATATCGCCCTCAACGGCACAAGCGGTATGCTGCTTGATAAGCATAGAGAAAGCTGGAATAAGCATTGAGTCGAGCTTACCGGCAACACCCTGTGCAAAACCGTCATAGTGAGAGGCAATCATACCGAGTTTCTCGTCCTTTACCCACTGTTCGAAGGCAACAACATACTTTGCCATATCCCAAACCTTCTCAATGGTGCCACCACCCTCGATGTCGAAGGTGTCGAGGATATCCTGTGCCTTTGCCTTGATGGCAGCCTCGTCGGTGATGTTATCGGCAATAGCCCACATCTTCTCCCAGTCAAACTGCTTGGTGTAAACAAACATACGGTGATAGAGGTTTGTCTCGTCGATGTATAGGTCCATCATACCAGGATAAGGACGACCAATCTGTGCGATGTTGGTATCGCGGAAACGACGACGTACCTGAGCAGCACGGCACCAGTCCTCAATCTCTGCCTGGACACCTGGATCACCACCCTCTACAACACCTGTAATCACAGCCGAACGCTTGCCGGCACGATTCAGGTCGGCTACCATCTCTCCGATAGCGCCACATGCATAGAGTTCACCCAACCATGTTGGGATATCTGTCTTAGCGTAGTCTGGAGCCAGTTTCTTCTGCAGGTTCACGATAACTACGGGCACGTCGAGGTCGCGAACGGCTGGCAACATATTATAAGATGTACAATATGTCAGCATCTGCAGAATTACGAGGTCTACATCGGCAGCACGGAACTTATCACCTGCAGCCATCGACTGTTCTTTACTTGTCACCATACCGCCATCGATAATCTCGATAGTGTCGGGTAATGTCTTCTTAAATGCTTCATACTGAGCCTCAAACTCCGGAACGAGCTGAGGGAACTGTGGCAGGTATGCCTGAAGGGCAATTGAGAATACACCTACCTTTGCTTTAGTTTCTACTAATGGTTTTGCCATAATTTGTTTCTTTTATTTGTTTGTTGTTATTTTCAGATATTTCTCGTATGCCTTGTCCCATTCTGCCTCATCTGTTGGCTCATATCTTACGAGTTCAAGACTATTGGCAATGATTCGGCGCATATCCCAGATATCACTTACCTCTCCTGCAGCCTTAGCCTGAAGCATGATGTTTCCTATAGCCGTACCCTCCTGAGGACCAGCCAGTACAACAGCTCCCGTAGCATTGGCAGTAAACTGGTTCAGATATTTGTTCAGACTGCCACCGCCAATAACATGCAACACCTCGAGTTTGAATGGAGCAAACTCCTTCAACCACTGGAACACCTGCTTATATCGCAGAGCCAATGAGTCGAAGATACAACGGCATATCTCTGCCGGTGTTTCTGGCACAGGCTGATTAGTCTCGCGGCAGTACTGCTGGATAGCACCTATCATCGATGTAGGAGCAGCAAACAGTTTGTCATCAGGATTGATGATAGAACGGAAAGCCTCAACCTGCATTGCCGATCCCTGCAATTCCGGATGCGACAGCTTTCTTACTTCCTCAGGCCATTCCAGACGACAACGCTCATAGAGCCACATACCACAGATGTTCTTCAGGAAACGGGTTGTTCCCTCTACTCCACCCTCATTGGTGAAGTTGCGTTCATAACTAAGGTCATTGATGATGGCATCCTTTGTCTCGATACCCATCAGACTCCAGGTGCCGCTCGAGAGATAGGCAAACTGTTCGTTCTTTGCCGGGACAGCAGCAACAGCCGAGCCTGTATCATGACCGGCAACAGCTATCACAGGTACTGCTCCGAGTCCTGTCAATTCTTGTACCTCTTCGGTAAGCACTCCAATCTGTGTTCCCGGCATCACCATCTTACCAAACATAGAACGTTTGAGTCCCATCGAAGCCAACAGCCGTTCGTCAAGCTGCTTGGTACGTGGGTCGAGCAACTGTGATGTTGAAGCAATGGTATACTCGCATACCTCCTTACCTGTAAGCATCCAACTCAATGCATCAGGCACAAAGAGAATCTTCTTGGCATGATTAAATGCACTGTTATCCTCCTTCCTCATAGCATAGAGCTGGAAGATGGAGTTGAAGTTCATCAACTGGATACCAGTGACATCATATACATCTTTCTTCGAGATGACGTTCTTCAGATAGTCGTCCATAGCCTCAAAGGTGATAGGATCACGATAGGCTCGCGGATTCCTTAGGATGGCATTGTCTTCACCGATAAACACGAAGTCAACACCCCAGGTATCAATTCCGATGCTTGTAATCTCCAGTCCACGACGGGCTACTTCCTTCAGTCCCTTGATGATTTCAAAATAGAGGGCGAAGATATCCCAGTAATAGTGTCCTCCCTGTACGATGAGGTTATTAGGGTAGCGGGTCACCTCCTCGAGGTCAAACTTATCGCCGTTGATTCGGCCGATAATCGTTCTGCCGCTCGTAGCACCCAGGTCTACGGCAAAGAAATATTTATTATTACTCATATACTATATTTTGTGGATTCTCAACTTTCTCTGGTGATATCTCAAATACTAATGGTTTTCCGTCGATAACGAAATCAATGAGTTCGTATTTATCTGACGTCTTTACGTCGTACTGCGTCTCAGCATCTACCTGAATGTTACGCATCGTGATATTGTTACAACGTGACAATGGCATATCATCACGTTTTTCGGGTTTGAAAAACTGACTCCAAGGATGGATGAAGAGGAAACGCTTGCAATGACCTGTGATATTCTCCACCAGCACATACTCATAATGCTGAGGGGTATCGGGACGCATCTTCAGCCAGAGCACTCTGTCGGCTCTTTCTGTATAGCAGTTACGAAGGATGACATTCCTGTCGTGCAAAGACTCAGATCCTAAAGTCACACAGCCATGAACCTTTCCGTAATGACAATTCTGTATCAGAATGCGCTCGCAGTCGCCGTTGGTCTCATCTTTGTCTGCCCAAGTGCCTTTTCCACCTTTCAACACCACAGCATCATCATTAACGTGCATGAAACATCCGTTGATAAGCACATCTGTACATGCATCTATGTCGATAGCATCTGATGAGGGAGCTCCGCGTCTTGGTTCCGGTGCCCATATATTCTCTGTGGGAGCATAGATATAGCAATCCAGATAACGCACATGGTCACTCTTATATACGTGATTGGTCCAGAAAGGAGAATTGATAAGATGCACATCCTGAATGGTGACGTTCTTGGAATTAGAGATATATGTCAGTCTCGGACGCTGGGCATCCTTGTTGGTACACTGGGGATTCCACTTCCTACGAATCCAGAACTCCTGCCAGTAGTGGAGGCCATTGCCGTCGATGGTTCCCTTACCGCTGATGGTAAACCCATCGAGTCCATCGGCATTCACCAATGCAGAGAAATATTTGCATGTCTCTCCTTCTATGCGTGTCAGCAGAATCGGGAAATCAATGATTCGCTCTGAGCCTTTCAGACGACCAATCACATGCAGATGGGTACCCTGTTTGAAGAACAGGCCTCCTGTAAGGAATGTTCCCTCTGGGATTACCACCACTCCTCCACCCTCTTGAGCAGCACGGTCAATAACAGCCTGTATGGCTGAAGTCTGAACGATATTTGAGTCATTTTTCACTCCGTAGTCGGTAATGACATACTGACGACCAAGCGTAGCAACATCCACCTTCGTTGTGTCCTTGAACCATGCATCCATCACAGTGTTGTCTGGCCATGTCTCAACCACGACCTTCTTCTTAACCTTTGCCGACCCCGAAATAAGCACCATCGAGAATAGCAGCAGAAAAATCTTTCTCATCTTAGCCTTTTTTGTAAATTAGCAACAGTAATTTGTTATTTGTGCACAAAGTTACACATATTTATTTATATAAAAGCACAAAAATCGTTCAAATAGTTTCCAAAACGTACGATTTATATTAATTTATGGAAAATAGTACGTATTTAATAAGGTTATTCCACTTTTTCTTCGTATATTTGCTGACGAATTCAAAACAGCTTTTCTACTTAAACATTAAACAACAATCATTTATGAAAGAATTGAAAATGTACATTAACGGCCAGTTCTGCGAGAGCTCGAACGGCAAATGGATTGACGTATTAAACCCATCAACCGAGGAGGTTATCTCCCGTCAACCAGAAGGAACCATTGAAGATGTAAACCGTGCTTTGGATGCAGCCCGTGCTGCTCAGAAGGCTTGGGCAAAGACTCCAGCCATCGAACGTGCAGGCTATCTGCTGAAGATGGCAGAGGGCATCAAGAAGCGTGAGAAGGAGTTCACAGAGATTATAATGCGTGAGCAGGGTAAGACCCGTACCTGGGCCTCAATTGAGGTAGGTGCCACCATAGCATATTTCGAGTATATGGCTACCTTCGCACGTCATATCGAGGGTGAGATCATCCCTTCCGACCGTCCTAACGAGACCATCCTGCTCACCAAGAAGCCTATCGGTGTAGTTGCAGGTATCCTGCCTTGGAACTTCCCGTTCTTCCTCATCGCTCGAAAGGCCGGTGCAGCTCTCATCGCTGGTTGTACCATCGTTATCAAGCCTTCACAGCTCACCCCAGAGAACTGTACTGAATTTGGTAAGATTGTTGATGAGATTGGTCTCCCCGCTGGTGTTATCAACATCGTGACAGGTAAGGGAAGTGTCATCGGCAACGAGATGGCCGGTTCTCCAAAGATCGACATCGTAAGTGTTACCGGTTCTGTTGGTGCCGGTGAGAGCATCATGGCCGCAGCATCTAAGAATATCACCAAGGTTTCTCTCGAACTTGGCGGTAAGGCTCCAGCCATCGTGATGAAGGATGCCGACCTGGAGCGTGCAGCCCAGTGGATCGTTGACAGCCGTATCGGAAACAACGGTCAGATCTGTAACAATGCTGAGCGTGTATATGTTCAGAAGGAGGTTAAGGAAGCCTTCACAAAGATTCTTGTTGAGAAGATGAGTGCTGTGAAGGTGGGCGATGTTTGCGCTGACGAGAGCGTAGACATGGGTCCTCTGGTAGAGGCTCGTGCTCTGGAGAGCGTTACAGAGAAGGTGGAGCGCGCCATCAAACAGGGAGCAAAACTGCTCTGTGGCGGTCATCGTGTAGGTGAGAAGGGATATTTCTATGCAGCTACCGTCCTTGACAACTGCACTCAGGACATGGACATCATCCATGAGGAGACATTCGGTCCTGTTATCCCATTGGTAGAGTTCACTGACCTCGACGAGGCTATCAAGTATGCCAACGACTGTGAGTACGGTCTTGCATCATCAATCTTCACCAAGGATCTGAACGTTGCAGTAAAGGCATGCCGTGAACTGGAGTTTGGTGAGACCTACATCAACCGTGAGCACTTCGAGGCCATCCAGGGCTTCCATGCAGGTGTAAAGAAGTCTGGTATCGGCGGTGCCGACGGAAAGCACGGTGTCGACGAGTATCTCGTTACCCATGTGACATACCTTGACACTTGGGAAGATATGTAATAACAATAATCCCCGCCGTCTGGCGGGGATTATTATTTTAATCCAGATGGAACACCTCGACGAGAGGTATTGTTACAGGTGAGTTATCGGGGTTAACCTCCATGATGTCGGCCATCATGTCCCACCATTTCTGGGTTATAGGATCCACGTTGGCAGTATCCTGAGAGTTGCCGTCACCAGAGCACTCCTGATATCCGAAAAGGATATTGGTCTCTTTGTCCCAGTAGATACTGTAGTTGCTTACACCGCCATCCTTTATCATCTTAACCAGTTCTGGCCAGATTTCCGCATGACGCTTCTCGTATTCCTTCTCGCAGCCGGGTTTAAGCTGCATCTTGAATGCAAAACGTTTCATCGTTATTTTATTTTTGATTTCAGATATTTCGCCAGAGGACTGTTATTAGCCTTCAGACCCTGAGCCACGCACTTGGCATTGATCTTGGCTCCCAAGAGCGATGTGTGGGTATGGTCTTTCTTGAAGTATTTGTTGGCTTTCTCCTTACTGCCACACTTCTTGTCGTAGAAGTCAGCAGCGAGGTTATGCAGGTCGACAAACTCCACACCGGTATCCTTCACCACCTGACGATACCATACGCCATACGAGTCGTTACGACGCTCCATTTTACCTTCAGGCCACTCATTACGTGGTGTCAGCGATACAAGGATTGGCGTGGCTCCTTTCTCACGTACATCCTGGATAAACTTCTTCAGATACCAGCCAAAGGAAAACACCACTTCGTATGAGCCAACCAGAGTATTGCTCTTCAGCTTCTGGTCGATGACATTCTGTTTCGTTAAGTCCTCCTTTGCCGCCTGCATGCGATACACATGGCAGGAGTCATCAGCTGTGGCTATGGCTCCGCGATACTTGGGTTTGTCGATAGGACTGATATCGTTATGCCCAAACTGGATCAGTACGAAATCACCTGGCTTCAGACTGTTATACACTTTCTCCCATCGGCCTTCGTTAAGATAGGTTCTGCAACTACGACCTGCCATTGCAGCATTGACGATATCTATCTTCGTCTCGTCAAAGACTGTATTAGCCACAGACCCCCATCCCCACATGTCGTCTTCATCCTTATCCTTATTCTTAACGGTACTGTCGCCAGTGATGAAAACCACAGGTTTGCCATCAGTACGTGTGATGTCATATACAGGCAACTCCACATTCCTCATCATCGCTTTCAAAGGATTAAGGGCGGGGTTGTGGCTTGCCATCAGTCCTTCTGCTGCAGAACGGGCATTCATCATAGCTCCGAATCGGCTGGTATGAATCTTATCGAGGAAGAAGTGATAGTCAGTCTTCCAAGGGCCATACTTATCGAGTTTCTGGGCAGAGATTTCATTGAGGTCTACAAATGGTACACCTTCTTCTGCAGCCACCTGCATCTGCCATTGGGTATGAGGCTTACGGATAATCTTACCATTATCATCGTATGCGTTACGAGGTGTCAGCGACATCAGGATAGGATAACCACCCTGAGCCCTTACATCATTGATATATTTACGCATATAACCTCCGTATGTGTATACTGTCTCATGCTCTCCGGTCTCCTTGATAACCACATCCAGGGTTTCATCACCAACACCGGGAATACTTGCCCTCGCACGACCCTCGTCGTATGGACCGTTATCGTTATGTCCGATAGAGATAATCACCCAGTCACCGGGACGGATAGCCTGCTTTATCGGTTGCCATAGCTTATTATAAAAGGTACGGCTGCTCATGCCGCCGAGGGCTTGATTCTCTACAGTAATCTTTGTCGGGTCGAAATATTCGTGGGCGTAATATCCCCAGCCCCACTGACCGTTATTACCATTACCCATAGTACCGGTGCGCATCGTGGAGTTGCCTATCAGGAACAAAACGGGGTTGTTACCTACCCTGCTGGACCCGGGAACAGGTCGTGCTGTCAATGCCTTTGCAATACTGTCGGGAGTGTTATCAACCACACCATTGACATCCTTAGGAGCCTCTGCCACCTGCGCCTGAGCGCTGAGCACCGCAGAAGCCAACAATAAAAACAATATCCTTTTCATCTTTTCTTTTTATATTTCCTCATCAAATGGCGCTGCATTCACACAACGAAGGTTCTTCTCTAACTGTGCCGTAGAACTTGCTCCCACCAACACCGAAGTTACCCCCTTCTGATGCAGAATCCATGCCAGAGCCATCTCTGCAAGAGTCTCGCCGCGACTCTCTGCTACACTATTGTAGCTACGCAGTTTCTCAAGCAACTCCGGCGTGAGCATCGACTCTTTCAGGAACTTACCCTTCGACATGCGTGAGTCTTCTGGAATACCATTCAGATAACGGTCAGTCAAAAGGCCCTGGGCAAGAGGCGAGAATGAGATAAAGCCAATACCTTCCTCTGCACAGAAGTCGAGGATGCCTTCCTCCTGAGGTTCACGGTCAAGCATGTTCAGTCGTCCCTGATATATCAACAGAGGTACATCGCGCTCCCTAAGATATTTTGCTGCAAAACGGGTAGCTTCGAGCGGCCAACGAGAAATACCGACATAAAGGGCCTTTCCTTGACGGACAATATCAACAAGAGCCTGCAAAGTCTCTTCTAATGGGGTCTCTGGGTCGTAACGATGACTATAGAACAAGTCTACATAATCAATCTTCATACGCTTCAGACTCTGATCGAGACTTGCCATAAGATATTTCCTTGATCCCCAGTTGCCGTAAGGTCCAGGCCACATATCGTAACCGGCCTTCGAAGAGATAAAGAGTTCATCACGATACGGACGGAAATCCTCATCCATCAGTCGTCCCATCGTCTCTTCAGCAGAACCGTATACCGGTCCGTAGTTATTTGCCAGATCAAAGTGCGTGATACCATGATCGAAGGCGTAGTGGGTTATCTCACGGCTGCGCTCATAGGGGTCGACACTTCCGAAGTTATGCCAGAAACCGAGGCTCACCTTTGGCAGTAACACACCCGAACGTCCACAACGCTCATATTCCATCCCATTGTCGTAACGGTTTTTGTCCGCAAAGTAACTTTCCTTCATTATTATCAAATATTTGTATTTGCCTTAGTAAAACGATGCAAAGATACGCATATTTTTCGTATTAATCATCCTATATAATACGAAAAATTGTATAATTGTCCGAAATTGCCCCAAAATGCACATTATTATTCAAATAGAACAATTATACCATTATTTGGATAATAATAATACGATTACCGCATAATAATTCATATCTTTGCAACGAGAAAAACCAATCAGACTTATGATAAGGAAATATTTGACCATAATTCTTCTTATGACGATATGCCTGACAGTACAGGCTCAGTCGGGACTCAACAAACGTCAGTTTGCCAAGTTCTGGCAAGTGGAATCTGAGTCTCCCGAATATAAAGTTTCTTTCAAGGGCGACACCTGCGAGATTCTTTCCCCCAAAGGTCTTACATTATGGAGGAAAGAAAAGATACAACAGGGAATGACTGTTGAGTATGACGCATGTGTAGCTGACGAGGGCAAGACTGGCGACCGTCTTAGCGACATGAATGCTTTCTGGCTTGCTTCAGACCCACATGCAAAAGACATCTGGACAAGAGCCGCCTGGCGAAGTGGTATCTTCACCCGTTGCTACACGCTCCAGATGTATTACCTCGGCTATGGAGGCAATTATAACTCCACCACCCGGTTCCGTCGTTATAATGGTGATGAAACGGGTGTGGATGATGCCACAAGACGTCCTGCAATACTCAAGGAATATACAGACAAAGACCATCTTCTGAAAGCCAACCACTGGTATCACGTCAAGATAGAGAGCACAATAACGGGTCACACCCGATTCTATATCGACGGAGAATGTATTGTGGATTATCTTGACCCTCAACCACTTGAAAACGGATGGTTCGGATTCCGAACGACCCTTTCAAGGACGAGAATAACCAATTTCAAAACATATAAGACACCTCATTATACTATCGGTGCGACAGACATTCCCTTACACTGGGTGGGTGGGGCAAGCTACGGACCTGTAAGCTTTGGTGTACCCTTTGCTGAAGGTGAACTTAAAGAGGTTTCTGCTCTCGGCTTATCCAATGACATCCCTACTGATGCATGGGTCAATGCCCGATGGCCGGACGGATCAGTGAAATGGGCCGGTCTGGCTACCGTAGTGCCCCAGGGAAGCAATGAACTAAAAGTAAAAAGCCTGAAAAAGAGAAGCAAACCATCTGTATCATGGGTCACATCTACCGACAAACAGATTGTTGTCAACACCGGTAAGGTTATTGCTTATCTGCCGAAAAATGGTTGTAACCTGATAGATAGTCTTTACCTTTCGGACAAACGTATTGGAGGTGCGTCATCGCTGATAGCCTCAGCCAGCGACATCACATATCATTCGCAGCTGACGAAGGTGGAGATAGAACAGAGCGGACAAGTACGTACCGTCGTCAGAATGGAGGGAGTTCATAAAAACGACGTCAGGGCATGGCTGCCATTTACCATACGACTCTATTTCTATCGGGGAAGCGAACAAATACGCATAGTACATACCTTTATATATAATGGAGATGAGCACAAGGATATGATCAATAGCCTGGGTGTACGTCTGAATGTTCCCATGCGGGAAACGGTCTATAACCGTCATATCGCTTTCGACACAGACAATGGGATATGGACTGAGCCTGTACAACCATTGGATGGACGTAGAATCCTCATGACAGACAATGACCGTAAACGTAACCTTCAGGCCGAACAGATGGAAGGCAGACGAATACCTGATTATGAGGCTTTCGATGAAAAGAACCGTTTATTGCTTGACCAATGGGCAAAATGGGACGGTTTCCGACTCTCACAGCTGACCGACAACTCCTGGTCAATCCGTAAGAGAGCAACATCAGAAAGTCCGTGGATAGGGACATTAACAGGCGTACGCAGTCCCGGTTTCGCCTTTGTGGGTGATGTCAGTGGCGGCTTAGGTGTAAGACTGAAGGATTTTTGGCAGTCTTATCCTTCTACGATAGAGATAAACAAGGCCCGCAGTAGTGAGGCAGAGCTTACCATGTGGCTCTGGAGCCCTGAGGCAGAGCCAATGAACCTTTGCCATTACGACACCATAGCACATAATCTTAACGCTAGTTACGAGGATGTACAAGAGGGCATGAGCACACCATACGGTATTGCACGAACCAGTGTAATTACTCTGACAGCATATGATGAATATCCCGGAAAACAAGTTCTCTCGGCAGATGCTCATCGGTTAAGCAATGATGCCCATCTGTTGCCTACCCCAGAATATCTTCATGAGAAACGGGCTTTCGGCATCTGGTCATTACCGAAAGACTCATCTGACAGAGTAGAACAGCGCCTTGAGAGATACATAAAAGCCTATCAGCATCATACCGAGCAGTATAAATGGTATGGTTTCTGGAACTACGGCGACATCATGCACACCTACGATAACGAGCGTCAGGACTGGCGATACGACGTAGGCGGATTTGCATGGGACAATACAGAACTGGCCACTCCGATGTGGCTATGGTATAATTTCCTCCGTACAGGGCGAAAGGATATATGGCGGATGGCAGAAGCCATGACTCGTCATTGCAGCGAGGTTGACACCTACCATATAGGACCGTTTGCGCCATTGGGCAGCCGTCATAATGTCACCCACTGGGGTTGTGGTGCCAAGGAGGCCCGTATCAGTCAGGCAGCATTCAACAGATTCTACTATTATCTGACTACCGATGAACGTACGGGTGACCTTATGCGAGAACAGACGGATGCCGACACCCTGCTCTATCACCTCGACCCCATGCGACTGGCAGAGCCGCGCAGTCAGTATCCATGCAATGCTCCTGCCCGTCTGCGTATCGGTCCGGACTGGCTTGCCTATGCCGGAAACTGGATGACTGAGTGGGAACGTTTCGGAACAGAGAAATACAGGAATAAGATTCTGGTAGGACTTCAGTCTATCGCCTCGTTACCAGACGGTATCTTTACAGGAAATCTGGCGAAGGGCTACGACCCTGCCACTGGACGTATCTCTTACGACGGAGACCCATCCGTACGCTCTACCAATCACCTTATGACGATTATGGGCGGCTTCGAAGTGATGAACGAGCTGTTGCCGATAACAAATGACAAAGCATTCAATAAGGTTTGGCTCGATTTTGCACGTCGTTATAAGCAGATGTCCTGGGATATCCGTCATAGTGGCTTCCCTGTCCGCAGATTGGAGGCCTATGCTGCCTGGAAGGATCGTGACCCTCAGCGTACTGATACTGTCTGGGATGCATTATGGAAACATGGCGACAGCACTTCTAACACCAACGATGCCGCCCTATGGAGTCTTGATGCCATTTACATGCAAGAAGTTCTTATGAAATAATAGAAGAAAAAAACAAACGATTATTGAAAATGAAACTACTAAGACCCATGATTCTACTGGTTGCGATAACGTTTAGTGTCGCAATGCATGCCGTAGAACGCAAGAAGTACAATTTCAACAGTGAGTGGCGATTAGCCATAGGCGATTTTAAAGAGGCTGCAGAAGCATCATTTGATGACAGCCGGTGGCAACAGGTGACACTCCCCTATGCTTTCAACGGTGACGAGGCGTTCCGTAAAGACATCGTTGATCTTACCGACACCATCACCTGGTATCGTAAGGTTTTTACTCTTCCCTCTCACCACTCCCCTCTCACCTCAAAATTCTTCATAGAGTTCGAAGGCGTACGCCAGGGAGCTGATTTCTATCTCAATGGTCATCATCTCGGATTTAGCGAGAATGGTGTTATGGCATGTGGCTTCGACCTGACACCTTATATTATAGAAGGTAAGAACGTGATTGCAGTCCGCTGTGATAACAGTTGGCAGTATCGCTCGCGCAAGCATAACAGCCGCTATCAGTGGAACGACCGTAATTTCAACGCCAACTATGGTGGTATTCCGAAGAATGTGTATCTTCACGTTACTGATAAGCTCTATCAGACCCTGCCACTTTATTCAAATCTTGGAACCACAGGCACTTATATCTATGCTACCGACTTCGACATCAAAGGGCATAAGGCTGTAGTACACGTTGAGTCAGAAGTTAAAAACGAAGACAACAAGCCTCGCACGTTCAGACTCTTCGCCAAAGTCATCAGAGCTGACAACTTCGTGACGGCTATCATCGCAGGCGACAAAATAACAATGCAACCAGGCGAAACGCGTAATATTGCCATTCAACGGGAGGTCAGCGGCCTGCATTTCTGGTCGTGGGGCTATGGCTATCTCTATACCATTAAGACATATCTGGCAGAAGATGGTGCTGACGCAAGGCCTATGGATCTCCACGCCAAAGATGATGAGGTAGTTACACGTACCGGTTTCCGAAAGACCAAGTTCGGTGAGGGTAAAATATGGCTCAACGACCGGGTATTGATGATGCATGGATACGCTCAGCGTACCTCTAATGAGTGGCCTGGAGTGGGCATATCTGTTCCTGCCTGGCTCAGCGACTACAGCAATGACCTGATGGTGAAGTCGAATGGCAACCTCGTACGCTGGATGCATGTCACCCCATGGAAACAGGATATCGAGTCGTGCGACCGTGTGGGACTGATTCAAGCCATGCCTGCCGGTGATGCAGAGAAAGATGTCACCGGTCCTCGTTGGAATCAGCGTACAGAACTGATGCGAGATGCAATCATCTACAACCGCAACAATCCCTCTATTCTCTTCTATGAGTGCGGCAACGAGAGCATCAGCCGTGAGCACATGCTGGAGATGAAAGCCATCCGCGATGAATATGACCCAAATGGCGGACGTGCCATCGGCTCGCGTGAGATGCTCGACATCAATGAGGCAGAATATGGCGGTGAGATGCTTTATATCAACAAGAGTAAGAAGCATCCTATGTGGGCGATGGAATACTGTCGCGATGAGGGACTGCGTAAGTACTGGGATGAATACAGCTATCCGTATCATAAAGAAGGCGATGGTCCGCTTTATCGTGGCAAACCAGCTACAGACTACAACCACAACATGGATATGTTTGCTGTAGAGATGGTTCGTCGTTGGTATGATTACTGGATGGAGCGCCCAGGAACAGGAACCCGTGTCTCTTCAGGTGGCGTAAAGATTGTCTTCTCAGATACCAACACCCATCATCGTGGAGAGTCGAACTATCGTATGAGTGGTGTTACCGATGCCATGCGTATTCCCAAAGACGCTTTCTATGTGCACCAGGTGATGTGGAACGGATGGGTGGAGCCAGAGACACAACAGACCTATATCATCGGACATTGGAATTATAACAAGGGGACTGTTAAGCCCGTATATGTAGTATCAACAGGCAACGAGGTTGAGCTGTTCCTAAATGGAAAGTCATTAGGTAAGGGCAAGCAGAGCTATCGCTATCTCTACACCTTTGATAACATATCCTACGAGCCAGGCACTCTTGAAGCTGTAGCAGACGATGGCAGCCATTACAAACTCGAGACAGTCGGCCAGCCTTATCAGCTTAAACTCACAGCCATAGAGAATCCCGAAAGCATGAAGGCCGATGGTGCCGACATGGCTCTCTTTGAAGTAGAGGTGTTAGACAAGCAGGGACGTCGTTGTCCTCTCGACGACCGCATGATCCACTTCGAACTCTGGGGCGAAGGAAAGTGGATAGGTGGTATCGGTACGCGAAACAACAAGGAGATGCAGCGTCCTGACGATAATCGTCCTGCCGGTCTGCTTGATGCAGCAGCAACAAAGAACGTATCAGACAATTATGTCGGTGCTATGAACCTCCCCGTAGAGTGTGGTGTCAACCGCGTGCTTGTCCGCAGTACGGTAAATGCAAGTAACATCAATATCTCTGCCTATGCTGAGGGTGTTAAGCCTGCATATATCACAGTAAAGACAAATGCCGTTGATGCGGAGAACTATCTGCCTCAGCTTACCCTCAAAGGACACCTGGACCGTGGAGAGACACCTCTTACCCCATCTTACACCGAAAAGGCAAAAGAAGTGAAAATCATATCTGCCAAGGCTGGTTATGAGTCAGACAACGCCTCACGCAGCTTCGACGACAACGAACTGTCAGAATGGAAGAACGACGGCCGACTCTCTACCGCATGGATCAAGTATCGTCTGGAGAAAAAGACTGTTATCGATGACATCTGTCTGAAACTCACAGGATGGCGTCTGCGCAGTTATCCTCTTGAGATTTACGCTGGCAAGACACTCATCTGGAGCGGTGATACAGAACGTAGTTTGGGGTACATTCACCTCAAGCCTACCAAACAGGTCAAGACCAACGAGATCACAATCCGTCTTAAAGGTGCCGGCAAGGACAAGGATGCCTTTGGAGGTATCGTGGAAGTTGCAGAGCCTGCCGCTGGCGAACTCGACCTCTTCAAGGCTAAGAACGGTGGCGAAACGAAGAGTGAGCTACGAATAGTAGAGATAGAATTCCTTGAGAATCTAAAATAAAAAGCAGAAGTGATGGGCCTGGGCTCATCACTTTTGTTTTTTATACTGACTTGGCGACATACCGAAATGCTGCTTAAAACATTTATTGAAATAAGAAGCATCTTCAATACCTACGCGATAGCTTATTTCTGAGATATTCAGTTCGCCTTCTTCCAATAACTGGGCTGCAAGACGCATGCGCTCTGCAATAAGCAACTTGTTAGGCGACTCACCTGTCAGTTCCTTCACCTTGCCATAGAACTTGGTACGTCCCATCTTCATCATCTCTGCCATCTGGTCGACACTAAAGTTGGAATCGCTGATATGCTGGGCTATGATAGCATTTATCTTCTCCAACAGACGTTTATCTGCCTTCGAGGTTATCAGCAACGTAGAGTCAGCTTCTGCCTGTTGACTGTCAGGATTATGAGGACTGGCTCCCTGATCCGTCGCATCAGCAGGATCAGGTGCCTGAACCCGTGATTCCGTTCTTCTGTTCCATTTTATCAGCTGGACGATACGAGCAATAAGGATATGGTAGTTACACGGCTTTACCATATAGTCATCAGCACCGGCTTCATATCCTTTTATCTGGTGTCGCTCATCGTCAAGAGCTGTAAGCATAATGATTGGGATATTTCGCAGAACATCCTGTTGCCTGATCTTCTTAACGATATCATATCCGCTCATATCCGGCAACATCACGTCACATACAAGCAATGACGGAGGTGATGCCAACAATCCATCCAGTCCGCTCTTGCCATCGGTATAGCTGTCTACAATAAAGTAAACACCTATCTCACTCTTTATCTGTTCCAGCATATCGGTGTCATCTTCTATGATAGCAATATGATGGTCGTTAAGAGCCTGAGGCTGCATCTCAAGAATAGTCTGCTCCAACTGCTCTTTCGACTCTTTGGGTTTCTCTATTGCCGTAACTGTCTTGTAGTCTTCGGCCTCATAAGAACTCTCGTCATCAGGAAGTGAGAACGTAAACCTTGAGCCGCCCAAAGATTCTGAGCGGCGATACGTCAGGCATCCTTTATGCGTCTGAGCCATTCTGTAAGCGGTATAAAGGCCGATACCCATTCCTCCCTGCGAGGCATAGCCATGCATAAACGGTTTGAAGAGCTCTTGCTCTCGGGCTGAGTCTATGCCAGGACCGGAATCCTCGACAATCAGTTGCAGTTGCCCGCCATCTCTCTTCAACCGGATACTGATGGCTCCATGTTGGGGAGTATACTTAATGGCATTGCTGAACAGATTATAGGTAATCGTATCCAGGATATGCCGGTCGAACACTGTCTCGTATTTCTTGTCGAAAGGGGTATATGTAAGTGAGAGCTCCTTCTGCTGGGCGGCATTCCAGAAATCTTGGTATATATCACGCACAAAACCTACGATATCGCCTTTCTCAACACGCAGACGCAGATTGCCGGTATTGATTTTCCGGAATTCCATGAGCTGGTTAACCAGTTGAGTCAATCGTCTTACACCTCGTTTGGCTGTCTGGATAGGTTTCTTCTGGGTGTTGCCCTCTTCATAAAGCTTATCAACAGCTCCTTGGATTATAGCCAATGGTGTACGGAACTCATGAGCAACTTGAGTGAAGAAGTTGGCACGGAACTCCGATACCTGTTTGTCAATCTTCATCTGCTGGTGCAGTTTAAATTCCCTACGCTTATGACGATATATAATACCACCTACACTACCAATCAACGCAAGATATATTATCCATGCCCACCATGAGTTATACCATGGCTCCCGAATCCTTATATTCAGTGTCGTCACCTCGTCATTCTCCTCTGATTTCAAGAAGAAAGTGTATCTGCCTGGTGGCAGGTTACCATAGTCTACTGAGTGTTGCGTCGAGGGTTCTCTCCAATCCCGGTCTATTCCTTTCATGTAGTACTGATAGGTAGCCCTTTCTGTTGGAGCGAAGTCAAAGCTGGAGATATAGAATTTTAGCGAGTTTTCATTATAATCCAGAACAATGTCTCCACTCATAGTACGCAAATCCTCATATTGCTCATCATTGAATATCGACGTTCCGTTTATCTCTATGTTGGTTATAAATGCCTTTGTTCTCTTATTTGTTACAACATGCTTGCCGCCGGGGTTGATTACTGTTATACCATCATGTGTACCAAACAACATCCGCCCGTCATCGAGAGTGATGGCACAATCGTCAGAATAGATGTTATTGAGCATGGTGGTACCTACCTGGAAATTCGCAGGCTTCATCGTCTTGACATCAACAAACGTCATAGCCTCATCAGTACCTGCCCAGATATTTCCATCGTTATCTTCGGCCAAGGAATGGATATTGTTGCTCGACAGTCCATGTTTCGTAGATAGTATAGTAATATCTGCTGACTGATCTTTCAGGATACATCTTACCAAGCCCGTACCAATTCCTCCAGCCCATGTGCTACCGTCTTTGGCAGTCAACAGACAGACTATATCATTTGATGTCAACCCTTCCTTGCTACTGATATGCCTGAAAGAGTCGCTTGTGATGTTCTTCTGCTTTGTGTCGGTATAGTAAATGCCATTATATGTAGCGACCCATAATATTCCGTTTTTATCTATAGCCATGGCATTGATTCGACTTTCAGATATACTTTTGGTAAGCAGGTGAACCTCCTCTCGTTTACCTTTATTATTAACAGCCATCAACAGGCCCTGCTCCCATGTGGCAATCCACATTCGCCCAGTCTCATCACTAATACTGTCAGTGTAAAAAACATTTGATGTTTTGGTTTCCGTTTGTACTATCTCACCAGAATTAGGAAACAATCTGTAATTCTTTGTGCTTTTTGTACTGATAATAATACTACCATCCTTTTCCTTATAGAAATTAGTAATATAGTTAGTTTTCTCGCCTCGATTGTTGGGATCAGGCAATAATATACTTGTATCAGCCAAATCGTTTTGCGAAATCTTCACGATTCCGGCATCTTCTTGTCCAACCCATATATTACCGTCTCTGTCTTGATGGATATTTATAAGATAGTTCGAGTTGATTATCGGGTGCTGGTCATTTGCAGAATAATGCTCTGTCTGTCCTTTCTTCGGATCATATATAAACAGGCCATTGCCATAGGTGGCGATGTAGAATCTGCCGTCATCGCCCTTGATGGTGGCGAAGTTGCGTTTACGGGCAACATTATATCCGCTGTCGTGTATAAGATCGAATACCTTCACATCTCCCTTTTGAGGAAACAGCCACAGCTTTCCGTTTCTGTCCGACACCCAGATATTTCCGTCAATCTGGTCTAATGCAATACCGTAGTTCATCTGCCATGCTACGGGTTTCTCAAATTTCAAGGTATTACAGTCCATCGCTATGACTGACGTACGAGTCATTACAATCCATTTGTCCTGCCATATAAAGTTGCCGTTAATTCCTCCCATATTGCCGAATTCTGCAGAAACGGCTGTCTGCCCCACTAGTTTTCCTTTTAGATTATAGATCAGCACACGGTTGTCTCTTGTCAGGAAGAAGCATTTGTCTTTCCATGAGTTCCACGTCATAAAGTCACCATCCTTCACTATCTGTACGAACTCATTTTTATCATTAGTTCTAAGCAGTCCATGATCTGTAAGTGCCCATACATGTCCCTCGGCATCGGCACGCAGTCGCTTGATACGGCTTTTTGGCAGACTGCCGTTTTCCTGGGTATAGTCTCTGCATTCGAACTTTCCGTTACGATACGTCACGTGCCTGATACCGGCATGGGCCTCATACATCCAGATACCGTCATCTTCTGTAATAAAGCGTTCGAAGGTTTTATGAGGGTCGCACGTACCATAATAATTAGTGAAGCTTCCTCGCTGAAGGTCATAACAGGCATAGTTGAATGTGGCAGTTCTTATCCACATCAGCCCATTCTTCTCATCCAGATGGATGGTTCCCACGTTTCCTATTGTATGCTCGTGCCCGTCTCCAAGAGTCTGTAGGTTCATAAACGAATAGCCGTCATATCGGCAGAGCCCGTTGGATGTACCAAGCCATATATATCCGGTTTTATCCTGTATCATGTCGTTGACACGGTTGGATGGTAGTCCGTCACGGGTAGTGATGCTCCTTCCTGTCAGTTTTACCTTTGCCATGATTCCTGTAGGTGAGAACAAGAGCAAAAGCAATATAATAGCCTTGTATATTAGTTTGAAGAATCCCATAATTAGTAAGTTTCGGTGCAAAGATATGCATTTTTGGACAAATATCCAAGAGTTTGAACAAAAAAACCACTTTATTAATAATGTAAGGATTACTTTTGCAATCGAAAACCGACGTGAGTCGTTCTACTAAAACAAATCATTCATACTTAGTTAAATTGGTTAGTTAGTTAATATTAGTTAGATTAGTAATTTTGGCGTACAAATAGGTGTTTAGTTTCCAAGGTATAAGATTGTTGAAGGTACAAAAAGAGAAAAGAGAACATTATTAATGTAATTATAAACAATTAAGTTAAACTAACAAAAGTGTATTTATGAAACTAAAGCTAAGAAGAGTCTCACTGACTTTAATGATGATTCTGCTTGCTACGATAGCGTCTGCACAGTCAGAGCTCCGTGGTGTAGTAGTGGATCAGGAAGGTGAGCCTGTGATTGGTGCCAGTGTTTTGGTAGTAGGCGCGAAAGTTGCCACGGGTACGGTAACGGACTTCGATGGTAATTTTATCCTGAAAGCAAATCCTGGTACTAAGTTGAGAATTTCTTTCGTAGGCTACAAGACAGCAAACGTGGAAGCCAAGAACGGCATGCGCGTAGTGCTGGAAGAGGAAGCTACCATGCTGAAAGGCGTGGAGATTGTGGCTTATGGCGTTCAGAAGAAGGTGACGGTAACTGGTGCTCTCTCGAGTGTGAAGAACGAGGATCTGACCCGTACACCTGTATCTTCAGTTAACAACGTACTCGCAGGTCAGCTCTCGGGTGTGACCACCGTACAGTACTCTGGTGAGCCTGGTAGCGATGCTGCCTCTATATTCGTTCGTGGTCAGGGTACATGGGCTGACTCCGCTCCACTTATTCAGGTTGACGGTGTTGAGCGTACCATGGGTGATATTGACCCTGAGGACATCGAGAGCATTACCGTACTGAAAGATGCGTCTGCCACAGCCGTTTTCGGTGTACGTGGTGCTAACGGTGTAGTACTTATCACCACCAAGCGTGGTCAGGAAGGCAAGGCAAAGATTGATATCACTACATCTTTCTCTGCTCTTACACCTACCAAAATGCTTGAACTGGCAAACTCATATGAATATGGAACATTCTTCAACCAGATGCAGCGCAACGATTTCGACTTCTCTTCAGGTGAGACATTCACCCCGATGTTCTCCGACGAACTGTTGAAGAAGTTCCAGGACGGCAGCGATCCTATACGTTTCCCAAACATGCGTTGGAACGAGTATATTATGAAAGATGTAACGCTCCAGACTAAGCATAACATCAACATAAGCGGTGGTACTAAGTCTATGCGTTACTTTGTCAGTGCAGGATTCATGACCCAGGGCGGACTCTTCGAAGAGTTCGATGGCGATGATTTCCACTACGACTATCGCTACAACCGCTTTAACTATCGTACCAACCTCGACTTGGATGTTACACCTACCACTACCCTCTCGTTCAACGTAGCTGGTACAGTAGACAACGCACAGAAGCCTCGTACCAGTCAGGGCGCATCAGGTATGATTATGGCCATGACTCAGTCTACACCATTCTCAAGTCCTGGTATCGTTGATGGCAAACTCGTAACAGCAGCTACAGATTATACAGACATCACCTTACCTTTCATTGGCGGTAGCGCTATGACCTACTACAGCAGTGGTGGAACTGGTGGTTTCTATAAGAACAATAACAATAAACTCCAGATGGACCTCCAGCTTCAGCAGAAGCTCGATTTCATCACCAAGGGGCTGCAGTTTAAGATCAAAGGATCGTACAACAGTAACTTCTATGAGCAGAAGGGTGCTTCTGTAGGTCGTGCCACTTATACTCCTGTTATTCAGGATAATGGAACAATTCTCTACCGCAAGGATGGCGAGAACACTCCTCCTTCTTACGAGCAGTCTACCTCCAAGGGCCGCGACTGGTACTTCGAGACTCAGTTGAACTACAACCGTACATTCGGAGAGCACACCGTAGGTGCACTGGTACTCTACAACCAGAGCAAGGAGTACTATCCTTCAACCTATAGCGATATTCCTCGCGGATACGTTGGACTGGTAGGTCGTGTTACTTACGACTGGAAGAACCGTTACATGGCAGAATTCAACATAGGTTACAATGGATCAGAGAATTTCCACCCCGATCGCCGTTATGGTACATTCCCTGCAGGTTCTATCGGTTGGGTAGCTAGCGATGAGCCTTTCTTCAAGCCTTTGAAGAGCGTGGTTAGCTTCCTGAAGCTCCGTGCTTCATGGGGTCTTGTAGGTAACGATAAGATTGGTGGCAGCCGATTCATGTATCTGTCAGACCCATACCTTTACAGCACAGCTATGGCTGCACGTAATGGTTATGCTTATAACTTCGGTATCGAGAACTCTACTCTCTATCCCGCTTACTATGAGGATGTAAACAACAAAAACAACCCCGACCTGACTTGGGAGAAGGCCTTCAAGCAGGACTATGGTGTTGACATCAATTTCCTCGACGATCGCCTGCGCGCTACATTCGATTACTATAAAGAGCATCGTACAGACATCCTGCTACGCGACTATACAGCTCCTGCTATAGTAGGTTTCCAGCCTCCTTACTCTAATCTTGGTATTGTTGACAGCTGGGGTTGGGAGCTTTCACTGAAATGGAACGATAAGATCGGTAGCGATTTCCGTTACTGGGCTACAGTAAACATCTCTCATAACCAGAACGAGATTATCGAGAAGAAAGAGGCCCCACTGAATAATGAATATCAGTATGAGAAGGGACACCGTATCGGCTCTCGTTATATGTATCAGTTCTTCCGTTACTACGATTCCGACACTCCACGTCTTTACGAGGAGACCTTCGGACAGCCATACCCAAAGCAGCTTGTTGACTTGAAGGATGGTGACGCAGTATTTGTTGACCTCGATGGCAATGGTTATATCGACGAGAATGATAAAACCCGTGATTTGGGATATACTGACGACCCAGAGTTCCTGGCAGGTCTGAATGCCGGCTTTGCATGGAAAGACTTTGAGTTCAACATGCAGTGGACAGCCGCTTGGAACGTATCACGTGTTATCAGCGACGTATTCCGTTATCCGTTCCTCGATCGTACTACTAAAGATCGTGGTGGATTGTTGAAGTATCATCTTGACAACACATGGAACCCAGAGAATCCTGGTCAGGACTACGAGTACCCACGTGCAACATGGACCAATGGTACTACTAATAACTATCAGGACTGCGCTCTTTATGAGAAGGATGCCAAGTACCTCCGTCTGAAGACTTTGATGATAGCCTACAACATGCACTTCCCATTTCTTAAGAAGTTGGGTATCAACCGTGCACAGCTGGCTCTCAGCGGTTATAACCTGCTGACCTTTACTCCTTATATCTGGGGTGACCCCGAGACTCGCGCAAGCTCATCTCCTTCTTACCCACTCCAGAGAACTTACACAGCAAGTCTGAAACTTAATTTCTAAAGAGAAATGAAACTTAATATTAAAAATATAATAGGTGTAGCCCTGCTCTCTTTAGGTCTGGGCGCCTGCACCGATACCGTCAAGTTTGGCGACAGTTTCCTTGAAAAAGCTCCTGGTGGTACGGTTACTGCTGATACAGTATTCAATAACCCGGAGTACACGCGTAACTTCCTGGCTGGTATTTATGCTACGCAGTATTATAATCTGCCAACAAACTCAACAAATAGTGCTCCTCAGTGTCAGAACTACTGGAAGGGAATGCCCGATGCACTTGGAGATGATTTCCATCTGCTGTTCAACAATACCACCGTATTCGGTAAGTACTACAATGGTTCGCTCACCTCTGCTATCGACGGCAATAAGAACGGAAACATCTATCCATATACGAACGAGTATATTTGGGAAAATATACGCCACTGCTGGATACTTATAGAGAATGTGGACAAAGTGCCCAATATGACAGATGCTGAGAAGGAACGTCTTAAGGACGAGGCTCGCTGTCTGATGTCGTATGCATATTTTATCGCTTTCCGTTTCTATGGCGGACTGCCTATCATCCGCAATTCATTCAGTGGTTCAGAAAGCAGTTACGATCTTCCACGTTCAAGTGTGGAGTCTACCGTGAACTACATTGTTGAACAGCTCAACACCGTAATCTCCGGCAACCACCTGCCATGGGCTTATAGCGACTCTGAGGCTGCCGCCGAGACTGGTCACTGGACTCTTGCTGGAGCTATGGCTCTCAAGTGTAAAGTGCTGGCATTCGCTGCATCTCCACTTTTCAACGACGCTCAGCCTTACTATGCAGGCAAGTACACAATGGAAAATGACACTTGTGTATGGTATGGCGGCAGCAAACCTGAGTTATGGCAGCAGCTTAAGACTGCATGTGCCGACTTCTTCGCTAAGATGAACTCAAATGGTCACTATCATCTGGTTCAGCCTCTTGGAACAACTCAGGAAGACTACCGCTATGCTTTCCGCAGCGGATACATTCTGCAGAACAGCCCTGAGGTACTGCACAGTGTTCGCCGCAGTAACAACTCTCATGGTAACGACTACGGTTGGTACAACCTCGGATGGGGTGGCAAGGCTGATGGTAGCGGTGGTAACGACCGTTTTGCATACTGCCCAACTCAGGAGTTTGTTGAGCGTTTCCCATGGGCAGATGGTACTCCATTCGACTGGGACAAGGCTGAGAAAGAAGGCAAGCTCGACCAGATGTTCATAAAGGGCGATAGCGTTAAAGGCCAGCAGCTGCTGCAGAACATTGTCTTTACCCGCGACCCACGCCTCTATGAGAGCGCAATGGTTAATGGCGACCGCCAGACTCTTAACTGGGGTGACGGACGTGCTACTGGTGCAAACTGGGAAATGTGGGTAGGCGGCACTACCGTTGGTCAGGCTCCAAAGACCAATTCTGGAAAATATGGTACAGGCTACCGCATGCTGAAATACGTTGTTGGCGAGGTTATGCGCCGCAAGAAGCCACAGTGGAACGCCATTATGCTTAGCGATATCTATCTTACTTACGCCGAGGCTCTGCTTCAGGCCGACAATAACGCTACAGAAGCGATTAAGTATGTTGATGCCGTTCGTGCACGTGTGGGTTTGAAAGGACTTGTTGAGTGCAATCCCGACAAGAATCTCACCTCTAACAAACAGGCTCTGCTCGATGAGATTATGCGTGAGCGTAACTGCGACCTGGCATTCCAACTGGAGCGTTACTTCGATATGATCCGTTACAAGCGTGCAGACCTCTTCGAGAAGCCTCTCCACGGCCTGCGCATCTATCGTCTTGTTAAGGATGGCGACAACTGGAAGCGCGAAGAGAGCCAGTGGTACAATACTCGTACCAAGCAGAAGGAGGGAACTCCAGGCTACTTCGAGCCTTCTCACTTCGACTTCGAGCGTTTCCAGATTACTACTGGTGCCCGCTATTGGTGGACTAACGGTTTCGATCCTAAGTGGTATCTGCAGCCATTCCCAATCACTGAGGTTAACAAGGGCTATGGACTGGTTCAGAATCCTGGATGGTAATTCATTAATTACAATGAAAGATTAAATTAAAGAAGAATATGAATAAAAGACATATATTTGTGCTATCCCTGCTTGCGGGACTTACCCTGCCAGTGATGGCTCAAGAAGAAAATCAGGAGCAGACAGACAAGTTCCTGGGTCAGACCATCGACGTGGGTGCCGACAAGGTGCTGACACGCGAGGAGTCTACTGCTGCAGTGTCGGTAATCACATCCGACAAGACTGACCGTCGCAGTGCCAAGAACATTGGCAACAGCATTATTGGTGAGGGCAACGGCCTTATCTCTCTGCAGAACGGTGGCCGCTATGCCGCACAGAATCCCACCTTCTATGTTCGCGGACTCCAGACATTGAATGGCAACAACTCTCCACTCATCCTTGTCGATGGTATCGAGCGTGACATCACGTCTATTGCTCCTGAGGAGGTAGAAAGCGTAACCATCCTGAAGGATGCCGCTGCCGTGGCTCTTTATGGCTATAAAGGTACTAATGGTGCTGTTAACATCATCACAAAACGTGGTAAGTATGAGAGCCGTAGCATCAAGGTGACCTACGACCACCTCTTCAATTCTATCGTTAACAAGCCAAAGTTTGTGGATGCCTATACTTATGGTATGGCTATCAACGAGGCTCGTATCAACGATGGCCTGACAGCACGTTACAGCGCTCAGGAACTCAATGCCCTGCGCGACGGAACAAAACCTTACCTCTATCCTAATGTAAACTGGGTGGATGAGACATTCCGTGACAATGCAATGACCAACAAGTATAACATCGAGTTCACCGGCGGAGCCAAGAACTTCCGTTATTACACTATGGTAGACCTTATCTCTGACAAAGGTTTTGTTAAGAATCCTAACGAGAACGAAGGCTACTCTACTCAGGACAAGTATGTTAAGGGCAACCTCCGCATGAACCTTGACATCAAGCTGACTCCGACTACAGATGTACGAGTCAACCTGCTCGGTGTACTCCAGGAGACATCTCGCCCTGGTTCACAGGCAGACCTATGGGATATGGTTTACACCGTTCCTTCAGCAGCTTTCCCAATCAAGGATGAGAATGGTGTTTGGGGTGGTAGCGACACATGGGCCGGAACATCTAACCCTGTTGCTCAGAGCATAGGTGCTGCTTACTACAAGAACCACAGCCGTTCGCTGTTCTTCGACGTTACCCTGAAACAGGACCTCTCTTCATGGATCAAGGGTCTGAGCGGTTCAATCCGCGTAGGTTATGACAATACTTCAAATATCTACGAAGATCACTCCAAGACTTATGTTTACAGTGTAAACGCTCCTTCATGGGCTGAAGGTGATGCAGAACCAACCGTGAAGACTGCCACCTACGGCAGCGACAGTACAATGGGTACAGATGCTAAAGTAAACACATTCTCTCGTCGTCTGCACTTCGATGGCGGTTTCGCTTACGAGAACACATTCGGACTGCACGGCATCTACTCACAGCTGAAGTGGGATTATGAGTATGAAGATCCTGAGGGTCTAAACAACACTATCTATCGTCAGAACTTCACATGGTGGTCACACTATAGCTACGACAGCCGTTATCTGGTTGACCTCGCACTCGTTTACAGCGGCAGCAGCCGTCTGGCTCCTAGTACAAAATGGGCCTTCTCTCCCACCCTCTCTGCAGCATGGGTTATCTCTAAGGAGCAGTTTATGGAAGACATCAACTGGGTTAACTTCCTGAAGCTCCGTGCCTCTGCAGGTATCATCAATGCCGACTATCTGCCAGGCGACAACGTTTGGACATACTACGCTCAGCAGTATGCCACCAGCGGTGGTACATATCCATTCGACAGCGGTTGGAACTCAGATTTCGGACGCACATATCTCGGACAGATGGCAACAGCTAATCCAACTCACGAGAAGGCTTATAAATTCAATATAGGTATCGATGCCAAGCTCTTTGGTGGTCTCGATGTAACCTTCGACTACTGGATGCAAAGCCGCAAAGATATCTGGGTATCAGCAGCTGGTAAGTATTCTGATGTCCTTGGTATGGACGCACCATACGAGAATGCAGGAAAGGTTAACAGCCATGGTCTGGAGCTCGGTCTCGACTACAACAAGACCTTCGGTGATGTAAAGTTCAACATCGGCGGTAACTTCATGCTGACCAAGAGCAAGATCAAGGAACAACTTGAGGAGCCTCGCATGTACGACAACCTCGTTCAGACAGGAAACCGTGTGGATCAGATCTACGGTCTTGAGGCTATAGGTTTCTTCACTTCTGAGGCCGACATCGCAGCAAGTCCCGTACAGACATTCTCTACCGTTAAGCCCGGTGATATCAAGTATCGTGACGTTAACGGCGATAACATCATCGACGCTAATGATAAGGTAGCTATCGGCTACAGCACCACATGCCCAGAGATATTCTATAATTTCCACCTCGGTGCAGAGTGGAAGGGACTCGGTATCTATGCTATGTTCCAGGGCACTGGCAACTACAGCGCCGTGCTCAATACCAAGAGTATGTACTGGCCACTGGTGGGCAACACCAATATCTCTCAGTATGCTTACGACAACCGCTGGACCAGCAGCAATCAGGATGCCAAGTTCCCACGCCTGAGCTCTCAGAGCAATGCCAACAACTATCAGACTTCTACTCTGTGGCTGGCCAACCGCTCATTCATGAAGCTCCGCAACCTGGAGGTTTACTACAACCTTCCAAAGTCACTGCTTGAGGCAACGAAGATTGTAAACGGCGCAAAACTCTATGTACGTGGTGTAGACCTCTTCTGTATCGACAAGCTTGACGAGAGCGATCCTGAGGCTTATGGCATCAATCCTCTAACCAAGAGCATCGCTTTGGGTCTGAGTGTTACTTTCTAAAAGTAAAAAGGTAAAAAAGTAAAAAAGTAAAAATATGAAACTAAATAAATTATTCATCGGTGCCTTGGCTACGTTGGCGTTGGCTTCTTGTAACGACCAGATGGAGTACAAAGAGTACAACATCTACGACAAGGACTATATCACCAAGAACTTCGGCAATGTAGGTGGCTTTATGACCGATATCTACAATACCGTAGAATACGACTTCGGCAATTACTCCGGTGGTGCCATGCAGGCATCAGCTACCGACGAGAGTATGTACAGCAAACTGGGTAATGCCATCGAGGACTTCTATAATGGTGCCTGGAGCCCGTCAAACGCAAAGGGTTCTATCTGGAGCAGCATGTACTCAGGCATCAAGGTGTGCAACCATGTTCTTGAGCAGATGCAAGGACTAACCTTCGACGAGTTGGTGCTTAACAAGGACTACACCCAGCAGATGCACCGCTACCAGAACTATCAGTACGAGGCCCGCTTCATGCGTGCCTACTTCTACTTCGCTCTGGTTCGCCAGTATGGCGGTGTGCCCCTGGTAACTACAGAGATCAGTGCTGAGGAGGCCAACAGCATTGCTCGTAGCTCTGCTGACGATATCTTCAAATTCATTATCGATGAGTGTAATGACATTCAGAATAAGATTATCGCCGATTACAGCGACCTTGGCGACTATGCACTTGGCACCGAGGAGAGTGGACGTGCAGATAAGCTTGCCGTTCTCGCCCTCAAGGCCCGTGCAGCCCTCTACTGGGCAAGTCCCCTATTCAATGCCAGCAATGACAAGGAGCGTTATCACACAGCAGCTACTTATACCAAGGAACTTCTCACAGCTGCCGAGGCTCGCGGTAAGGGACTTACTGCTAAGTATGCCGACCTTTGGGATGCTGCAAGTTTCAACACTCCTACTATCATGAAGGAGATTCTGTTCGGCCGCCGTTATTATAAGAGTGCCTCAGGCGACAACCTCGTTGAGACCAACAACTATCCTGTTGGTATCGAGGGTGGTGCAGGCGGTAACTGTCCTACACAGAACCTTGTTGATGCTTATGACATGAAGACCTCTGGTCTCTCTATCAACGAGATAGGCTCTGGCTATGATGCAAAGAATCCTTACGCCGACCGTGACCCACGTCTGGCAGCTACAGTAGCTGTAAATGGCGACCAGTGGCCCACCTACTCAGGTGCAGCCAAACTTGAGACCTTCCAAGGTGGTATCAATGGTGAGCCTCTCACAGGTGCTACACCTACTGGCTACTACCTTAAGAAACTCTGCAACGGTGCCATCTCACTGGCCAGCAACTCTAAACTCAAGGAGTCACGCCACACCTGGCTCACATTCCGCATGGGTGAGTTCTACCTCAACTATGCCGAGGCAGTATTCAAGTATCTTGGCAGTGCCGATGCTACAAGCGTTGAGTTCCCGATGTCAGCCCGTGAGGCAGCCAACAAGACCCGCCAGCGTGCCGGCATGCCTGATCTCGCCACAACAGGCGACTTCTGGACTCGCCTCTGCAACGAGCGCTTTGTAGAACTCGCCTTCGAGGGTCACCGTTTCTGGGATGTCCGTCGCTGGAAGGAGGCTGACAAGTACTTCAAGACTATCACAGAGATGAAGCTCACCAAGAACGATGATGGCAGCATCACATATACTCGTCAGAACGTATCTCGTCAGTGGAGTGAGAAGATGTATCTCTTCCCCATCCCACAGACAGAGCGTATGAAGAATCCGAACCTGACACAGAATCCCGGATGGGAGTAAATGCGTTAGTTTAACGAGAAGGCCCGTTCCTCACTTCCGAGGACGGGCCTTTGTCGTTAGAGCACGCTTGCCACATCGAAACGCACAGCATATAAGAGACACAAGAAAAAAAATCGTGCACCTCGTGCTACTGAGACATGCAACATGCTTATATTCAGTTGTTTGACAGGTGCACGATGCTCGTAAATGGTGCTACTATGGTGCTACTGATGGTGCTACTGAGCAGCTTTTTGTGCTACTCAGAGGCACTCTTGAGCAGTTTCAGGTAGTATCCTCGCACTCCGTTGTTGGCACCTTTGGGCCAGCGGAGGGCTTTGATTGACTTGCTGAGAGCCTTAAGATTGGGTACATCTTTGGCTTTCAGGTGCTTGGATAGTTCTCCCTGGATGTCTATCACGCGCCAGAGGTTCTCTTTCGTATGTTCAATGGTTGGCTCGAACAGGCTGGGCAGAACTCCCTCTGCAGACGATTCCTCCATGAATGACTGATTATGCTCCCGAATCTCCTTCTCATCCTCTGATGTAAACCAATAGAGACAATCTGGATTTTTCAACTCCGTGACTGCCTGTGCAAACATCTGCTTATACGGCACTCGCTCACTCATATCGATCTCGCCCTTCACCTCGATGCAGAGATAACGGCGATTACCCTCTGACGAAGAGAGCGGTGTAGGGTCGTTGGTGGTGGCGATGAACGAACAGAGACGTGGTGTCATCGTGTACTCCGCAGACCGCATCTTGCGCATCTGGACATCCTTTTCAGTAATCAGTCGTTTCACCTTAGCCTGTTCGCGGTCTGTCTTGGCATTGAACTCGTCGATGCATACGAGCCACATTCGACCCAGCACGCGCTCCACCTGTTCCGGATTCTGCATCTTTATGTCGTCCATATAGTATTCGCGCATGGATGGCGGCAGGATGTTCTTACAGAATACAGACTTCTTGATACCCTCACCTCCGATGAGCATCGGCACCATCGAGTTGCCGTAGTCGCGGTTGATGTTCATGGCCTGAGCCACCATTGCCAGGAACCAGCGGTGGAAATACTTAGGCCACAGGGCATAGTCAGTAGGCAGGCGACGGGCGAAATCCTCGATATAATCGGCCTTCCGGTCCCAGTCGCCACAGCCTGCCAGAAATTCCAACACTGGGTTGTAGTCCTTGATATGCGCACTCTCTATATAGATGCGGATGTCGTTCATCCAACTTTCGCCGCCCTCCTTCATCTGCTCTACTACGATACTCTTCAGCTGACGGTCAGTCAGAGGCTGCCACTTCTTGAAACTTACGTTGTTAGGCCTGAACTCCGTCATCTGCTTCACCACATTGTAGCGCAACTGGTAACGCCGACGGAAAAAATCTTCGATAAAACGGATGATACGCTCCTTCTCGTTCATCTGAGTGATTGTCCGTCCATCATAAGGCTTTGTGTATATCTCACGGAAAACCTTGCGGATCAAGTCCTCACCCATGGACTTGAGACGAAAATCCCATAGTACACGCGAGACACACGCCTCCTCTCCAAGTCCTGCCTTCTGGCAATAGCCAGCCAACAGCACCAGACACTTCTCCATATCATCAGGGCTCTCATCGAGGGCTTTTCTCATACAGGTATAGAATTCCAGTTTGTAGCGCTCATGCTCATCAGAGTCGGGATACCATATCAAGGTACCGTCATCATCAGTCCTCGTGCCCTTGTAAGGTGCCAGAGCATTGTCTTCATCATGAATCACAGGCAGGGGCTGAGCCTGCGGGTTATAGTAGAGCTGTGGGTCATGACTCATTCGGCAGCCTTTCACAAGCGATGGTTCGCCAACGACGAGGTTACACTGCACCAGGGCGGTATAGATACGGGCTGCCGACTCCTGGGCTTCCTTCAGGAAAGCAAGATATCTTGTGGTATCGAGCTGCTTTGCTTTCTTGCTCTGCCCTGACACCCACGGAGTGGCAACGCCGTTGTACTCACAGCGCACTACAACTTTTAGCGTCACACCACTCACTCCAGCAAAGGCAAGAAGGGTATAAGGCACCTGCGACACCAGCTTCTTCATCTGATTTATCCGTAACATACCCTCCGGGCATGGGATGTTGAGCAAAAGTAGCTGGGTGAATGCATTGGGATGGTCGAATCCTCCCTTGCCGAACGTTGCTGTAAAAAGCAGGTAAGGCAGGCGGTCTGCATCCTCCATTATATATCGTGGCATACCCTTCTCCTCCATAAGCCTCATGTGCAGGGCGATGCCTCGTATCCTGTCTGCCGCAATCTTTGTGTCGTCAGAACGCATACGCTCCACAACTGCATCCAGCCCTGTTGAAACAGGCCTGCCAAACTCTCCGTATTTGGTCTTTAGCTTCGTTATTTTCATGATTATTCGTTGTTATTCCAAATTCGACTACAAAGATACAGAAAAATAAGGGAAAATGCAAGGTTTTTGGCTGGTTTTTATCATTGTAGGTGCACTTTTGACAGAAAGAGATGCTATCTTTCGATTGTTCAGATGTCATCTACGACTCGTTCAGATAGCACCTTACAAGGTATAGGAGCGTCACAAGCAAGTGTAAAGTCCTATCTAAGAAGGTATTAAGTGCCTATGTAGCAACCTTACGCCTTGGCGCAAAATGCTTTACGGGCATACGCAAAACACTTTACGCGTATACGCAAAATTGAAAGCATTCCAAATATGAGGTGCACCATCAGTAGCACGATAGTAGCACCATTTTTAAGCATCGTGCACCTATTAAACAATTGAATATAAGTAGATTACGTGCCTCAGTAGCACGAGGTGCACGATATTTTCGTTTAAATTGCAGTATAGATGTATTCCTGTCCCTGTTTGGTCTTAAGAAGTTTGGGATTCTCACCCTCGCACCACTCGTCGAGCAGTTTGCGGGCAGAATAGTAAGTGAGTTTGGAGAACAATGAGAAAGTCCGTGCTGTGGTATAGCCACCATCGCCCAACAGTTTTCTGAGCAATGCCTCGAGTTTTGGTTTGTCAGCGAGGATCTCACGGGTATTTGGACTATCGGACTTACGGAAGCCTCGCGACCACTTCTCCAGCTCCCTGTTCCACAACTTCCCAGGGTTATACTCCACCCCATCGAACACCACGTCCGTACTTCTAACCTCGTCAGGGTCGGTAATCTCACGCAGCAGCTTCAGCCGTGGAGCAAACGATCCGATAGGCGTCTCTACACGGTACCCCATAGCCATCAGTTCACCAGCTGCTCTCAGGAAATAGTCGAAGGCTCTCATCATCTCCCCGTATGGTGAATTATAGTTCCTGTTACAGAAGTCCTCCAGTCCCTGCATCGTCACCTTGTGATTCATGGCCGGACGCACATACACGATATTCTTCCCATCCCTTCCCTTAGCTGGTGTAGGATGAACTTCAAACAGCATTCCGTCTTTCTTCTTTGGCATAGCTTATACCTTATTATTTTTGCGATATTCAGAGTCCCTGATATCAGGTGGCAAAGATACAAATAAAATTTGAATTATTCTACATGTATTTGAACATTATTGATATGTCATCTTAAAAAAATTCAATAACTTTGCACCGAACTTAAAAACGAATCGAGATGATAAGAAAAATATTCATCGTAATTATGTTGCTGCCTATAAGTCTGATGGCGGCTAATACAACAGGAGTTTACAACGTTAAAGACTATGGTGCCAAGGGCAACGGTAAGGTGTTGGATCATGAGGCGATAAACATAGCTATCGAGGCAGCAAACAAGGCTGGAGGCGGACAGGTTTATCTGCCTTCCGGAGTCTATCTCTGCGGCAGCATCCGTATGAAGAGCAATATCGACCTGCACCTCTCGGCGGGAGCTAAGATTCTAGCGGCTCCTGCAGAGATGAAGGCATACGACGAGAGTGAGGTGTTCGGCGCTCCTGAATATCAGGACGGCGGGCACACCTACTTCCACAACTCGCTTATCTGGGCTGAGGGACAGCATGACATCAGTATTACCGGACGTGGCATGATTGACGGCGAGGGACTGACAAAGCGCGACACCGAGAAGGCAGGCAACGTGCAAGGCGGATCTATAGGTACTGGCGACAAGGCCATCGCCCTGAAGCAATGCCGCAATGTGACCATCCGCGACATCACCATCTATCGCGGCGGACACTTTGCCATCATCGTCACAGGCTGCGAAATCGGCACCATCGACAATGTGACCATCGACACCAATCGCGACGGCATAGACATTGACTGCTGCAAATACATCACGGTGAGCAATACAAAGGTTAACACGCCTAACGACGATGCCATAGTGCTGAAAAGCTCATACGCACTGAAAAAGCCTGTGCTTTGCGAACACATTCTTATAACAAACTGCATAGTGACGGGATATAAGCTTGGCACCTTCCTTGACGGCACATATGTGCCTGAGAAGGTAAACTGGGTGTGCGGACGAATAAAACTGGGCACTGAGAGCAACGGCGGTTACCGCAATATTACCATCTCTAACTGCACCTGTATGTGGAGCTCCGGACTAGCATTCGAAGAGGTAGACCAGGGGCGCATGGAGAATATTGTGGTAGATAATATCTCTATGAGTCATGTTCACCACTACCCTATATATATAACCACAGGCTGCCGTAACCGCGGACCAAAGGAGCGCACAGAAGTTTCATCGGCTCGCGATATATATATCAACAATGTGATAGCCGATGATTGCGACTCGCTGGCAGGTATCATCATCACCGGCATGGAAGGTTATCCCATCCGCAACGTGTCGTTGAGCAATATCCGCATACAGTATCGCGGTGGTGGAAAGAGAGCTACCAAGCCTTATCGTGAACAGGGCACCAACTATCCAGAACCCCGTTGGGCAGGTCCTACCCCCGCCTACGGGCTCTTTGCCCGCCACGCCGACGGCATCCGCCTGCATAACGTAGAGTTCGAGCTTATGCGCCCCGACGAGCGCCCCGATATTGTTCTCGAGGATGTGGTAAACTTTAAAAGCGAATCGAAATGAAATATGCATTATATCTTAGCATGCTGTTTGTGTTAAGCGCAACAGCTCAAACAAAAGATGATGGGCCCACTATGGGCTGGAGTTCGTGGAATACCTACCGCGTGAATATCTTTGAGTTGTTTTCGTTAATTATTTAGTACCTTTGCACCATCAAAAAGATAATTGCAGATGAATGAACTGATAACTCAAATTAACGATGCTATATGGGGCTATGTATTGATAGGGGTCCTAATAATATGTGGTATCTGGTTTACATGGAAGACCAAAGGCGTTCAGTTTCGCATGGTCGGTGAGATGCTCAGGCTTCTCGCTGATTCGGCCACTTCGGGGACAGACAGTCTTTCAGACAAAGACAAGAATCATAAACACATATCCTCATTCCAGGCCTTTGCAGTATCTGTGGCTACACGTGTCGGTACAGGAAATCTGGCGGGAGTGGCAACGGCGATAGCCATCGGGGGCCCGGGAGCAGTATTCTGGATGTGGGTTATCGCTCTGATAGGGTCGGCAACGGCATTCATAGAGTCTACACTCGGACAGCTATATAAACAGCGGCAGAAGGATTCTTTTGTTGGTGGCCCGGCATATTATATAAAAAGGGGTCTGCATTGTAACTGGATGGCCTATCTGTTTGCCGTGCTGATAACCATCACCTTCGGGCTCTCATATAATTCCATCCAGAGCAATACTATCTGCGGGGCAATGTATGAGGCCTTCGGATGGAATCCACTGCTCGTGGGCAGCATCCTTTCGGTCGTGGCTTTGATTATCATCTTTGGAGGTCTTCAGCGTATTGCCAACGTCAGTGCGGTAATGGTTCCTCTGATGGCTATAGGCTACTTTGTACTGGTGATGGTGATTATTATCATGAACATCGAACATATTCCACATGTATTGAAGGTAATTATTACAAATGCCTTCGGACTGGAGCAGGGCGTTGGTGGAACTATCGGAGCAACGATAATGAACGGTGTAAAGCGCGGATTGTTCAGCAATGAGGCGGGAGAAGGCAGCGCACCGAATGTGGCAGCAGCAGCCACCGTAAGCCATCCCGTAAAACAGGGTCTTATACAGGCGTTAGGCGTTTTCACGGATACGCTGCTGGTATGCTCTTGCACGGCATTCATGATACTAATCAGTGGCCTGTACAGCACACCGGAACTTAATGGAATAGCACTCACTCAGGCTGCCCTCAACTCTGAAATCGGTGCCTTTGGACCAACGTTTATTGCTATAGCCATATTGCTCTTTGCCTTTTCAAGTATCATCGGCAACTACTATTACGGTGAGGCGAACATCCGGTTCATGACCTCAAGTAATGCTGTCCTTACTGTGTATAGGGTGTTCTCTGGTGGTGTGCTGGTGATGTTTGGAGCAATGGCGAGTCTCGAGATAGTATGGAATTTGGGAGATCTGTGCATGGCTATGCTTACAGCATGTAACCTTGTGGCGATAGTCAGACTCGGGAAATATGCATTCAAGCTGCTTGAGGACTACAGACAACAGAAACGCAGCGGAATCAAAGAGCCTACGTTCCATCGTAGCCAGATGCCAGAGATAGAGAAAGACCTGATGTGCTGGGAGTAACCTATGTCACAATGTATCCTCTGACCCCGATGTGACACTCGGATGCAAAGATATAGAAAAAAATTTGGTCGTTTCACAAAAAGTTAGTATTTTTGCAACAGAAAAGTATTTACCCCTTTGTGACGTTGTATATGGATGACGCTATTAGTAATGTTAAGAAGCCAAGTGGATGTTGGTATCATGCTGGTTGTCTGCTTACGATAGTCAGCACGTTGCTGATAGTGTTTTTTGTGTATTTGATTTTTGAGTCTGAAGAAGATTTAGACAGAAAACGAGCAGAATACGCTGCCTCTCACCAGGAGTATGAAGATGCTATGAAGGCTTACGAGGCCGACTCTGCGAATCTGAAAGCAGAGTATCAACGTATTCTGGCTAAGATAGATGCCGCCCAGGCACATAATGACTCATTGGCAGTAGCAGCTTTAAATGACAGTCTGAAATGTTATAGCGAACCAGAATGGGTTCCGCGTGGAGCCATCGGTGTGAACATCGGAGCAGCATTCTTTGCGGTCTTTGCCTTAGCGATGCTGATTCCACTTGCCATCGGCATCCTGCTACTCATCTACTATCGCTATCGCAAGCGCAAGTGGCAGTACGAATATAATTTAAATTGGAAACCGTGAATAATAAGAAGAGAAAACGGGACGTATTCTATCACCAGAAACACGTAGCACCATTAATCAACGCGTATCTGGGGGTAATCTCTTTCTTATCCTTTATGGCCTCCATATTTACTATTGTGAGTGCTGCCCTGGAGTTTGGATTCCGGTTGACATACAGACAGGTGGATGAACTCAAGTTGCTATACTTCTGGGTGTGGATCACATTCCTGATTGACCGCGGCAGCCATTTGCTGCTGATGCGGAAAGGCTATCTGAAGTCGGAATACAGTTTCATTGGATGGTGTATCAATGCCTTGCTGATGCTCACTCTAATACCTGTCATAGTGAATTTTGCCGGAATAGACGACAGCCATGGCATCATGAATATTCTCGACAACCGTGTGTTCCACGTTACGGTGCTGTTTCTGATATCCATCATCGACCTCTCTGACGGGGTGATCCGGCTGTTGGGCCGTAAGATGAATCCGGCTCTGATGATGGCATTCAGCTTCATGGTATTTATCCTGGTAGGCTCCGGATTGCTGATGATGCCACGATGCGTGCATCCAGGCGTTCATCTGCCGTGGATCGACTCGCTGTTTACAGCTACGAGTGCAGTATGTGTAACAGGACTAACCACCGTGGATGTGCCAGCCACGTTTACCTATCTTGGACAATTCATCATCATGATACTTATTCAGGTGGGAGGATTGGGAGTGATGACCATCACCAGTTTCTTTGCCCTTTTCTTTATGGGCAACACCAGCCTTTACAACCAGATTCTGGTGCGCGACATGGTTAGCAGTAAATCGCTGGCTTCGCTATGGTCCACATTGCTGAACATCTTCGGCTTTACAGCTGTTATTGAACTGATTGGAGCATTAATTATCTTCATGGACACACATGGCGAGATTGGTCTGGACCTTAATCATGAACTGTTTTTCAGCGCGTTCCATTCTGTTTCAGCCTTCTGCAATGCAGGATTCTCTATTTACAAAGACGGCCTGAGTTCGCCTCAGCTGATGACGGGGAATTGCTGGCTTTACATCATAATATCGCTGCTTATCATCCTGGGCGGTATCGGCTATCCGGTATTAGTTAATCTGAAGATTATTGCCTATAAGAAGGCACGTTTCTTCTGGAGGAGTATGCGTGGCGTCAACTATGCCAGTTGGAGTATGCCCAACCTGTTCGACCTGAACACCAAGATAGTACTGCGCACCACAGGTCTGCTGATTGTTTTCGGAACATTACTTATCGGTTTCTTTGAGTGGAACAACACCTTTGCCGGAATGATGCTACATGAGAAAATCACTCAGGCATTCTTTAACGCTGTCAGTCCGCGAACGGCAGGTTTCATCAGCGTAGATTTGGGCAGTATGTGCATCCAGTCGATTCTCATATATACGTTGCTGATGTGGATTGGAGGAGCATCGCAGTCAACAGCCGGTGGTGTGAAGGTTAACGCCTTTGCTGTGGCCTTCCTCAATATACGTGCTATCGTCCACGGGACCACTCGTGTGGAGTTTGCAGGCAGGGAACTTTCGATCGACTCGATCCGTCGTGCCAATGTAGCTATTTTTGCCAGTCTCTTTGTGTTGTTCACTTTCGTTTTCACCATCACCATCATCGAACCGCAGTTGCCGTTGAAAGCAATCGTCTTCGAGTGTGTGTCAGCCTTCGCAACCGTTGGTTCCTCGCTGGGCATCACCTCGGAACTGCAATACACCAGCAAAGTGCTTATCATCATACTGATGTTCATAGGTCGTGTGGGTGTGGTTACACTGGCACAGGCATTACTCAAGCAGTATAAAAATCAGAATTACAAATTACCTCAAGACAATATTATTATCTCATGAAGTGTATCATTATAGGATTAGGAACATACGGCAGGGTGCTGGTAGATGAGTTATCAGCTCTGGGCCATGAAGTCATTGCCGCTGACAATGACGCCAACCGCGTAGAGAGAGTGAAGGAGATGTGCGATGCCGCATTTCAGATTGAAGCCACCGAGGAACTGTCACTATCGGTACTTCCACTGAAGAAAGTCGATGTGGTGATTGTTGCTATCGGTCAGAATCTCGGTGCCTCTGTACGTGTGGTTGCCCTACTGAAGAAGTTGGGTGTACAGCACATCTATGCCCGTGCCATGGACTATGTGCACAAAAACATCTTGCAAGCGTTCGACATCGATAAGATACTTATTCCTGAGGAACGTGCTGCCCGTTCGCTGGTACGCGAGATGGAGCTTGGTGCAAAAATCCAACTTTTCCGTGTAGACGATAAGTATTGTGTGTTTAAATTTCAAATACCCAAGCAGTTTATCGGAATGTCACCCAACGACCTTCATCTCAATGAAGAGTTTAATCTGAAGATAATTGCCATCAAAAAGCCGAAGAAGGTGCAGAATTTCATCGGTATTGAGTATAATGAATCAGAAGTAGTCAATGCTACAGAAGATACAGAACCTTTGGTGACCAACGACGAGATTGTATGCTACGGCAAAGAGTCGGACTTCAGAAAACTATGCAAATTACTATAAGGCCATAAAATTTTTGCCTAACTATACGAATGATGAAAAGACTTATCATATTCACTCTCCTGTTGTTGGCTGTAGTAAACACGTGGGCACAGCGATTTGAAGACTATTTCGAAGACCGCACGCTGCGCATCGACTATACATTCAGTGGCAACCATGAGCTCCAACAACTGTATGTCGACGAACTGGTGGTAATGCCCCGTTGGTATGGGCGTCGTCATCGACTTGCCGAATTACCCTTGAAGGGTAACGGTCAACTCACCGTCAGGACAAAGAATACAAGAGAGGTTATCTATCGTCACAGTTTCTCGAGTCTTTTTCAGGAATGGCTCGCCACCGACGAGGCAAAGCATACGCAGAAGTCGTTCGAAAACGTCTTCCTGGTGCCGTTTCCCAAGCAGCCAGTAGATATTACCATAGAGTTGCGCGACTACCATGAGCGGATAGTTGCCACGATGACGCACAGCGTAGACCCCAGCGACATTCTGATTCGTAAGGCAGGAGAACGGCATGTTACTCCTCACGTCACCCTGCAACAGGCTGCTGACACCACTCGGTGCATACATGTGGCCTATGTTGCAGAAGGCTATCAGCAGCACGAGATGGATACGTTCCTCGATGACTGCCGGGTAGCGATGGAGTCGCTGTTCCAGCACGAGCCGTTCCGCCAGATGCAGAACCGTTTCAACATGGTGGCGGTGATGTCTCCATCGGCAGAGAGTGGCACCAGCGAGCCATCGAAGGGCATCTGGAAACAGACTGCGCTGGGTTCGCATTTCGACACGTTCTACAGCGACCGCTACCTGACCACCCTGCACCTGAAACGGCTTCACGATGTGCTGGCAGGCACACCCTACGAACATATCATAATCCTCGTAAACACCGATCACTACGGTGGTGGCGGAATCTACAACTCCTACAACCTGACCTATGCCCACGGCGAGCATTTCCGTCCGGTAGTGGTCCACGAATTCGGACACAGCTTCGGAGGCCTGGGCGACGAGTATCCATACGGTGACAGCGACCCTATGTACTTTGCCGATACGGAGCCCTGGGAACCCAATCTCACCACGAAACACAGCTTCACTGGCAAGTGGGAACAATTGGTAGCTGAGGGGCGGGCCGGACTCGTAGAGGGTGGAGGCTATCTGTCAAAAGGCGTGTGGCGAGGTTTCGAGAACTGCCGCATGCGCACCAACGAAGAACCAGAGTTCTGTCTGGTCTGCAAGCAGGCTCTCATACGCCTGATCAACTTCTATACCGAATAAAATAACCCGGGCAAGGCTCCCAAAATATTCTAACAGATGTACGATATGCATAGAACCACTTGCGATAAAATGGCATGGTACAAGAGAACAATGATGCTACTGCTCTCTGTCTATCTCTCATTGTCAGCAGGATTTGCCAAACCAGACAGTACCAGGGTATTCTCAGAGAACAATCCACTGGTTTATGAAGACGTATGGGACCTATGGCCCTACTCGTTTCTCAACGACAACGGCGACCCCGACGGCTTCAATGTCGACCTGATCAGGCTCATCATGAAAGAACTCGACATTCCATACGTCATCAGGCTGAAACCGCAGTCGGAAGCCTTCAGCGACCTGAAAGAAGGGAAATCGGACCTGATGCTGGGACTGGCCGTAGGATTCCACGATGAGTTTGGAAAATTCTCGAAGAATGCTGTCACACTCTTCACTCAAAGCGTGGTGATGCCGAAGAGTAAAGAAGTGGAGATCAAACGTTTCCGCGACCTGAGCAACCACAAGGTGATAGTCTGCGACAGCTCGCTGGTCCACCACCTGATGCTGGAGTATGGGTGGGGCGAGAATGCCATTCCAGTCAGGGATATGCGCGAAGCCATTCAGGAAGTTAGCGCCAAGGAGGATGGTCAAATCCTGTGGAACACGCTATCGCTGAAATGGCTCATGCAGCGCTATCACACCGACAACTTGGAACTGTACCCCGTCAACATGCAGCACGGACAGTACAAGTTCATGGCGAACAACCAGCAACTGCTCGACAGACTCGACGAGGCCTACACCAAACTTTATACCAACGACAAGATACAACCCCTGCAGGATAAATGGTTCTATCCTGAGCGTCAGGATATGGAAGAGCCGATAGGAATGATGTATCTGCTGGGTGGCGGCTTGCTACTACTCGTCTTCATGGCCATCTATGGTATCAGCTATCGTATCCAAGACAGGAAGATCAGGCTCGAGAACGTCAAGCGCAACAATCGTCTGGCTCTGATTCTGCAGACCAGTCAGGTACACATCTGGACCTACAACATAAAGAAAAACCAATTCTCCTGGCATAACGACAACGGACAGGTGGCCTATACGTACTCGATGGAGGAGTTCTCGCAGCGATACAGCCACGAGGACTTCGTCACTCTGAAGTCGGCCCTGGATAAACTCGCCGATACCAAGAAGACCGATGATGAAAGGCTACGGGTAGGCGAGCGTAGCTCGGGAATGGAGAAGGAAATTGAGCTGATCCTGCGTGCCAAGGACGTAGAAGACGGCGATACCAACGCCCGCGACTACCACATCGTGCTGTCGGTATTGAGCCGCGACAAGAATGGCAACCCTGCCGTCATCATCGGCACAAAGAAGGATGTGACGGAGGAACAGCAGCAGAAGCGGCTCGACGAAGAGCGCACGCTGCGCTACTGGTCCATCTTCTACACCCCGATTCTGGGCATTATCCTCTTCAACAAGGAAGGCAAGCTCGTAAACATCAATCCCAAAGCCTGCGACATCTTCGCATGCAATGCTGAAGAAATCATTGAAAAGGGCGTTGACATCCATTCGATGTTCAACATAGATATGCAGGATTTGGAAGACATGAACGGATATCAGGCTACCCAGACAGTCGGTCATGACATGATAACAGAGTTCCGTCTGATGACTATCCACGACGATGCCGGTGAGATGCTGGGCGTATTCGCCTTCTGCCGCGACATCACTATGTCGGAAAGCAACAAAGACCTGGAGATGGAAAACCAGAAAAAGATCGACGAGTTGCTCGACGAACAGCGACAATATTCCGATATTATCAACGCCACCATCAGCGATACCGATATACGTCAGGTAACCTACTCGCCCGACTCCCACACACTGACTATCTACCGAGGCACCGACACCATCCAGCATGCGCTGACACAGACGCGTTGTATGACACTTGTCGACGAGCAGTCGCAGCGACAGGCCATGCGTCTGTTGAGCAATATGGACGGATATGAAGACAAGGTTATAGAGTATAATATCAGAACAAGCCTCCGCTCGACGGGTGGAAGGCCATTGATACTATATTTCCGCTTAGAGCCATACTACGACAACAACGGCAAGGTGAAGGAATACCGCGGTATGCTACGCGACATCAGCGAGATGGACTGGATAGAGCGTCAGATGGAACTGCAGTCTGCGAAGGTGCAGGAGGTAGAGAAGACTAAGAACAGTTTCGTGAAGAACATGGCACAGGAGATTCGCAATCCAATGAATGCCGTAGTAGAACACGTGGCGCAGATAAACGACAACAGTTCTTCGGCCAACGAACCGGAGCTGTGCGAGGTTATCCAGCAGAATGCCGACTACTTGTTGCACATCGTCAACAACATCCTCTACCTGTCGCGCCTGGAGGCTCGGATGGTAGAAATCAATCGTAAACCGCAGAACTTCGCTGAGTTGTTTGAGTCGCAGTGTGCCAATGGCTGGATGAAGTTCATGAATGCCGACACCAACTACATCGTGGAGAATCCTTATGAGCAGCTGACCGTTGACATCGATGCCGAAAACCTTGGCCATGTCATCGAACAGGTGACGTGCAATGCCGCTCAGCATACGAAGCGTGGTACCGTAAGGGCCCGCTACGACTACATCGGTCGACGACTGATTATCTCTGTCGACGACACTGGCGAGGGTATCCCCGAGGCCGAACTTACCCGCATCCAGAGTGAACAGGGTGGCGCCCACAATACCAAGGGATTGGGTTTGGCCATTACCAAGGAGCTGGTAAGCCAGATGGGCGGCACCGTAGAGATCAGTTCGGAAGAGGGGTCAGGCACCACCATCTACATTATGATTCCGTGTCACGCCTCAGTCATTAAACGCAAAAAAACCGCTTAGCCCATGAAACGCCTATATACATATATTATCATGTTGTTGCTCAGTGCCACAGCCACCAGGTCAATGGCTCAGCAACTCACAGAAACATACACCAAGCAACGACCCGTAGTTATTGTATGCGACTGGGACAAGGCACCCTACGAGTTCCTTAACGACAAGGGGCAGCCCTCAGGCAGCAATATCGATGTGATGCAGGCCGTGATGGACAAGCTGAACCTTCCCTGCCAGTTCGTGATGAAAGACTGGAGCATCGCCCTGAAAACCTTCGAGCGCGGAGATGCAGACATCATTCTGGCCAATGCCCGGCGCTACCGTCGTGAGCCTTACGTCCTCTCGGAAAATATCGTCAACTACAATCGCATCCGCGTGGCCATGCACTCCGATTCCGTAGGTATGGTGTCGTTCAGACAGTTGGAGCAAGAAGGTGCAGTCTTCAAACCCGGTGACTATTCTGCCTTCTACTTCATGGACGGCGACTCGATGCGCAATAGCCGCATGGAGTTCCAGACGCCCAAGGTGGCGCTGACGGGTTTGATCAACGGTGACTACAAATACTACGTGTGGGGCGAAGAGCCGCTGAAGTGGAAAATCAAAGAACTCAACCTCGAGGGCATCGTGCTCAACGATGTGGGTATACCCATCTCCGAAATCCATATCATCGGCCGCGACAGGCAATTAATCGAACAGATTGACGACCAGTATTCGCGCCTGAAACAGAGCGGTGAGATTGCTGCCATTCAGGACCGTTGGTTCCATCCTGAGCGCATCCAGGACCACACGTCGCCGATGGTCTATTACATTGTCGTCGCCGTGCTTCTGTTGGCAGCCCTCTCCTACATATTAGCACGGCTGGCAAAGGCCCACGTTCAGAGTTCCGCCCGCAAGTCGACGGAGCTGAACAGCATGATGTACAAGGCCCTGCACATGGGCAATTTCGACATCATGGTCTATGACATCAAGAACGACCGGATGACAAACAACTACGGGCAGATACTGCCCAAGGAAGGTCTGACATTGGCTGAATTTACAAGCCACATCCACCCCAGCCAGCAAGAGGAGTTCACCCAGAAGATGAAGCGTCTGACCGAAGGCCGTGAGCGCCAGTTTGTGCTGAACAAACTATACAACAGCGCTACTGCTGACAATCCCCAATGGCTCAGTTTCCATGGTCATGCCATCCTGGAGCTCGACAACGAAGGACACCCCGCATACGTTGTCAACGCCATCCACGACGTTACCCACGACCTTGAGGAGAACAAGGCTGAACGCGAACTCGTAAAGAAGTATGAGCAACTGTCAAACATCCCGTTCATCGCCATGTCATTCTACGACAAGGACGGTTGGCTCATCGACCTCAACGACAACATGCGGCAGCTCTGCGGCATGACCGACGACCAACCCGAGAACAAGCGATTCTGGGAGACCGTCTGCATGTTCGACGTCCCGTTGTTCCGCAATATCTACTCGCCCGACAGTCGCAACGACATGCTCGTATGCCAACACATGAATTACCCAGAGATGGGTATCGACCGCTACATCGAATTCTTCATCCTGCCGTTATTCAACAGCGATGGAGAGACCTGCAACTACTTCATCACCACACTCGACGTCACCGAGGACCGCAACCGCGACCACGACCGTCATCTGCACGACAAGAAGGTTAACGACATCCGGACTGACATTGAGAACAAAAAGCAAACTCTGGCCTTCCTATTGGAACATAGCGACCGGCACTTGGAGCAGGGCGACGACGGCAGGATGCACATCATCGTCGACAACACAAAACTCGAAGAAGCCCGCCGACAGTTGCAGACCGTCACCACGCAGGCCAACGAGAGTGTCAGGATGAAGAGTGGTTTCATGGCATCGATGACCCACGAGTTGCGCACGCCACTAAACGCCATCGTCGGGTTTACCGGCATTCTCGACACGCTGGGCAACAACCCTGAGCGCGGCGAGTACGTCCGAATCATTCGTAACTCCAGTGACATGTTGCAACGACTCATCAACGACATCATCGAGGCCTCATCAATGAGCGGGGGTACGCTTACCATCAAGCCAGAGACCATAGACTTCGCCATAGCCTTCGACGACATCTGCCTGACCCTACAGCAACGTGTGCAGAGTAAGAATCTGAAGTTCATCAAGGAGAATCCATACGACACCTTCGTCACTACGCTCGACTTCGAGCGCGTCCAGCAGGTGCTCACCAACTTCGTCACCAACGCCGTGAAGTTCACAGAACACGGCCACGTCAGACTGGGCTACCGCTACGAGAAGCACGGCATGTACCTCTACTGCGAGGACACCGGCATGGGCATCCCCAAGGACAAGCAAAAGATAGTCTTCGAGCGCTTCGTAAAACTCGACGAGTTCGTGCAGGGCACCGGTATGGGCCTGGCCATTTGTAAGTCGATTGCTGATAGTTGTGGAGGCGATATCGGTGTTATCAGCGCCGGTGAAAACCGCGGCTCAACCTTCTGGCTCTGGATTCCATGCGATAACCATGCCTGATTCTTAGTTCTCACCTCTATTTTATGCTCACGCAAAGCATGGTGAAATCATCGCTCTGCTCGGCGCCGTCGACAAAGGCATCGAGGGCGCATTTCATTTCTTCTATGAGGAAGTGGGAACGGGTCTTTGGGGTGCGCTCGCCGAAAGGCTGTGTGGACTCACGGAGTACGCGAAGCATGCGTTTCTCGCCAAACTGCTCCTGCGAGTGATTCTCGGCTTCGTTGACACCATCGGTGTAGATAAAGAGCAAACTGCCTCGGATGTCGCTAAGGTGTCCTCCGATGAAGGAGTAGTCGGCCCATAGTCCGATCGGAACGTTTGACTCGACGTCGAGGAAGCTGAATACGGTCTGCGTGGTGTGCTTGCGTCGCTCGCCGTAGATGGGAGGGTTGTGACCGCAGTTGCAGTAGTCAAGGTTGCCAGTCTTGAGATCGATGATGCCGATGAACATGGTAACGAATACGCCACTCTCGTTGTCGGCAGCCATCGTTTCGTTCATTTTTGTGGCGATAACCTCCGGAGGAAAGCCTTCCTTGGCAACAGTACGGAACAGGTTGACGGTGACAGCCATGGTGAGCGAAGCTGGAACGCCCTTGCCACTGACATCGCCCAGACAGAAGAAGAGACGGTCGTCCTGCAGGAAGAAGTCGTAGAGGTCGCCACCCACCTCCTTGGCAGGAACGATGATGGCGTGCAGGTCTATGTCGCGGCGGTCAGGGAATGCGGGGAAGGTGCGTGGCACCATCGACATCTGTATGTCGCGTGCGATGCGCAGTTCGCTGTCGATGCGTTCCTTGGCAAAAGTCGTGTCGGCCAGTTGGTTGTAGGCTTGACGCAGTTTCTGCATCTGCTTGCGGCGGCGGAAATAGTAGAAGATGAAGAAGGCGAGGGTGATGAGGATGATAGCCAAGGCGGCCTGTATCTGTAGGTCCAGCTTGGAGAGTCGCAGGTCCTTGGCCTCGTTTTCTGCCCGTGTCACATCAAGCTGCGCGGCATACTCGTAGGACATCTGCTGCACCTCTGCGGTGTTGGCAGAGTCGCGGTATTTCTTGTAACGCATCTGATAGAGGTATGCCTGCCGGTAGTCGCCGAGGTTGGCGTAAGCTTTGGCCATGAATTCCAGGCGGTCGCTACCACCTTTGATGTTGGTGGCGATGTTTAGGGCCTCAGCGTAGCGGCCGTTCTTCATGGCATAGTAGAAATTAACGGCAGAACCGAAGCTGTCATCGTGCCCGTTTTCGCGCTTCACCTTCTCGCGCTCGGCATAGGCGCGGTTGAAGTCGTCGCGACTGTATTGGTCTTCATGGTATGCTAAGCAGATATAGCTCCACGCTGACAGCTTGTGCTGCATGATGACATCGGGCTCGGCCAATGCCTTACGGGCACAGTCGAGTACTTTCTCGGACTTCTTCTGATTGACGTAGATTTTCGCCATTCCTAAGTAGGGAGCTGCAGCGCTCTCGTCAGGGAAGAAGCGGTGCTGGTAGCTGATAGCCTCGTTGAACTCGCGCTCGGCCTGGTCATAGTGGCTCAGGCTCGATGACATTGTGGCCAGCGCATACGTAGACGTGTAGAGCCCGAACTTACTGTCATGCTGGTAGGCGTAGTCGTGAATCTGGTGGGCCAGTTCCAGTCCGCGCGTGCGTGATACCTTGTTGAAACTATAGATAGCCTGGTTCGACCATGCCTTGTAGAACAATCGCTCCTGGCTGGGTCCAGCCTTGCGGCACGCCTCTATCAGTTGGTCCGTGATGTACATGAAACTGTCTGTCGCGCTCGAGCTGAAGTAGCGGTACATGTCCTTCTCCAACTGTGCGATGCGGTCGTCATCAGCACCCGATGTCTGCGCCGTCGCGGTCAGCATCACCATGACGGCCATCAGTGCGGCCATATATAATCTCCTCAGTATGCTCATCCTTTATCTCGGATGCAAAGATAGTACAAACCAAACGAAAAACCAAATAAATTTGAGTTTTTCTGTGGTTCAGCCTACTTTCGACATATTCAAAGATACGGATAAGCAAGCAAAAAACAAATCCTAAGTTAATGCCATCCGCCACCGCCGGGGCCGCCACCACCTGGGCCACCGCCACCACCAGGACCGCTATTGCCACCTGTATAAGATGAGAGCGAGACGCTGGAACCGCCACTGACAGAGCCTCCGATATTAGCTACGCCACCGAAATATTCTGTGCCGCCACTGACAGTTACACCCGACTTCAGGGATGTTGTGCCTGAAGTAGATACTACCAGTGTGTTACCTCCACTCGATGGGGTCTTGAATGCCAGAGCCACATCGCTGCCGTTATAAAGGGCATACCAGGTATTCTTGCTCCATGAAGATGATGAGTAGCAAGACTGTGAGAGACTGCTTCCTGACTCCAGACCACCGATAGCCACAAGGGTTCCGCCAGTGAAGTATAGTTTCTTCTGTTCCTCGCTGTTTGCATCGATAGCTACTTCAGGAGAGGTGGTGCCGATAGCATATACCACTCCACCCTTGATATAGAGATTGCCGTTGGCATCGATACCGTCGTTGTTGGTAGCACGGGCATAGACATACCCATCTTCGATGGTCAGATCCTGAGCCGCATTGATGGCGTCATCGTATGCATTAACGGTAACATGACCACCTGTGATATTGAGGTAGTTCTTACTCTCAATACCCTCGCCATTACGTCCGCTGGTAGTTACGCTGATGGTACCGCCCTTGATATTCAAGCCACCTGAATAAGTGTAGCTGTTGCCGTTCTGAGTCTTCACGCCAGCCTTGATACCCTTGGGTGAAGAGTAGTAGTTAGTGCTTATGCGATCTGTGTCGCCTGTATAATTGGTATTCTCTGTCGAACCGTTATTATAATAGAGTCCGCCCGAGGTGACTACTGTAATGGTGCCATCGGAGATAGTCATCACGCCATCGCATTTCATGCCTTTACCACCTGAACCGGTAGCTGTCAGGTTGAGTGTACCTCCACTGATGTTCATATTGCAATCGCAGCTCAGACCGCAGGCAGCCTTGGTCTCAGAATCCTCGCTGTCCCACTCGCCGTTGCCGGTAGTCTTTACGGTGATAGTACCGCCACTGATGTTCATATCACCTTCGCCCTTGATGCCTTTGGCTGCTATTGCAGAGCAGTTGATATCGATAGTTCCTCCGGAGATATAAATATTTCCGCTGTCCTCATCCTCATGGTCGGTTTTCTCGCCAGTAGATCCTGTGGTGGTATCCTCGATATCGCACTGGATACCATCGTCGCTCGTTCCGCTGATAGTAATGTTACCGCTCTCCATAAGAAAGTACTGCTCGCAGTTGATGCCGTCGCCTGCAGCAGAAGTCACATTGATAGTGGAATTTTTGATGGTGAAATACTCACCGGTCTTGATGCCATGCTTCTTATTACCCACAACATTTAGCGTACCCTTCTGTGCAAACTCGGCATGACCTTTGATATATAGGCAACCCTTCTGAGAACCGCTGGCTGCATCAGTGAGAGTATTGGTGGTACCTGTAACTACCTTAACCTTGATGCGCTTGCCGTTCTGGATGTGTACGGCAGCACCGCTATTTAACGGAGTTGTATTGGTCAGCGTGAGGCCATTGAGTTCTATTGTTGCCTTGTAGGAGCCCGACATATAGAACTCGCCATCGCTTGATGATCCGCTGAGGTTATAGGTTATCTCTGTTGCCAGGTCATCACTCTGTGCGATACTTACATGAGCTCCGCTAACGGTTGGGGTTACATACTGTGCGATGTTTCCAGCCACAGTAACCTTTGCAGATGCGCCATCATATACCACACCGATAGTTCCATCGGTAACCTCAGTGTTGTCAATCGTCATCGAACTTATTTCGCTCAATGTGAAAACCTTATTAAGGATAGTCAGCGTTGTACCATCACTATAGGTCATCTCGCCTGTCTGCGATGCAGGAAACTGATAGGTCACATTGCCCACCTGTACGTTCAAGGTCTGTGCCATTGCCGTAATGGCGACAAGAACAACGGATAATAGAGTTAAAAGCTTCTTCATCTTACTGTGATTTTATGTGTTCCGTTTTTGCTCTTTACTACGTATACTCCCTTATGCATCTGATCTTTCGATACTTTGCTGCCTTTCAGGTCGTAGATTTCAGTAATATCATCCCCATCGACAATGGTAAACGACTCGATGCCGGTAGTTTCATTGGAGCTAGAGAAATACATCTTGCTCAGATTCGATAGAGTGAACGACTGGTCGCCAGCGGTTAACGTCGTACCCGAGATTGTTATACTCAGCGAAGATACCGATACAGATACTTTCGCTCCGTCAGTAGTCTCAAAGGTAAGATAGGTATAGTCTTCGGCATGCAGAGCCATACTTCCTATCAACAGCATGAATAATAAAAGTTTTTTCCTCATCCTATAACAGTTTTTTATAATTTACCGCTACAAAGATAAGGGAAAAACATGGAAAACCGACGATTTTTTCAACGAACAGCTGTTATTTTTCAACGAATAGCCACTGCTGGAGATGTCGATGGTGTATGGTAACTCTGTTTACCTGTTCACCAAGGGTGGTGTCTGCCTCACGGGGAAAATAGATGGGCATATCCTTTTGCAGGGGCATGATACGGAGTTCCAACTGCTTACAATCCTTAGGAAGTCGCCATAAACCATAAAGGAACGGACGGCCATTGTAGAAGTTATCATCTATCAGTTTACCATCGGCATATAGACGTGCCACATCGCCACGGTAGTCGATATTCAAGAGGAGATCAGTCCTGTCGACGTCCGGCAGATCGATGGTGTATACGGCTGCCTGATTGAAGTCCTCATCAGAAGGCTCTTCAGCAACCTTATTAACACCTATGGTAATGGTACGCAGCTTTCCGGCCTCACGAATCTTATTTATTGTTGGGGCCTTGATTGCGACATCATGATGTCCTTCGTCATCCAAGAACAGTCTCTCTGCCTGATTGGGAGTAAGCAGATAGATATTCTTATATACAGGTACATTAGTTCCCTTGGCTTTCACGTTTCTCAGTACCTTGTTGCCAACAGCCAAAGTGGTGGGTATGCCCTTTATCTGCTCCAGATATATCTTCCCGTCTCGCTTGGCGATAAGCTGAGCTGTGGCATAGCGGATACCATCGATATTTACAGGCAGGATACACATCGTACCAGCAGGGATATTCAGTTTTGGCAGCTTCACCCCACAGGCCTCTAGCTGCACACCCTTCTTTGCAGAGAGGTTCTGCAGTCGCTCATAGTTATTAATAAAGATAAAGCCACTGCCATCTTTCGAACGGACTGCCCAGCGCAGGAAAGAATCATCACCTTTCTTAATATCCTGCTTACAAGGGAAGCTCGCCTCCATAGGTGCAAGAATGTCACCCCAGTCCTGCATAAAGAGATGAATCTTGCGAAGCATAAAGTAGTGAGGGTTATTCTGTCCGAACTCGCCAAGCGGAGCCTGGAAATCGTATGTTTTCACTGGCATGTCGTTATAGTTTGTTGCCGGTGTGCGCTGCATCTCGTTTAGCCACGTCTTTCCATCAGGGTTGGTACCTCCATGATACATATAGTAACCCAACAGATTAGAGCCGCTGCCCAACTTTACGATAGCCATCGAATAGGCATCCTCTGGATAGACGTATGGACGACGGTGGTAGGCAGTCATCATACCGCCTCCGAGTTCACAAGTGAAATAAGGATACTGTTCGTCGCCCTCGTTAAGTTTCTCTTTCTGATCACCGAGTTGTTCTGTTGCAATGGCAGTAGACGAACGGAAAGCCTTGAAATTGAAAGCCTTATAATAGTTGCCTGCTGTCTCCTCGAGAGAACGCTCCCAGAAGCCGTCGGCATAGTCTCCGTAGAGAGGTATCATCTCTCCAAAAGGCACAGGCGATGCCAGCTCAGGCCATCCGGTACGGGTATAGAACGGCAGGTCGAAGCCTATCTCATTAGCCATTCGTTTCAGAGCCATCAGATAAGAACCATGTCCACGGTATTCGTTATCAAACTGCATCGCCATCACCGGACCACCATCTTTCCACTGCAGACCTTGCACCTGGGTGAAGATCTGACGATATATCCGCTCAGTATATTTCAGGAACACAGGGTCTTCTGAACGCATCTTACATCCCTTTCCAAACAGCCAGTCGGGTATACCTCCACAACGCACCTCACCATGACAGAACGGGCCTATTCGCAGCACCACCGGCATATTTTCCGCCTTGCATACCTCAAGGAACTGACGCAGGTTACGCTGTCCGCTCCAGTCGAACAAACCTTCTGTCTCCTCGATATGGTTCCAGAATACATAACAGGCGATGACAGTAACTCCGCCATCCTTCATCTTCCTCACTTCCCCACTCCACTCATCAGCAGGGATACGGGAATAATGTACCTCGCCCATCACAGGACATACACGGCGCCCATCGATAATCAAACTATACTTATCCCATGTCACAACGGGTACATTTCCTGCCTCTATAGTCAGAGCCAGTGCTAACAGGACTGTCAATAATATAACTTTTTTCATTTATGCTTATACTTTATTCACTAGTGTCTTCTCATCATAAAATTACGTTTTTGCTGCAAAAATACAATTATTTATTCGTAAATCAATAGCAAATTTGTTCAAAAATACGTATTATTCTTTAAACAGCATCAAAACAAAAGTGAAAAAGAATAAAAATCAAACAAACAACTATCTATTTGAGGGAGAAATCCTTGTTGTTTTGCAAAAAATTAATACCTTTGCCAACGAAAGAATAAATATATCAATATGAAAACTGACATACAGATAGCACGGGAATGTGAGTTGAAGCCTATTGGCGACATTGCCTCACAGTTAGGAATCGCCCTAGAGGAAATAGAACCATATGGACGTTATATGGCCAAAGTGCCGGTAACACTCATTGATGAGAAGAAGGTAAAGGAAAGTCGTCTGATTCTAGTGACTGCCATCAGTCCAACGAAGGCGGGTATTGGAAAGACCACTGTTAGCATCGGTCTGACTTTGGGTCTCAATCGTTTGGGGAAGAAAGCTGCCGTAGCGCTTCGTGAGCCTTCGCTGGGCCCCTGTTTCGGTATGAAAGGCGGTGCTGCTGGAGGTGGATATGCTCAGGTGTTGCCGATGGAGAAGATCAATCTGCATTTTACGGGTGACTTCCATGCTGTAACTTCTGCTCACAACACCATCAGTGCCTTGCTCGACAACTACCTATACCAGCACCGAAAGGATGGCTTTTCATTGCGTGAGATCTTCTGGAAACGTGTGCTCGATGTGAACGACCGGGCTTTGCGTAATGTAGTGACAGGCTTAAAGGGCGATGGCGTGGTTTCTGAGACTGGCTTTGATATCACGCCAGCTTCAGAACTGATGGCTATTCTTTGTCTGGCGACCAGTGAGGAGGATTTGCAACGGCGAATTGAGAATATTGTGCTGGGCATTACGGCTGATGGCAAACTATTCAAAGTGAAAGACCTAGGTGTGGCAGGAGCTATTACCGTACTGATGCGCGATGCCCTTTCCCCCAATTTGGTACAGACGACAGAAAATACACCAGCCTTTGTCCATGGTGGTCCATTTGCCAATATTGCACATGGATGTTCAAGTGTCGTGGCCACAAAGATGGCCATGAGTTATTGCAACTATGTTGTTACTGAAGCAGGCTTTGGTGCAGACCTCGGTGCAGAGAAATTCTTCGACATCAAGTGCCGTAAGACCGGACTTCAACCTCGTTTGGTGGTTATCGTTGCCACTACCCAGGGACTGAAGATGCATGGTGGCGTGAACCTCGAACAGATCAAAGAGCCTAATAGCAAAGGATTAACAGAGGGCCTGAAGAATCTTAATCGTCACATTCGCAATATGCAGGGCTTTGGACAGCCAGTCGTGGTCACACTCAACCGTCACGACACCGATATTGATGATGAAATTGACATTGTGCGTAAGAACTGTGAAGACTTGGGTGTGGGCTTTGCCGTAAACGAGGCTTTTTTAAAGGGAGGTGAAGGCGCCACAGAATTGGCACAGACCGTCGTTGACACGATTGAAAGACAACAACCGCTGCCCATCCACTTTACCTACAAGGAGGCTGATCAGTTAGAAGACAAAATTGAAAAAGTCTGCAAACGTATCTATGGAGCTGCTGCTGTGGAGTACAGCAAGACGGCGAAGAAAAAACTGGAGGCGCTACGTGCCACCTTCACCGACGAAGATGGAACTATTGCCCATTATCCTGTATGCATCGCCAAGACCCAGTTCTCTTTCTCAGCCGATTCTACCCGTTATGGTTCCCCAGAGGGTTTCACTATCCGTATCCGCGATGTCATTCTCAACTGTGGCAGCGAGATGATTGTGGCCATCGCCGGCGACATGCTCCGTATGCCAGGACTGCCAAAGAGTCCGCAGGCCGAGCGTATCACCATCGTTAATGGGGAAATCGAAGGGTTATCGTAAGAAGCTTCCCTAACTTTCCTTTAGCTTACTGCTTAGCAGATATTCCCAGCCTGGGAATGTTTTGTTCCCACAGTGGGAATAAAATGTTCCCAGGTGGGGAACAATTTGTTTCCTTTATGAGGAAACTATCTGAAAAATAGATGGACTTATTATGAAATAAGTGGCTCAAGCTAAAAAATAATAAAGGATTATTTGCAAAAAATGCCAATCCCTAACATTTTAGAGTGTAATCACCTCATAATAAGCAACTTTCAGAAATCCATCCCTCACCTAATCCCTAACATCAACCCTCACTCCTACCCTCATACCTCAGATGTTAGGGTTGAGGTGAGGGATTTGTTAGGGTTAAAAAGTATCCCTAACATATTTAACGTACTTATTATAAACCAATTACGCTAATAACGTTAGGGTTATCACTTATAAAACGAATGAACTCAGATAAACAATAGATGTTGCCGCATTTTCCATTCTAATCATATATAGATGTTGCACCCGTCTTCTGCTCTGTTGCCTCGTTGAGTAAAAGGCTGCGAAGCTGGGACTCTGATAACGAAGTAGATGGATGGAACTCGGTGCTTTGCATATATCTAAGCAGACTATACTGCATCTGACGTATTTCTGGCAGATTGCTGTCTGTTAGCAGGTCGATGCTGGAGAAAATAAGACTACCCTTGCCTACCTTTGTCTCGAAGACCTGAGCCAGACGGCGGTTATTGACGAAATTGTCTACACTCTCTACGATAGGTGATACGGGGGCAATGCTGTCGAGCACCATCACACGACTGCGCTTAACCAGGTTCCACCACTGCCAGTCGCTGTGCATGTCTGTTGGGAAATGAGCCAGGGCAGGATGACGGGGATCGCAGAGCAGTCCCATGGTGCCAGCCTGCTTAGGGAAGTGTACCGGACTCCAGAACACAGGCAGGAACTTGCCTTCGAGTCCTTTTACAGTCTCTTTCTTTGGCGAGAAAAGGACCTTCTTGCCTTTATTGAGAGCTTTCATTGCCTCGTCGATATTAGAGGTTACGAGTATCTTTTTGTCCTGTGGCATAATCACATCAGGATAAACCCAGATGTTCCAGCGATTACGCCATGGGGTGTCCTTGATGCTGACGATAAGCTCCAGACGTTTTGCCTCAGATACCTTATTTAATGATATGCTGATATTTTTGCCGGAACCTTCAGCATAGACATCGCCCATCTCATCAGTAAGTTGCCAACAGATTGTCTTACCCTCCATAGATTCCAAGGAGTAGTTGGCGATGTCAACACGAGCCGTAAAGGTCTCATCTGCCTTCCAGACCGCCTTATCAAACTGAGCCAGGGGAACTACTGGAGCACAGGCCTCACGGAAACGCTGGGGCTCAACAAGTCCCTTGGAATCCCAGAAGGCATCGAGCAGTCCTACGAGGGCTGTTCCCTGTCCTGGGAAATCGTGAAGGTCGAGAAGCTGGAATCCACTCTGCTGAGGTGTCTTCATGGCACGCTCTATCTCTTCCTTATATAGGATTACGGCCAGCTTGCCTGAGGCCTTAAGATAGTCATCTGCCTTATGCAGCAGTCCTTTCTTCTGCAGGTCGTTGCGGATAGCCTTGAAGTTAAGTGGATCGAGAATGCCAGTGTACTTATCTATTTCCTTAATATTTGGATATACGCTGTACTGACCAATCTCATGGCTCACCAATGGAACAGTGATGTTCTTGGCAGCCTCACGATAATCGCTCTTGAAGTCGGGAACTCTTTCATCGAATACGCCCTGTCCACGAACCCAACCATTGTCTGTCCATTGTGTGATGAAGATATCATCCTCTGGCTCCTGCTTCACACCATGACCTTTCTCGAAGGTGAAGGTTGAGGTGACGTAAAGGTGACGAGGATCCTGAGTCTTCATATAAAGTGTAAGTTCATTAAGGAACTTGAAATCTGGCTGAAGCTCATTACCACAACTGATAATGCAAAGCGATGGATGATTGCCATAGTTACGAATGATATTGTCGAACTCCTGATACAGGAACTTGGCAGTAGCAGAATCCTGGTTTACCTTAAGCGACCAGTTTGGCAGCTCAACCTGACAGTAGAATCCCATCTTATCAGCCACGCGGAAAGCAGCCTCTGGTGGACACCAGGAGTGGAAACGCAGATGATTAAGTCCGTACTCGCGGGCTGTGGTAAACACCTTCATCCAATCACGCTCGTCTGTTGGAGGCGTTCCCGTCAATGGGAATATGCAGCACTCCAGCGTGCCTCTGAGGAAAGTGGGGTTGCCGTTGATGAGCAGGCGATTGCCCTTGGCCTTGAAGCTACGCATGCCGAAGGAAACGGAGAGTGAAGAGGATGGCAAAGTAGTAGCTGTCAAGGTATAGAGATTTGGGGTAAACTCATCCCACAGTTTCATATTACTGATGGGAAGTACATACTCACCATCACCAACCTTAGTCGGAACTACACTACAACCATCAAGCGTGAATCCATAGTCAGCAGCACTACCCCTGACCTTGATGCTCACCTGCTGCTTCTCAATGTCAGGATATATCTGAACATCGGTGATAACAGGAGCCACATTCAGTTCCATGCGACCAAGCACACCGTTCCACATTATCTGTGTATCGTTGGTATAGCTATGCGCCAGATTATCTACTGATATCTCATGCAATTTTCTGTTGTCGATGAACAGTGTGAGAGTGTGCTTGCCTTCAGTAAGTCCTTTGATATGAAATACATGGGGACTTACCAGGCTCTCCTGTATCTGACCAGCATCCTGTCCGTCAATAAGCAGACGACTGCGCCACATCACTCGCTCAAGCAATAGTTCCAGCGGTTTGCCAGCCATTTCCTTTGTGATGGTTATCTCACGCTGATACTTAGCTTCGCCAATAAAAGAATGCTTACGGGTGAGTCTCGAAAGCTGAGGCTTTGTCAATGCCGGACTGAGAGTGTTTGGTTCTCCTATGCCAGCACCATCCAGGGTATTGGGGAGCATGATAGTTTGATTACCACGATTGTTAAGTGATACTTTCCATTCTCCGCTTAAATCCAAACGCTGTTGAGCAAACACAAAAAGGGGTAATGCCAGCAGTGCAAAAGTAATACATTTCTTCATTCCTTTCTATTTTTCTTTATAAAGTTTCTGAACTGGAGAATTCCTAAATGATTACAATCCAGAGCCTCTACTTCCTTTAGATATCTCTCTGCCTTTTCCTTCTCACCCATGCCGTAGTAGCCCAATGCGAGCATGTACTTACAATGTATAAGGTTCTTGGTATCGAGGCTGTCCTCCCAGATCAACAGATCGGGCAGTGAGACTGCGAAGTAGTCCATCACCTGTTTCTCGAAGATATGCTGCTTGCCGTAGTTTATGAGCTTATAGAATCGTCCATGTGCCTCATCCTCACGGCCCAGTTTGTAGAGAGCCATTCCCTGATAGAAGATCTTGTCGGGTTTAGCATCATTGTAGTACATAGCGGCAGCTGGTTCCTGTGGGCCTTTGGTGGCCTCTTCCCAACACTCACGAGCTTTATCTTTCTGTCCAAGTGCATCATAGGCGATACCAAGCAGATAGTAGAAATCATTCTCCTGAGCACCGTAGAGTTTGCCTTCGCCCAGATGGTGAGGATACTCCAGACACTCTTCCAACAGAGCTATTGCCTTATCGTAGTCCTTTGCTGCGATGGCTCTGAGAGCCAGTTCCACTCGACAGATCTGATACTGAGTGGGTACCTTGCCTTCGCCTCCCTCCCATGGGTGGAAGATGTGGGCATCGAGCTTCTCCATAGCCTCTTCGTATCTTCCAAGCTGGTTCAGAAGGGTTATTTCCTCGAGCACAAGGTCATCGCGCTGGGCTATCAACTGTGGATACTTCTGAAGGAATTCCAAACGATCTGTATGTGGCATCTGTAATCGTTTGAAAAGCTGGTCAAGTTCCATAAGGATTCTGGAATCTGTCTCGTCAAGACTGAATGCCTTCTTCATCATCTCCAAAGCCTCATTCTGCTGATCCTGTTTGTTGAAGCGTGCCAGAGCCAGATTGCGCCATACACTTGGGAATGTAGCGTCGAGTTCAGAAGAGCGCTCCCAGTTGGCAATGGCCACATCATACTGACGCTTGTCGTAATACAGACACCCCAGATAATATGGAGCCTTAGCTCCTTCAGGGTTCAAGGCCTTGGCGCACTCCAATGCGAGGATATCATCCAGACGATTTGGGAAACAACAGTAAGAATCTGTCTGTTCAGCCTTCTTAAAGCACTCATTAGCCTTATCCTGTTCACCCATCATCGACAAGGCATAGCCCATGTGATAATAAGTCATAGGATGGTTCTGTGCATCTTCCATTTGGAGCACGTCGATACACTCCTGCCAAAGACCTGCCTGAGCATAGTCGATAGCCAGCTCGTGATAGTTATATACATTGCCGTGCATCAGTTCGACGATACGGTCAAGAGGCTCCTGATTTCCCGTAAGGAGATGCTCCTCGAGCATACAGCCATAGTTAAAGTGGTCTTTCTTATATGACTCCGCAACCCACAGCAACGCCTCCTCGTTTCGTTCCAACTTACGCAGAACGGCAGCCTTCAGGGCACGGGCCTTGTGGTTATTGCTGTTGAACGAAAGAGATCGTTCCACCTCATCGAGTGCATCCTCATAACGGCCTTCACTCATACTGATGCATGCAGCCTCGAAATAACCTGCATCTGCCCAAGCCTTGTTCCATGTTGACTTCCAGAAAAATCCATAAGCCTCCTGCAAGCGATATTGATACTTCAAACAAAGGGCGAGATTGAAGATAGCCTCACCATCGTAAGGATTAGGATTGCGCTTCTGCCAGATCTTGACGGCACGACGCAGATATTCCTCTGCCGTGCTGAAACGACCACGACGCAAATACCATAGTCCCATCTGGTTCAGGCAACGCACATCGTTGGGATCACGACGCAGAGCCTCCTCGTAATAGTCGAGGGCTGACCACGTGGCGTGGCGATACTGCTCCAGATGAAGTCCTGTGAGGAAGAGCTGATCGTTGGTCTTGGTATCTTGTGGTGACAGTGCAGCCTCAGCAGCATCAGGGATAGGACGAATCTCATCGTCCTCAGCAAACCAAGTAAGTAGAGGTGAGGGGTGAGAAAGGCTACGGGTAGGCGCGCCAGCGGGAATGGTGAGAGGTGAGAGAATGGTGAAGAACAAATCGTTCAACTTTGCCCCATTTACATTTACTTTTTCCTCCAGCACCGCCTCTGGCGATAGTGTTACAAACTTGTCATAATAAAGCTCACCGTTCTTATTTTTAAGCACTATGCGCACTTCTTGCTTAGAGGTGGCAAGCACCTTGAAGTGACCACCCTCTTCAATGTTCATTACGAAGTCCTTGGTAGCCTGCTTCACGATACCGATCTCACGATATGGCATGAAATACTGGACGAACTGTTTCTCTTCATAAGGCATCAGCCATGTAAAGTCAGGCTGGTTCTCTGTATACACACCTGCCATCAACTCTATGTAAGGACGGAATCCCTTACGATCAACACCCCACTTCTTAGCCTCCTCAGGTGTCGCCTCGTCAGTGAGGTTACGATCCCAAGCACGTCCGAAGTCACCATTACCCCAGGTCCACTGCTTCTTACCAGGAGAGAAGTGATGACTGGCTACATGCAGCATACCTGCCTTGGTGTCGTTCTCATAGCCTCCTTCAAAGTCGTACTTCGAGTTAACAGCCATATAGCTGGTTGGTACATAGATATTCTTGTAGTTAGAGATATCTACACCAGCAGAATAGTCCATCTTATAATAGGTACCGGTAGCGATAGGGAAGCTCGATACAGCACGCTTACCATGATCGAACACAGCATTGACATCGGGTGGGAACACACTCTGATAGTCATCGTTCACCTCTACAGCTGGGTTTGCCCACCACAGGAAGGTCTGAGGCATGTTGGTGCGATTGCTCACACGACCCTGAATCTCCAGATAAGCACAACCAGGACGAAGTGTAAATCCTGCCATACCTTTCTGGTGGAACATACGCTCCATCTCGTTCACCCATACAGTAATTGAGCCGTCCTCATTCTCCACGATGGTAGAATCAACGGGCATATAGGTACTGGGGCGATGGTGCTGAGGCCAGTTGAACTCAATACCTCCGGAGATCCAAGGACCAACCAAACCAACGAGTGCTGGCTTGATGACGTGATTATAATACACAAAGTGGCGCTCTCTGATCTTGTCGTATGCCATCTGCACACGTCCGCCAAGTTCTGGCAGCACCATCACCTTGATATACTCATTCTCAATCCAGATGGCATGATAGTCAACATCTTTCTTCTCGTCGCTCATCGACTCGATGACGGGATAGGGATATACAACACCACTCGATCCCTGATACACTCTCTTCTCCAAGAAGATGGGGCTCTTCTCCGGCTTTCCTACCTCATACGTAGGAATAGTTACGATTTCTCTCCAAGCTTTTACCATACTTTTATTTCTTTATTAATTCTTTTTCTAACTCTTCGAGGCTCTTGCCTTTTGTCTCTGGACAGTTGCGCAGCAGGAATACAAAGGCGCAGAAACAGATGGCGCTGTAGATCCAGAAAGTACCACTGCTACCCAACGCTGCATTCATGGATGGGAATGAGAAAGTCAGTGTACAGCAACCTACCCAAAGGGCGAATGTACATGTTGCCATTGCGATACCTCTCACACGATTGGGGAATATCTCTGCCAACAATGTCCAAGTTACAGGACCAAGAGTCATAGCATATACAGAGATGGCTGCTACCACAAGTGCTACCATAAGGAAACCTGTCATGCCCATAAAGTAGCATGTGCCAAGTACTAGATAGATAAGTCCCAAACCACCGGCACCAATCAATATCAACGTGCGACGTCCCCATTTCTCGATGGTGTAAAGAGCTACGAAGGTAAACAGCACGTTGGCAATACCTGTTATCACGATGTTGATGAACATGCCGTCAACGTCGAAGCCTGCACCAACGAATATCTCCTGAGCATAGTTGAAAATCACATTGGTTCCACACCACTGCTGGAATACAGCAATCACGAGTCCAAGCAGCAATACCTTACCATATTTTTTCTGGAATAACTCGCCTAATCCTGCCTCAGCCTTAACACCAGCAGTTCTTGGTTCAGACTTCATCTTCAAATAAACAGGACTCTCTGGGATAAAGAAACTCATCAACAGGAACAGAGCAGCAGGCAGTGTCTCTGCCCAGAACATCCATCGCCAGCCCCATTCAATGTTCCATGCCTGACTCTCAGCAACTGTTGTGTCTCTGGCCAACAACATATTTACTATCTGGGCAGAAAGGATTCCAAGTACGATGGTCATCTGGTTGAGACTAACCATACGTCCGCGAATCTCTGCCGGACTAACCTCGGCGATATACATAGGAGCCAGGGCTGAGGCTACACCGATGCCAACACCTCCTATAAAACGTGCGATATTAAATAGGGTGAAGTCATTAAAAAGACCTGTCGCTATGGCCGATACGGTAAACAGAATCGCAGCCAGCATCAACAGCGGCTTACGGCCATACTTGTCGGCTGCTGAACCTGCCACCATCGCTCCAACCAAACAGCCCACCAAGGCTGTCGTCATAGCCACACCTTGCATCAGTGGCGAATCGCTGATAGCAAAGTATAATTCATAGAAAGGCTTTGCGCCTCCTATCACTACCCAGTCGTAACCAAAGAGCAGTCCGCCCATGGCCGATACAGCGCAGATAAAATAAAGAAATCCTTTGTTGTAGTTACTCATTGTTGTTTACGTTTTGAATTCTGGTGCAAAGGTACGGCAAATATCAATAAGTAACCATAGAATATTTTCTTATTTCAATGGACTATCTTATTTTTCCCCATTTTATTTGGTTTTCTCGTATTAATTGTCTATTTTTGCACCATGATAAAACAAAAAGACGGATTTCAAGGGCAGCAATCAGTTGTGCTACCACCGATGGTTGTAGAGATTGCAGAGAAAGACGAACTGGTGTCAAGTCTCTTTGTGACAGATATCGGCTACTATCCTAATGCTACCAACCATTACCGCGAGCGTAAGTTAGCAATCAACCAATATATTCTTATCTATTGTGTTGATGGCAGTGGATGGTATAAATTAAAAGGCAAGGAATACCAAGTGGTCAAGAACCAGTTCTTTATCCTGCCTGCCGGTGAGCCCCACATCTATGGTGCCAACGAGAGCTGGACAATCTATTGGGTGCACTTCCGAGGAGACCATGCAGCCATTTTTGCCGATGGTATGCAGACGCCACAAAACATCAATGTGACATTGAACTCCCGTATCCGCGATCGCATAAGCATCTTCGAGGAGATATTATCAACGCTCCACTCAGGACAAGATATAGAGGATCTGCGGTATGCCTCGTCATTATTACACTATTTCCTGGCGTCCATGCGATACTTGGGACTGTACAGGAGAGCAGAAGGTACATCTGACACGATAGAGGCTGCCATACATTTCATGCAAGAAAACATTGAGAATCGCATCACATTACAAGATGTGCTCGACTATATAGGCTATTCTCAGAGCCATTTCTCTGTGATTTTCAAGAAGAAGACAGGCGAGAGTCCGATTGCGTATTTCAATCGTCTGAAAATAGAATATGCCTGCAAACTATTAAAAGAAACAGACCTGAAAATCAATCAGATTTGTTTTAAGATAGGAATAGAAGATCCATTCTATTTCTCACGACTGTTTTCTAAGACCATAGGCATGTCGCCCACAGAATATCGTCTTAATACGGAAGAATGCACCAAACTTAAAAACGAATCGAAATGAGAAAAAAATTATTAGTAGTATCTCTGTTGCTATCAGTTCTTGAGATAGCAATAACAGCACAGGAGAAGCCTGCGAGAAGAATGAACTATTTCCCTGAAGGAAGGGACATTGTTTGTGTAAATGGACAGAACCGTTATACACGTGCTCTTTATGGAGGTCATACGTTGTTCAGACTTGAGACTAGCGATCGCCCTATATTTGCCACCTATAATAATGAGAAGAGCAAGAATATCAGATTCTATCTCACTTATCGCGGCTTGACCCTGAGACTCGACTCCACAGACTACTGCGAAGCACGGTATCAGGGAGGATGGCGCGGATATAAGGTCCGCGACAAGCGTTGGGGCTCGGCAGAACTGCAAGTAAACAGCCTGGCACGGCTGGATAACGAGGGAGCCATATGGCAGTTTAAGGCAAGCGGATTCGAAGGAGATGTCAAGTTGAGCGTGAAGATGTGTCAGACTGCTGTTCTTAAGATGAACCGTGGGGGCGACTTGGGGCTGGTGCCTCGTTCAAACTTCGACCCATCGCAGGATGAAAAGGGGCTTAAGACGTTGGAATGGGATGCCACAGGAGAAACCTATCTCGTGTTCTCAGACAACGAAATGCTCGAACATCCTACCACTGAAAAGGGCAGAGAGATCTACACGCTGACAGACGAAGGACGTAAAGCCATCGTAGAACGGGTAGAGTTCATAACACCGGATCCTTATATCAACACCCTTGGTGCCAATATCTGTGCCGCAGCCGATGGTACATGGGACGGACAGACCTGGCAGCATGGAGCCATAGGCTGGCGAGTGCCGTTGGCAGGCTGGCGTGGTGGTTATTCAGGTGATGCCCTGGGATGGCCAGAGCGACAGAAATCCCACTTCGATGCCTACACCAAGAGTATCGTAACAGATGTTCCTCAGATCTATCCACAACCCTCACAGGACACCAAGAATCTTCTGGCAAGGGCTGAGAAGAAATGGGGCACAGGGATGTATTCGAACGGGTATCTTTGTCGTCTGCCAGGTCGCAACGACGTGATGAACCATTATGACATGAACCTCAACTTCTTCGACGAGCTGTTTTGGCATTTCCGTTATGATACCGACACCACCTATCTACGTAAGATGTGGCCATATATCAAGCTCCATCTCGAATGGGAGAAACGAAATTGGGATGCCGATGGCGATCATCTCTATGATGCCTATTGCTGCATCTGGGCTTCAGATGCCCTATATTATAATGGTGGCAATGTTACCCATTCGTCTGCCTATAATTACAAAGGTAACCGATTTGCAGCACGCATTGCCGAACTGTTGGGCGAAGATCCTACACCTTGGCAACAGGAGGCTGACGCCATCCTGAAGGCTATGAACAGACGTCTGTGGCTCAAGGATGAAGGCCACTGGGCAGAGTTTGAAGACCTGATGGGAGAGAAACGACTTCACAAGAGTGCTGCCGTATGGAGCATATATACACCTATAGACTGCGATGCCTGTACCTCAGAACAAGCCTGGATGGCTACGGAATATGTTGACAGGGAGATACCGCATATACCCATCAGGATAAAGGATTCTGACATGGATGGCAAATACCAGACTGTCGCCACCACCAACTGGCTACCCTACGACTGGAGCACGAACAACGTAGCTCACGAGGAGGTAATGAATACTGCTCTTGCCTATTTCCAGGCTGGCAGGTCAGAACAGGGATTCAACCTGTTGATGGCAGATATTCTCGACGGCATGTTCTTAGGACAGAGTCCTGGCAATTTCGGACAGATCAGCTATTACGACAAGGCACGCAGCGAAGCCTATCGCGACTTTGCCGACAATGTGGGGATCTCTTCGAGAACGCTTATCAACGGCCTTTTCGGCATCCTGCCCGATGCTCTTTTCGGCAAGTGCTACATCAAACCCGCCTTTCCGAAAGAATGGGACAGTTGTAGCATACGAACACCTTTCCTAAGTTATAAGTTCCACAGAACTGCCACACAGGATATATATGAGATAGAGCAAAATTTCGCCCAGCCGCTTCAGATGATTGTGAAGACAAGTATCGGAAGAGGTGTCTTTGTTGAGACAGAGGGCATCAGCGACAAAAAACAGATTATCGTAGTTGATCGCACCAATCTGCCGAAAGGGAAAAGGAATACGATTGTCAACAGTTCCAGAACACTTGATGAATCTCAACAATATCTCACCAAGATGGGACTCGACGAGCCAACACCATCTGCTAAATACAAGACTATTGACATCAGCAAGTATTTCAACGCCAATGTTGATGATATATTCAAAAACGAATATCTCTCACCTCGTCCACCATACACTACACTTGAGATGCCTCTCCATGGCATCGGACAATGGTGTCATCCAGAACGTATGGTAACCATCGAGGACGATGGGTTAAGGGCAAAGATAAACAAGAAGCTATTTGATACAGGCTTGGGATTCTCATTCATCTCACCAACGACGGGACACAACATCGTTTACACTTCGCTTTGGGACAACTATCCCGACTCGATAGATATCCCTTTAAAAGGAAAGGCGAATGCTGCTTGGCTCCTGATGGCAGGCAGCACCAATGAGATGCAGAGCCGCATAGACAATGGACTGGTAATCGCCAATTACACAGACGGAACTCAAGATACGTTGCGGTTGGAAAATCCCATCAACTGGTGTCCGATAGAACAGGACTATTATCTCGACGGTCTTGCTTTTACAGCAGCAGAAAAACGTCCGTATCGAGTGCATCTCGGTTCAGGTACAGTAAGCCGTCATCTGGCACCTATTGTAGGCATCTGCAACTGGGAGGGGAAAACTCGTAAGGATCTATACAGCGCAGAGCCTCAGATTATAGAAAATGGTGCAGCCCAGATGTTGAAGATGCCTCTCAACCCCAAGAAGTCATTACGCAGGCTTCAACTTCGTACACTCTCTAACGATGTTGTGATAGGCATCATGGGTATAACATTAGAATCAGCCCCAAAATAATGAGACTGATTCTAATTTTCAGAACTTGAACTTATAGCCTATGCCCAGATAGTGCATGTCTGGATCATAGTCGTCAGAGTCTGTATCTCGCTGATCCTGGAAGCGATAGAACACGCTCAAGGAGTTGTGCTTGTTGATATTGAAGTCGACACCCACAGTATAGCGTATCTTCTCTATGCTCCAACTGTTATATAGTTCTGCACTGGCATAAGGTTTCAACCACCAGTTCTTATCGTCGTAGGATAACTGCAGACGTGAGCGCAGCTGATTCTTAGCCTTACCATAGCGGATTTTATCCTCCCACTCCTCGTCATCCTCGTCCCAACGCTGTACAGTCTTTTCCGGACGATAGGTATACTGCCAACGTTCTCTCAACGATAGCTTAAGATTGTTGTCAAACTTATAACTACCTGTCAGCGATGCATAAAGACGATGACGGATTCCCCAGTAACTTGGGGTCAGTTTATTTAGTGCCCCCGATGATTTATAGGATGCATCTTCACGGAAGTGGGTGTTCAGAAGTTTGTAGCCTGCATCTGCCTTGAGCCAACTGGTAAGCTTGTAGCTGGCTCCGATGCCCAGACTCCAGCGATCGACGTCCTTGAAGTCATTACGCAGCCTGAAGTCTCCTTCAACGCCAATACTCAATTTCTTGTTTATCTTCTTCTCTGCACCAGCCTCGAGTAATAGTCCTCCCTCGCTCTGTGCCATCATCGGCATACTCATCGCGGCAATGAGCATTGTCAAAATAATCTTATACGTTTTCATAATCGGAACTTTTAATTTTTAACATAGAGTCGATATCCTTGTCAAACTTCTGGTGTTTAGGTTGGTAATATACACGCAGCATTGCCATGTCGCGAAGGAAATCAATGGCACCAACCTCGACATTCAATACATCCAGACCGGTACGCTCTTTCAGATTCTCAACCAGTTCCTCGCGGCGTTCTGGCTTTATCAATTCTATACGGTCATACTGAATGAGTTTTGAAGGGCTTAATTTCAGTCGTTTCTCACAAAGCCATACAGAGATGATGAAGATAATGTTTGTTGCCACCAATTCGTAATAGCTCATCGATACTGCCAGAGCATTGACTACAGACAGACAGATGGTCACGAAGAGATAGGTCATCTCACGTACTGGCATGCTATCTGTGCGATAACGCATGATAGAGAAGATACCGAAGAGTCCGATGCCTATACCCATAGAGGTCTTTCCCTTCATGTCTTCCAGCACGAATATCATGAAGAAGACGATGAAGAATATGGCGATGGAGATAAGCATAAAAGTAAAGTAGAAGTCACGTCGCTTGCTTTTTGCGGAATAGAAACGGTCGATGATTATCCATACCACGAGTACGCATATCAAGAAGCGCACCAGCATGTCGAGAAATTCATTTGAAAAGAAAGTGTCCATACAGATAAAATGATTAATTAAACGGCTTGCGCCATGATTTTTTTGATGTCGATGATATTTGGTTTGAAGCGATTTATTTTCAGTTTACTGTTGGTAAGTGCCGACCCCATGCAGTACTTTGAGAATCCATGAGGGTGGATATGCAGTTCCTGTAACATCCCAAGAACAGGCGAGTAACAGAGTCCGTCACGTTTCAGTTCGATGATCACGAGTTTTCCCATATCTTTATGTTCTCCTGTAATAAGGTTGTTGAAACACAGGTCGCTGTCGATAGTCAGACGCTCTGTCTTTGCACTGTTAACCAGTGTGATGCGCATGAAGTGATTATTCAGTGTGGGAATGAGGCTATCAACATCGAAACGAAGATGCTCAGCCAGGAACTGTCGTTTGGTAAAGTCTGCGAGATCCATGTCGGTTACTTCCATACGTTTCTTTTTCGTACGCCCGTGATTGTTCTTTGTCTTCACCTCCATAAACTGCAAGTCGCTGCTCACATAAGTACGGAAACGTATCTTCTGGCGATTGGAATGACCGTACTGGTGGTCATAATACATATCAAACTGCCGGGTGTCGAAGTAGGTTGTATCGTACTCCATATTCAGCTCACCGTTAATCTCCTGAATGCGATAATCCTGCAGCGCCATCTCAAGAAGCGAGATCAATTTCTGCCGTGTGGTTACAAACTTAGTATCCATACGGTTCATCAGACGGATGCTTTTCATCTCGTCGAGGGTAATGGGGTGGAATTGTTGAATCAACTCGTTCATATCTTTGTAGCTTTTGAATTTTCCGATGCAAAGATACGACAATGGTTCGCTGAACAGAAAAATATTCAGCGAACCACCCGATTCCATCAGCAAACATATAAAATCACTTTTTTTTGAACGATATTATAAGGTAATATGGCAGAAAATCACTAACTTTGCACCAAACTTAAAATAAACCAATATGAAAAAGAATCTTTTATTAGCATTTAGCGTTTGGTGTTTAACACTGACAGCAACAATCTGCCAGGCGAGAGAAGTGACAGTAAAGTCACCAAGTGGAAATCTGGAAGTAGTGATAAGCGACAATGCAGGTAAGCCTACTTATCGTTTATCATTAGACGGGAAACCGATGTTAACGGAGTCGGCACTAGGACTGCGCACCACTATGGGCGACTTTACTCAGGGACTTGCCATCACAGATAGCAAGACGGAGACAATAGAAAAGCAATACGACATCCTCAACATCAAGACTTCTCACATCAACTATAAGGCCAACAGTCTGACCCTTGCACTGGAAAATCAGAAGAAGCATAAGATTATGGTTACTTTCATAGTTTCCGACAATGACGTAGCCTTCCGCTATAGTCTCCCTCTGCCTAATGGGGGCAAGCCTCGAACACTGGTATTAAGTGAGGCCAGCAGCTTTAACTTCCCTGATGGCACCACGACATTCCTTTCATCTCAGATTGGTCCTGGTACAGGCTGGGCACAGACAAAGCCAAGCTACGAGGAGGTCTATATCCCTGATGCTCCCATGAATGCAAAATCGCAATTCGGACGTGGATATACATTCCCCTGTCTGTTCCATCTGCCAGAAGGATGGGCTCTCATCAGTGAGACAGGAACTACAGGAGGCTACTGCGGAACACATCTATCCGACTATGAGACAGGCAAAGGCTATACAATCGCCTTCCCCGACAAAGGCGAAAATGGTGGATTTGGTTCAAAGTTCGTTGCATGTTCCCTTCCTGCAGAGACACCTTGGCGCACGATAACTGTTGGCACAACACTTAAGCCACTGGTGGAGACCACCATCAGCTATGATGTGGTGGAACCTCTCTATGAACCAACCGAGAAATACAAGTCAGGACGTTACACTTGGAGCTGGCTCATCTGGCAAGATGGAGCTACGGTGTATGATGATCAGGTGAAATTCATCGACCTTGCAGCAGAGATGGGCTATGAGTATTGTCTGGTAGATGCATTATGGGATACTCAGATAGGTCGCGACCGTATGGTTGAGCTCTCACGCTATGCACAGTCGAAGGGAGTTGCGCTGATGTTATGGTACAACTCTAATGGCACATGGAACGATGCGCCTCAGGGACCACGCAACTGCCTGAACACAGCACTGGCACGCAACCGCGAGATGAAATGGTTACAGGAGATTGGTGTGAAAGGCATCAAGGTAGACTTCTTCGGAGGCGACAAGCAGGAGACATTACAACTCTATGAGGACATCCTTGCTGATGCCAACCGTTATGGTATACAGGTAATCTTTCACGGATGTACGTTACCAAGAGGATGGGAGCGAATGTTCCCTAACTTTGTTGCCTCAGAGGCTGTGTTGGCCAGTGAGAATGTATTCTTCTCTGAAGGAGCTGCCATTCGTGAACCCTTCGATCTCTGCATGCACCCCTTCTGTCGCAATGCTGTAGCTTCAATGGACTGGGGAGGTGTAATTATGAACCGCTATATGAGTCGTGACAACAAGAGCCGCCACTCTCGCAAGACTACCGACATCTTCGAACTGGCCTCTGGCATTACCAACCAGACATCTATCCAATGTGTGGCAATGTGCCCGAATAACCTGTCGGAGTTGAAGCAACTGGAACTCGACTTCCTGCGTCAGTTGCCAGCTACATGGGACGAGACAACATTCATTGATGGATATCCCGGCAAATATGTCGTGATGGCCCGTCGTCATGGACAAGACTGGTATATTGCAGGTCTTAATGCGCAGAGTGAAGCCCTTAAGCTGACACTCTCGCTCCCAATGATGGCAGGCAAGATTGTCAACTATTATACGGACGACAAACAAGACCAGCCTACTTTGACCAAACTTAAGGTAGACAAACATGGTCGCGTCAAAGTTATCATTCAGCCTAACGGAGGAATTATCATAAAAGAGTAGAAATGAAAGAGAAAATATTTATCTTTTTATTGATGGTACTTACAACCATCGATTTAAAGGCAGAATTGGTCTGGTTTAATGGGCAGGCGCCAATCACTTATAGTGTGCCGAAGAAGGTGGAACCGGTGGTGATGATTGCCTTAGAGATGTGGAAGAGCGATATGCAGCAGGTGACGGGAAAGACACCTGTAGCCTCATCCAAGCCAACGATTAAGATTGTGCAGGGCAAAGGTGCTGCCGATGGATTCCACATCTACGTAAAGGGCTCGCAGATTGTTGTTGAGGGAAACAATGGAAGAGGAATGGCATACGGCATTCTGGAACTGTCACGTCTTGCAGGAGTATCACCTTGGATTTGGTGGGGCGATGTGACGCCTGAGAAGAAATCACGTCTGACACTTGATAACAGCTTCACGACCGAGCAAAAACCAAGTGTGGAGTATAGAGGCATCTTCCTGAATGATGAAGACTGGAGTCTGCGCCAATGGAGCTATTCCAATTTTGAGAAGGCCCCATTCGGTCATATCGGTCCTAAGACCTACAAGAAGATTTTCCAACTCTTATTAAGACTGAGAGCCAACGCCATTTGGCCAGGTATGCATACCGGAACTACAGCCTTCTTCAAGATCCCTGGAGCAAAGGCGATGGCCGACTCATGCGGCATCGTGATAGGGACATCGCATTGTGAACCGCTGTTAAGGAACAATGTCGACGAGTGGGATGTTAAAGAGCGTGGAGCTTTCAACTACCGCACCAACCGCGAGTCTGTGCATAAGTATTGGATAGAACGTCTTCAGGAGGTAAGACACTCTAAGGATAATATGTTCACTATCGGCATGCGAGGCATTCATGACAGTTCGATGGAAGGTTATAAGACAGAACAGGAAAAATTCGATGGTCTGCAACAAGTAATCAATGACCAACAGGAACTGTTGCGCAAATATATCGGCGAACCTTCAAAACAAATGCAGGTGTTTGTGCCTTACAAAGAGGTGTTGCAACTCTATGAGAAGGGACTTAAGGTTCCCGATTATGTTACTCTGATGTGGTGTGACGATAATTACGGCTATATGACACGACTGTCTGATACCAAAGAGCAACAACGACTTGGCGGTGGCGGCGTGTATTATCACCTCTCCTATTGGGGACGTCCACACGACTATCTTTGGCTGACAACCACACAGCCCGGACTTATATATAACGAGATGCGCCAAGCTTATGACCACAATGTCCGTAAACTCTGGATTGTGAATGTGCATGATCCTAAGGTGGCAGGCTACGATCTGGAGCTCTTTCTCGATATGGCCTGGAACATCGACTGCGTGAGTGGAGAGACCATAAATGATCACTACAAGGCTTGGCTCTGCAGAGAGTTTGGTACTAAGGTAGGCATACAGCTCTTCCCTGTGATGCATGAGTTCTTCCGTCTCTGTGGCGAACGCCGTCCTGAGTTCTTGGGCTTTAACCAGGTGGAAGTCGACAAGAAACTCTACGATAGAGGTCTGTCGCAAGTGCGTAACAGCGGATGGACAGCTGAACAACGGGAGAATTTCCTTACTCGTTTCTCTAAGCTCAGTCAGGAAGTAGAGGTCATTGGCATGTCGGTACGTCCTGAGTTGGCAGATGCTTACTTCACTGCCATTAAATATCCTGTTCAGGCTTCTGCCGCCCATGCTGTAAAGATGCTTGAAGCAGAGAAGGCAAGACTGATGGCCACAGGCAACACACGTGGTGATATGTTTGAGAATCATGAAAAGATGCAAGAGTCAGCAGATAGAAGCTTTGCGGCTTATAGACGTATACATGAGTTGACTGATTACTATAATAATAAGGTGGCTGGCGGAAAATGGAAGAGCCTTATGTGCGACCATCCCCGTGACCTCCCTGTTTTCTGGGCACCATTAACACCCTCTTTGCCGTCCGGAAAAGGAGACTATAACGCTCCGGCACCCTCAACAAACCGTTACACATCGTCTGTTGCTGTTCCTGCCAGTAGTTATGATGAGGCCTCAGACGGAGTGAAGCTTATCCAGATGTTAGGACATTCGATGAACGCTGTAGCCCTGCCCAAGGGCGGCAAGCTAACCTACAATTTCACTATAGAGAAAGACGGTGATTACCAGTTTGAACTGGCACTCATCCCTACCCAGCCCAACGATAATGGCAACTTGCGTTTCAGTGTCTCTATCGATGGCGGCGAGCCCAAGGTTTTCTCGCTGAAAGAGCCCTTCCGCTCAGAAGAGTGGAAAAAGAATGTACTGCGCGGGCAAGCTCTGCGCCAGATAAAAACCGCCTTGAGTTCAGGCCAGCACACACTCACCATTCAAGCCATCGATGACCACATTGTAGTAGATCAGTGGATTTTCTTACCTTGCAGAATGTTATGAAACAGTTATTTAATATCTTTTTGGCGGTCATTATGCCGCTACCTTTATTTGCAGGTTCTTACATCTACTCTGTAGGTCCTGAAAAAATGCCTGATAGTATTGCTACTATTGTAGCACCGTTTGAAATGCCACAGTTGCAACGCCCAGAGTTTCATGGCCAAACCGTGACAGTCGAGATGAACACAGACATGAATACCCGCAATATTCAGTCGGCTATCGATAATATATCACAAGCAGGAGGTGGAACGGTGGTGATACCGGCAGGCGAGTGGCAGACTGGACGAATAGAACTGAAAAGTCACGTAAACCTGCATTTGAGCGAGGGCTGTGTGTTGCGGTTCAGCGGTGAGATCAAGGACTACCTGCCTGTAGTGTTCACCCGCGATGAAGGAATAGAGATATACTCGCTTGGAGCATTTATCTACGCTCATGATGCCGAACATATAGCATTGACAGGACGCGGTCATATCGTAGGTCCCTCTACCAATTGCGAGATTTACCAAAACAACAAGGAGAAAGCCCTTAACATCGAGGTAATCGTTAAGAACGGGGAGATGGCTCTAAAAGATCGGATATTCGATGGAAAGAAAAATAATGGTGAGGTATTCCTTCCTAAGACCATCGCACCTATCAATTGTAAGAATGTACTGATAGAAGGTGTAACGCTCGAACAGGGACTCTACTGGAATGTGGTACCACAGTATTGTGAGAATGTCATTATCCGAGGTGTTACCGTACGCAGTTTTGGGCATGGCCGTACAGACGGTATTGACGTGGAATCATCGAAGAATGTGCTGATTGAGTATTGTTCACTCGATTGTCAGGATGACACCTACACTATGAAATCAGGACGAGGAGTTGACGGAGTTAAGATTGGACGGCCAACAGAGAACGTTATGGTTCGCCATTGTCTTTCACTTCGTGGTGCAGGCGGCATTGTATGCGGCACAGAGGTGGCAGGTGGGATTAAAAATGTATATTGTCATGACTGTGTATTCGACGGTACCGACCAAGCATTCCGTTTCAAGAGCCGGCGTACACGTGGCGGAGGCATTGAGAACATCTTTGTAGAGCGCGTTCAGGCCAATGTAAAGCATGCGGCTTTCTACTGCGACTTGTTGGGCGAGACGAAATGGATGGGGAAGTTAGCACAGCGTTTCCCTGTTCCGCCCAAGACGAAATATACCCCATATTTCCACGACATATCCGTACACGATGTAACAATAGATGGTTGTAAGGAACTGGTAAGTTTTACTGGTCAGCCCGAGTTGCCTGTCAAGAATGTGTTCTTCGGCAATGCAACAGTGAAATGCCAGCGTATAGGCCATGTACAGGATGTGACGGGTTTTGCCATGAAGGATGTAAAGATAGAATCGACAGACAGCATTCTCACACTCGACGGCTGTAGTGTGGTGAACATCTTCGGCGTGAACAGTCTTACCCATCAGAAGCCCGTCAAGGTGGTTCAGAAGGGCGAGCCATCATCTTATATAAGTGTACAGGAAGTGCCGATGCAGCCCATTACCTATCACTCCGTCCGCCCTGGTCAGGTGTGGCTCGACACCGATGGCAAACCCATACAGGCTCATGGATTCCAGATATGTAATATAGATGGCACTTACTACTGGTATGGCGAGAATAAAGCCGATGCCCTGTTGGGGACAAACAGAATGTTTGGCGGTGTGCGCTGCTATTCGTCAAAAGACTTTTATAACTGGAAAGACGAAGGGCTTATCTTGGCACCAGACACTGTCAACCCCATGTCGCCCATCCATTATTCCCAGAAGCTGGAGCGCCCGCATATCATCAAGAATCCCCGTAATGGCAAGTACGTACTTTGGGCCAAGAGCCAGGCAGAAGACGGCTATTTCGCCATCTTCCAGGCCGATAACTTCATGGGGCCTTACACTTTTATACGCAACCTGCAGCCTGAAGGCTATGGTGTAGGCGATTTTGATATGTATGTGGATGAACAGACTGGCAAGGGCTATGTATGGTTTGAGCGTCCTCATTGGGAGTTGATCTGTGCAGAGCTGACAGACGATTTCCTTAATGTGACAGATGTCTATTCAAATCACTTCGTTGGACAGAAACCACCATATACCCGTGAGGCACCTGCCCATTTCTTCACCAACGGCAAACATTATCTGTTTACCTCAGGTACTACAGGCTATACCTCGAATCCTTCGGAAGTGGCTGTGTTTGATGACTATCATGGCGACTACCATATCTTAGGCGATCCACATGTGGCCGATTCCTGCGCCTCTTCATTCAATTCTCAGATAACGGGCGTCATTAAGATTCCTGGCACAGAGACGTGGGTAGCACTTGCCGACCGTTGGGAGCCCCATACGACGGGAACGGACTTCTCGCGCCGTACGGTTGAAGCAAAGAAAGGGGCATACGCCAATTACCAGCCACAACCTCAGAAGCCTGTTGGCACAGAGCCTAAGGTAGAAAACCGCCGTTACAAGTTAGTGGATATGGCACATGCCGTCTATCATGCCGGATATGTATTCCTTCCCATCACCTTCGAAGATGGCATCCCTAAAATCCATTGGCAGGAGGAATGGCAGACAGCAGCACCTCAACATTGTCTTTCTTATGGGTTTGACCATCCGCAAGATTCTGCACGCACTAAGGTATGGTGGTTTCATGGAGAGACCATAGGTACCCACGAAGGGATTACTGCCGATCTGGAAGCCTTCAAGGAACAAGGTGTCGGAGGAGTGGTGTATTACGATCAGGTGCATGGTAATGGCGAGGGGGCATTCAAGGTCTTTTCACCTGAATGGTGGGATGAACTAATCTTCTCATCGAAGGAAGCCAAGCGCATCGGACTCGATTTCGAGGTTAATGCCTCTAATGGCTATGTAGCTGGCGGCAAATGGATTACACCCGATAAGAGCATGCAACGACTGGCTTATAGCGAAAAGATTATAGAGGGCGGAGGGGATATGGATTTCCTGATGCCAGGAGTAAGTGCCCCACACGGCTGGATGAAGAATGTGGCACTGATTGCCCTGCCTTACGATGAACAGCTGATGGGTGACTCCCGTAACATTCTGAGTGCAGATTCTGTTTGGAAGCTCACCGACCCTACTGAAACGAAGGTGATAGATATAGACTTTGGAAAGCCATTTACAGCCCGACACATTACTTATAAAGTAGGAGCCAGAGGTAAGGCACGCACCTCTTCGATGCAAGTTCCTCCATTTTCTCCACGAGTAGGAGATATGGTTAAGGGACAGCAAACAACATGGGATTTCTTCGGCTGCGGCTATCGCGTTCTGCCTCCTATCGGCGAGTTACAAGTGTCGGATGATGGTATCAATTATCAAACCGTCTGCCAATTACGTCCTAAGTATCAAAATCTGGGTGGAGTGAAAGAACAGACAGTCTCTTTCCCTGCTACAAATGGAAGATATTTCAGGATCCATCTTCACGACTGGGCAACAACCAATAAAGCCGACCAAAAACTTACTTTCGGCAACGTTGTTCTGTCTGCACGTGCCTCAGTAGATGCCTGGCAGGAGAAAGCCAGTCTCGTATCGGAAATCATCGACTCCGACAACACCCCCAGCTATGCAGCCAACGAGTTGGTGGATGTCGCACGAGCCATTGATCTCTCTGACATGATGGATGAGAGCGGCCATGTTACTTGGAGAAATGCGCCCAAGGGAAAGTGGCTCCTGATGCGCTTCGTATCTGTATCTACTGGCGGACATACCAAGCACGGTCGCGCTGAGGTCTTAGGACTTGAGTGCGACAAACTATCAGTAGAGGGTGCCCGACTGCAATGGCAAAGTTATGTAAAGCCCATTATCGACAGTATCCGTGCAAATAACGGCTATTTGATTGGCGTAACAATGGACAGTCATGAAGCCGGCCCACAGAATTGGACTATCGGCTTTGAGAAGGAATTCCAACGGCTCAGAGGTTACGACATGAAGAAATATCTGCCCGTAATGGCTGGTCTCGTCGTCGAGTCTGCAGAGACTTCCGGAAAATTTCTACTTGACCTGCGACGTACCATCAACGATTTGATTACCGACAAGTACTTCGGCGAGTTCAACCGCCTTTGTCTAGCGGAAGGCCTGATGCTAACGGCTCAGGCTGTAGGAGGTGCACTCTGCATGGCTGGCGATGCCATCTCTGTAAAGAAACAGGTGGATAAACCGCAAGCTGAGTTCTGGGGGTATCAGACAGAGGGCAACTACGATATCAAGGACTGCTCCAGTGCCGCTCATCTCTATGGCAAGCAGATTGCATCAGGCGAGGCCTATACCGACATTACTTATAAGGAGAGTCTGGCCGACATTAAAAATCTGGCCGACTATGCCTACTGCTTCGGTATCAACGAACTCGTGGTATGTGCTGTAGCCTATCAGCCTTGGGTGAGACAAAGCGGTGAGAAACTTAAGATCAGTACTGCCAACGGACGTCAGTACGTGCTGAACCGTCTGAATACCTATTGGCCCATGAGCCGTCCCTTCTGGGATTATCAGGCTCGTTGTTCGTGGGTACTCCGTCAGGGCAAACCCGTCAGCGACATCTGTCTGTATCTGGGCGATAACATCCCTGTGCGCATTCTGTCACACAAATTGCCTGAATTACCTCAGGGCTACGACTTCGATGCCTTTACCGCCGATGCTCTCCTGAACCGTATGACAGTCAAAGACGGGCGTATCGTACTGCCCGACGGAGTTAGCTATCGCATGATGATTCTGCCCATCGATGGAAGACTGTCAGACATAGCCCGAGAACGGATAGAGTTGTTCAAGAGTCAAGGTATTCCTGTCTATGACCCTCAAACGGATCAACTTAGCCTTGAAGATGCCATCCAGAAAGCTGGACTGATACCCGATGTCTACGCTCCTTCGGCTGCTCATCTCTATTTCTGCCATAGGCAGACTGCTGATGAGGACATCTATTTCATCAATAATCATAGCGACAAGACGGTCAGCGACTGCTTCCGTTTCCATGCCACTGCGACATCGGCTGAGCTTTGGAATCCCGTTGATGGCCAACGACTTCCGCTCGTAATTCATCAGCAAGGAGAAAGTACAGCTATCGACCTCACCCTAGCCCCACGTGAATCATACTTTATTGTGTTAAGTCGTAGTGCGAAATCAGACGTAGCTGTCCAGAAGGATTCTAAACCAGTAAATGTGCAAGTGCTTGACTGCAGTTGGAAAGTGACCTTCTATTCAGCGATGGGCGGACCAGAAAAACCTGTTATCTTCGATGAACTCGGTGATTGGACCAAGAACGAAGATCCACGTATCAAATACTTCTCAGGCACCGCATTAGCCCAGACCACCTTCAAGATTGACAAACTTAAGCAAGGGGCAAACTATAGTCTAGATATCCCCTTGCTTCATACTGCTGCCAAAGTCATCGTCAATGGTCAATCTGCAGGTATCCTGTGGTGTTCTCCATACTCTATCGACATCACGAAGTTCATCAAGAAAGGCAAGAACCTGCTTGAACTCCGCATAGCTAATAGCCTGTGGAACCGTCTGGTTGGCGATGCCAATCTATCAGAAAAAGATCGTATCGTCTGGCAAACTCATCCTCTTGCAAGCGCAACAGACCAGCTTGTACCATCTGGTCTTGCTGACAAGATAACTATAAAAGAAAGATAATATTCTGATACGCTAATCCTGCTGAAGCCCTAAAACCTGATGCTCCCATCGTAATTAAAGATGGGGGCATCAGTTGGTATCTCGTTATCGTAGAACCAAACGGCAGAGTCGTTCGTCTTAGGATGCTGGTTCTTAAGCAGGTTAAGCATCTCTGCACCAGCCCATAGAACAGGTCCGTATCCGTGAGCCGCCATCACATGAACAGGACGATAGGCATAGAAGGCGGGATCAAAACCCATGCCCGTACCCACACACACATTCTCTACCTGTCCCTTCTCGTTAACAGAGGCCTCAACAGCGTGCCAAGCCAGCTGGGCTACAGGACCATACACCTTAGCATCTACCCAACCCTTATTGATGGCATGAGCAAAACAATAGGCATAGATAGCGGTGGCGGAAGATTCAAGATATGTATCATTACGATCGAGAAGCTGATGCCAGAAGCCATCATGATGCTGAAGGGCAGCAAGTCCCTTTAGATGCTTCTGCAATAGACTTAGAATATCGCCGCGCTTGGGATTATCGGCAGGCAGGACATCGAGCACCTCACACATAGTCAGGATAGCCCATCCGTTGGCTCTGCCCCAGTGGAAGGCGGGATGCTCCTGCATCGACTCTACCCAGCCGTGACGGAAGAGATTCTTCTCGGGCACCCACATACGCTCAGCAAACTGCAGTACCTGACGGGCTGCCTCGTCGAAATACTTGGCATCGCCAGTATATTTGCCCATATAGGCTACAGTGGGAATGCCCATAAACATATCGTCGAGCCAAACGGTGTTCTTCTGCGGACGGATACGGGCAAAGGTACCATCAGCGAGGCGATACTCTTTATTCATGATGTAATCTGAATAATTGCGAATGCGATCGTCGACGAGTTTACGCAGACTCTTATCTGAGGTCTTAAACACAGAGCCCATGGCCTTAATCATTGAACAGCATACGGCTCCGGCATCGTCGAGGGCATGGGGATCGACGACACGGCGTGCATTAACGCTGATTTTCCCACCCTGCTTTAGGGTCTTGATATACTCGGGTGCCATTTCGGCCAGGAGTTTATGACGAGTGTATACGTAGTCGCGATAAGCCTCATCGCCAGTAGCATCAAAAGCGGCGAGGACACCAGAATAGGTAACGCCCCACTCGTAGCTGGTCAATCGGAAACCACCCTGTTTGAGTTCTGGGTCGCAGGGAGTCTCAGAGTCGATATAGCGGAGCACGCGATCCATAGTAAGTTTAACACTCTCCGCAGTAGAGACTCCATAGCCCACGCGATATGCGGGCTTCATAAGGTGGAGCGGAGTGTTGCTATCGTTGATTTGCTGGGCATTAATACCGGCGGCCGAGGCTGATAGCGCGAATAAAAGGAATTGGAATTTAAGTTTCATTGCTTTATATCGTTATATTTCATTAAATAAGTGTCGTATTGAGTTATGAAGGGGCAGAACGGCGCAGGAACAGCCTTTGCTACATCAAATATCTCAGGCCACGAACCGGCATCAACGCGATAGATACGGAAACTGCCTTTAAGTGTTCCAACATTCTTTGATATTACTGGGAAGGCCGTACGAGCGAATTTTGGTCCCTGACCAGATACGGCGGCATTGACTGTCATTACAATGCCACGGTCTGTCTGTTCGAAATTCAAGTTCAGACTATCTCCCACAACCAACAAGCCATTGCCATCCTTATCGCTGAACAACGCTGCATCAATACCCATGCGGTTGCCCTCGAAATAGAGATCGTCCATATGTTTTGCCCAGAATCCGTAACGATTAGCCTTTGTGCGACCAGGATAGGTGGCAAAGGGGCCGTTACCAATCCACTGTACTCGGTCGAAGGACGCATCGAGCAGGTAGGCTATACCTAATTCAGACAGAAACACATCGGTGCTGTCTGGTGTCAGTGTGTAGCTGATTTTGGTGGCAGCTCCATCCTGAGAGGTCTGTACGTCAGCCTGGACGTATGGATTATCCAACGGCTGCAGATATTTCTCGATACGCTTGTCCTTCACCTTGAGACGTTCTGCCATTGTGGCCTTGCGCCCCACGCGAACCAATGGGCCTTCTTGAATAGGAAGTGAAGAGTGAAAAGTAAAAAGAGAAAAATCTATTAGGTTACAAGGCTTGTTTAGCACAAAGCTCTGATGGAGGAAGGCATGTCCCTGTGCATCCTTGATATCGAACTGCAACAACGACAGACCGTTCTGCTTTGGCAATGACAGGGTATAGGGGACTGACGTATGGGGCTCACAATCAGGACTGAAGGCACCTCGCATCACCGTATCACGGTTGTTGGTCAGTGTCCAATGGAAGGTGACGTTGTCCTTCAGGTTCAGAAAGTCGTAGCGGTTAAAGCATTTAAGATTGATTGTATTCTCTTTAACTCTTTCCTCCTTCCTTGCAATCCTAACAAAAGCTCTGGCATAGTTATGTTGGAGTTCGTAATAGTTGGGCAGGGGTGTACGGTTGGCATATAGCAGGCCGTCAGTTCCTTGGTTGCCGCACATCTCAAAGCCTCCCTTGTCAGAGGTAAACACCCGTTCCTCATAGCCAAATCTGTCCTTCAACGTGACTTGGAAAGGCATGCCCTGGTCTACCCATTCCCAAACACTTCCACCTGCGATACATGGTGTCCGCTCAATTATCTCCCATTGACGGTCATGGTCTTCGAGCGAGATGCCCAACGTGTGACAATACTCCGTAAAGATGACGGGGCGGTCGGCCCGTTGGTAGAAGTCGGCTATCTGTGCCGTCGTGGGATAATGCGGGGTGTAGATGTCGGCCACCTTGGGGAAGTCGTAATTAAACTTGCGGAAATAGCTGCCCACCTGCGGGTAACAGATGGGACGCGACGAGTCGAGTTCACGCTTCACATAGTCACCCAGCTTGATACATATATCTGTCAGAGGGTTCTCATTGCCAAGACTCCAGATGAGTACCGAGGGGTGGTTCTTGTCGCGACGGATGGTGGCTTGTGCCCGCTGTTGGAGCACAGGATAGAAGGTGGAGTCGGAAAGGTTTTTGTCGCCATAGCCAAAGGGCACCTCATCGATGACATAAAAGCCCAACGAGTCGGCCAGATCATAGAACCGAGGTTCACGAGGATAGTGAGATGTACGAATATAGTTGATGGAGGCCTCTTTCATCAGACGCATATCACGCAGTATGCTGGCTTCATCAATCACCTTCACCGTCACAGGGTCGGTAGAATGACTGGTGACGCCACGCAGTTTGATGGGCTGACCGTTCAGCTTCAGGATATTCCCTTCGATTGTCAGTTCACGGAAGCCGAACTTGTGTTCAAAGGTCTGGATGGCCTTGCCTTTCTGCAGGAGGGTTGTCCTCAACGTATATAAATAAGGTGTCTCGGCTGTCCAGAGATGAGGTTCAAAGACTGTCAAACGTTCACCATTCGTTCCTGATAGCCAATTACCTTGAGCATCGAAAATGTCATGTTTAACCTCCGTACTTCTATCTGTATGAGCAATGTCAGTCTTGACATCCACCGTACCATTATTCTTTGTCTGGATGGTCAAGTCTATCAGATGTGTATTCGGCACAGCCATCAGCGTGACGTCACGGATGATTCCCGCAGGTGCCCAGTCGTCGTTGTAGTCGAAATCACTGCCGGGGAACTGTGTGATGACACGCATGGCCAACTCCTGCTGCTCCTGTTTCTTGTTTAGATAGGGTGTGATATCAAAGAGCGAAGTATTATATCCTGAGCGCCATGAGCCCACAGCCTTGCCATTGATCCAGAGGTCATAGCCATAAAGTACACCGTCGAAGCGGATCACGATGCGCTGTCCTTTGCCTTTCCATGCCTGGGGTATCGTGAACGTAGTGCGGTAATAGCCCGTCAAGGAATCCGCTTTGTGATAGGTCGGCTTACAGAAACCGTATGTCTCCCAACAGCCTGGCACAGGAATCTTTCTCCAAGTTTCATCAGCAGCTGGCACCGCCTTATCGTCAGTGATGCCTTTTATCACCTTCAGGTTCCACTCACCATTCAGACTCTTCTTCATCTGCGGGTCGGTCACAGGTAATATACTCTGAAAGGCATCCGTCACCTGTGCCTGTACTTGTACGACAACTGCTAATAGCCAACAGCCAATTACCAATAAACGTCTCATAGTTACAATTTCTTATACTTCAAATCTATCTTTGAATATTTATGATCTTTGTTCCAATGCTCAAACAGTCCTAACGACGATGTAAGCGGTTTGCCGTCTTGCTTATATACGGTTCCACTTGGTGTGTTGGGTATACTGGCGGCCTCACGAAGATACTCATCGCAATAGTTAAGGCTGCCAAACTCCGGCCACTCGTTGATTAGTATGTCCATACCAACGGCATCGCATGCTACTTCGTCCTGAGATACTATCAACGAACAGGCCCAGTCGCCATTAAAGGGTTCCTTCTGCCATTTCGGAGCTGGAGCACCATTCACATCGCGAGAGCCGTAGGTGCCGTCGATGAGCAGCAACAGCGCTTTCTGTCCCATGTGCCTATGACTCATCCAGTCTACAAACGTCTTATAGCCAGGCTTTCCGTGGCGTTTGTCCTGACTGATGTTGCTGTGCGAATTTTGCCGCCAAAGCAGATTGATGTCAGTAGCTCCGTACCAGTTCTTGGTGGTAAGGGTTACGCCTGGTCCTGAGTGTGTCTTAAGCAAGGCACTGTTTATAAGGTAGTCGGCATCGACAATACACTTGGCCAGTCCACGTGCCATCTTGCCGTTGTCCACTGAATAGACTATCTGCTCAGGATAATATTCACACTTCTGGCGACCATCGCCACCTAGATTATCAATGAATACCACATCGGGGAACTCCCTGTGTACCTTATTATATATAGAATCGGTTATTGCGCGACTGGGTTCGCAGAGCGTAATGTCCTGCTGACGAACACCTCCGTCACGAACCATAGAGCGCACTAAAGCCAGAGTTACAAAGGGTGACGAATTGAGTTCAATAGTATCATGATGGGTGATGGCATTGTTTATATTAAGTTTCACGGCAATCTTCTCACCTTTCTTATAGCTGCGGTTGCCTCGTCCGTGGGTCTTGTTGAAGTTCTTGAACAATGCCGTCCACGCTTTCTTGGGAGTTGGTTCGCCAGTAAGCTGAAGTATGGCCTCAGTCATCATGGCATCAGCCTTCTGCTGATCGTTCCAACGGTCTTCTACCCAAAGGCCAGTCCTTCCGTCCCACTTGGCCACACCTGGACAATGAATCCAAGCCACACGACCTGGATGGATTCCGCGACCTTCGCCTATAGGCTCGTTGGGTCCTACAAAGAGTTTAGGTGATTGGGGATTGAACTCTCCGAAGAACAGACGGTCGCGGTTTACGGCATCGTCAAGCAGTTGGATGGTCGTTGACGGGCCCAGATCGGGTTTCTTCCAGGCACGGAGCTGCCACACCACCTTGCCGTTCTTGTCTATCTCAACGGCCTGTAGAGGAGCATTGGCAGAATCCATGGGAGTCTTATTCCACTCGTTGTACCAGTTGTTTATAATATGGTTCCCGTTCTTAAGTCTAACAGTCTTTTGCGGCTGGGTTATGCCATAGTCTGCCGTGTTAAGCTCCCACACAGTCTCGCCCATACGGGTAATCTCCTGAATATGGCCCTTGCGACCTGTTATAAGCAGGTTCCCCTTTGGCAGTTCCTGTACAGACCAGGGAAGGAATCCGTTCCAACGATCCACCTCCCTGCCGTCGCTGTTATATTCGTGTATACAGCCCAAGGCCATATTGGCAACAAGCAGCGTACCCCGCGATGTAAGTCTGGCATTGCGGAACTGTCCGTGTATGGAACCTTTCCCGGAAACAGGAAGCACAAACTCCCTTACAATCTTCTTCGACGGAATCTCCATCACTACCGCCTTGGCTGGTTTGCCATTTTGTACAAACACAACATGAGTCCTGCCTATAGGCTGGATAGTATGAATCTCAGTACCTTCAGGAGCATCGTATTGCCACACTGTCTGGCTGTCCTGAGTTATCTCAGCTATGCCATACTGGTGGGCTATCATTATGTGTCCGTCAGTCAAAAGTATCGCATCGCTTATCTCTCCACGGCGCTGCTTATCCTCAAAAGCCCAGGACACATGCCCGTTTTTAACCATGAACATTCTCATACGCTTGCTCTGACCGGCATAGAAGAAATTGTGTTTGGCAAGGCTCATATCGGCGCCGAGATAGAAGCCTGGTTCAGAGGGCTGGTTGTAGCCTACGTTCTGGGCGGCTGTTGAGAGGCGGTAAGGAATATCCTCCATCAGACAGGTGATACGATAGTCCGTTGGTATGGGAGAAACAAATATGCGCAGTTCATCGCTTTCCGGGGTACGGGCTATCACCTCCTCGCGCCAGTCGCCAAGGATATCGGCTGCGAGGCAGGGATTCGACTTTGTGCCGTTGTTGAACTTGATGCCGGGAAACTTGATGACGTCAACGATGGTATGATTCTTCCAGTCATATTTAGACACAGTCTCGCGGTCCAGGAGTTCGCGGAGCAAGTCACCATCCCACCAGATGCCGAAGTTCACAGAGAGGTGGCGCCCGTTAAGCTTAAGATGCTGCTGGTGCTGCGGATCATCTGGATCCTGAGCGGTATAGATAACCTCCCCCCTGATGTTACGGATGCCGTGACTGTCACTGCTCCACATCTCCAATCCAGGATTGGTGGGATCTATGTCAGCTGCCATGGCACGGCCCACATCGCTCTTTGAAGGGATCTGGAAGATCACCTGGCCAGTACGGGCATTGCGGAAGTCAGAGCCGTCCTTACGGTTCTCATGACAGTCCCAAACCTGAAGCTCATCTGTCGAAGGGTCGAAAGCCATGAGGTGGATGGCATCGCCATGTCCCATGCCAGTGTTATAGAGTCCTCGCCCGTCGTGGTCTACAGCCATGGACCCGTAGGTTATCTCATCGCACCCGTCGCCATCGACATCGGCTACCCGCAGGTTGTGGTTACCCTGTCCGGCATAGCCTGCCCACTCAGGGGTGTTGGTATCGAACACCCAGTGCTGCTTAAGCTTGCGTCCATCCCAGTCCCACGCTGCCAAAACAGTGCGGGTGTAATAGCCACGACAGAAGATAGCCGAAGCGTGCTTGCCGTCGAGATAGCCAACGGCAGCAAGCATGCGGTCGGAGCGGTTGGCATAGTTATCGCCCCAGTCGCTAAGTTTGCCGCGCTCTGGTATGTAAGGCTTGGTGTCCATAGCTCGGCCTGTAAGACCGTTAAACACGGTTATATACTCGCGACCAGTAAGAATGCGACCAGTCATAGGGCGACCTGCTTTGTTATACTTGCCCCACTCCTTCTTAGGATTTGGATCTTGGTTGCCAGACGACGGGCGGTGGCGATAGTCAGCCTTGGCATCGCCAATTACCCGCCCTACTCCATCGCGAGTACCATCGGACGTACGGACAATGAACTCAGCACGTCCGTCGCCATCAAGATCATAGAATATAAAAGGAACGTAGTGGGCTCCGCTGCGGATGTTTATTCCCATATTGATACGCCAGAGTAATTTACTATTTGACGATTTACTATTTACGATTTTATAGCAGTCAAAGATTGTGGGGCCGGTAAATCCGTCATGGGCATTATCGTGGGCATTCGAGGGATCCCACTTTAGGAGTATCTCGTATTGTCCGTCACCATCGACATCTGCCACAGATGCATCATTAGCTGAATAGGTGTAGGTCTCTCCATCGGGAGTCACACCGTCGGCAGGTTTCTGTATCTTCACCGGCAGATAACCGTCGGGAGCATCTGCAAGAAGTGTATACTTACCATCCTTACCGCCTCCGCGAACCTCATAGACGGCATCCTTCGCAGAAGGTTGTTCATCTACAAAAAACGTGCCTCCATTTGTGAGCGACTCTTTGTTTAGTTTCTTCCCGTCGCGATACACGTCGAAAGCCTCGCCAATAGAATCGGATGTAAGCGTACGCCAGCTAACGACGACCTTCTCACCACTGCGTATCGCCACTACTCCGCGATTGAGCTTCTCCCTGTTAATCGTCTTCATGTCGTAACGGGGCTGAGCGATGGTGGAAGAAATAAGAAATAAGAAATAAAAAATAAAAAATAAGATTCGTTTCATATTCTATGGGGTTGGAGTTTATTTTGAGTGCAAAAGTAGCGTATTTATTCCCATTACAATATGACTATTATACGAAAAGTTTAAAAATTGTTCTTAAATTTGGTGTTTGTTTGAGAAATAATGTGTAAATTTGCACCGACTAACAAACTAACCAGTATGAACTACAGACTAAGTAGCCTATTGTTTCTGCTCGTCTTCAGCTCTGTGCTGATGGCTCAGGACAATACCAATATAGCCGGGAAACGGACACCTGTCGAACTGAAGCATAGCCGCCATATCAGTTCTGCCGACGGACTGCCCAGCAACCAGATATTCGACATGACGCAGGATGCCGACGGCTATATATGGATAGCGGCATCTAACGGACTGTCACGCTATGACGGATACCATTTCTACAACATCTATGAGCTCGGTCCCGAGCAAGACCCCATTCAGGGAGCAGTGGGTTACGTGTTTCCCGACGATGACAAACGGCATCTCTGGATGCGCACCTCCACCTACGTGTTCTGCTGCTATGATCTCCGTACAGGTATGTTCATCGACTTTACCGGCCATAATGACTACGCACGTACCTATCGCAGGTATATACGTGGCAAACAGGGAGTGCTGTGGATGTTTGACGATGAGTCTGGAGTACGTCGTGTGAAAGGCAATGCCGATGGCGACGTCTATTGCACCGACTACAACAAAGAGAACGGCAACCTGCCTGAGAACCACGTAAGCGACGCCTTTGAAGACGATCAAGGCCGCCTCTGGGCAATAACCACCAACGGAATATCCATTATCGACACAGAGGGAAATGCCTGCACCATAGGCAAGGGGATCCATTTCCTCAGGGGAATACAGATAGGCTCTCAGATCCTGACCCTCGCCAGATCAGGCGAAATAATCACCTTCGATGCCAACGGACGTGAACTGCGTCGCACACCCAAGGCAGAGGGTATGAAAGGCTTCAGTATGGTGACAGCCAGTTTCGAGTGGCACGGGGTGTGGATGATTTTCACCACCGGACAGACCTTCATGGTGTCGCCCAAGGACGGAAAGACCACCATCACCGAACAGTATCACATAAGAGGCGGTGCTATGATTGAAGGCCTCAGCTATGACAACAACCACTTTATCAGCAACAGCACAGGCATCCTCTACGTCTTCCCCGAAGAGGGCGACATGAGGGTCCTGAAGCTTCTGGAGGGAGTGGATACTACCGTTGAGCGTTTCCGCAGATACAATATAAAAAAGGCGTCCGACGGTATGTATTATATCGCCAGCTATGGCAACGGACTCTTCGTCTACGATCTTCAGAGAGATCACCTGCAACACTACTCTGCCACTTCGCCTTGGGCTATTGTCGGCAACAACTATCTTAACAACATCCTCATAGACCGCAGCGGATGCATCTGGCTCAGCGAGGAGTCTACGGGTCTCACCTGTATCCTGCCTCCCGACAACGCTAATGCCGAATATTTCTATCCCCAGCCAGAGAAGAAAGGCGACTGGAGCAACTTTGTTCGTATGGTACACTATACCGGCAACGAGGTATTTGTAAGCACGAGAGACAACCGCCTCTACGAACTCCAGCCCGGAGCGCAGTCATGGGGACAGGCACCTGGGGCAAAGCCCAGTGAGCCTGTCCCCATGACTGTGCTACCCTCTACCCCTTACGCTTTCCTCAAGGACAGCAAGGGTCACGAATGGATGGGCACACGCGGTGGAGGCCTGTATCTCGACCGTAAGCCTATAGAATTCCCGTCAACACAAATATATAACATACTCGAAGACCCGTCAGGCCGTCTCTGGATCTCAACCTGGGGCGACGGTCTGTTTGTAGTAAGACTGAATGCCGACGGCACCCTCGACTACACCCAACTGATGAAGCGCTCCTACAACGAGAGTTGTATTCACAGTATCATACCCGACAAGAACAATCATCTCTGGATAGCCAGCAACAATGGCGTGTACCATATCGACATGCTTAAGGAGAATCTCAGCGACGATGACTTCATGACACATAACATCAAGAATGACGAGTTCCCGTTTGACGAGATAGCATGTATCATGCCCGACTCCGAAGGGAATATCTGGGCAGGAGGCCGGGGCGGAGGACTGCAGAAATGCCGTTACGACAACGGCAAGTTCACCATCGAACGAAGCTATACCACCCACGATGGCCTTACCACCAATACCGTCATCTCCCTCGTCAGCGACCTTCAGGGCAACATCTGGGCGGGCACCGACAACGGCATCACCTGCATCCGCAAAGACCAGAAGATCAACTCCTATCAGTTCGGACACACCCTTGAGAGCAACATCTACTCAGAGAACAGTGCAACGATACTGCCCGACGGCCGTCTGCTCTTCGGAACAGCCTACGGTATGATGATACTCCAGCCAGAGCTTCTCGCTGCCGGCAATCAGGAGAAGGTATGGAAGCCCATCATCACTATGGTGAGCATCAACGGCGAGAGTCGTTATCTGTCGACCTCAGAGCAAAAGATAGAACTCAGTCACGACCAGAACTCCATAGAGCTGGGATTCTCTAACCTCGACTACGCCGGCATCGCGTCAACCCAATACCGCTATTACCTGGAAGGTATGGAGCACGACTGGCGCCAGCTGACGAGCGACAACAGTGCCCGTTACAACGGTCTGCCCCCGGGGAAATATATCTTCCACCTCAGCTCACTCAACAAAGACAACCAGTGGAGCGAGCCCTATATCTTCACCATCATCATCCACCACCCCTGGTACAACACCTGGTGGACCTGGCTGATATACCTCACGGTGATAGGATTTATCGCCTGGCATTTCTATCGTGCCTGGCGCCGCAACTTCGAGCTGCACCAGCAGATAAGGGTAGAGAAAGAGCTTACCACCTTCCGTCTGAACTTCTTCACACATATCGCCCATGAGTTCCGTACTCCTCTGGCCATCATCTCCGGAGCAGCTGATAAGCTCACGCAGAAAGACAACGATCAGCAGGTATCACGCTCGGCAGTACAGACTGTACGCAGAGGAACGCTCAGACTCTCCAAGCTCGTAAACCAGCTGATGGAGTTCCGTCGTATCAATACCGGCAACCAACGTCTAGGTGTGATGCAGGCAGACATCGTCAGGATGGCACGCACCACCTGCGATGAGTTCCGTGATCTTACCTCAAGAAAGGAGCAAAACCTAACCTTCCTACCTTTCGCCCATCAGCATCAGATGATGTTCGACCCTCATCTTATGGAGATGATACTCTATAATCTGTTGAGCAATGCAGTGAAATATACTCCTCAGGGAGGAAGTATCAGTCTGAAAATAAAGAAAGACGACGAAGCCGATAAGATCCTGCTCATCGTTGAGGATAGCGGTCCGGGCATCAGTCCCCAGCAGATGCCGCAGCTCTTCCAGCCCTTCATGCACGGATATGTGTCGCAGGGCGGAATGGGTATCGGATTGTATACTGCATACCAGTCAGCCAATCTGCATAAGGGAAGTCTTGTGTATGAGCGTGTCTCTGACGAGGGCGGTTCACGATTCATTGTTACCATACCTGCCTCAGAAGATGTTTATACAGCGGAAGAGCATGCTGGCGAGACAGCCATCAACACGGTCTCTCTCTCCTCTGAATTCTCACCTCTCACCTCTATCAGAGACCTGCTGCCTGAGGCATTCAACGACTATACCGTAGCTATTATCGAGGACGATCCAGATATGCTCGACCAGATACGCGAGAGCATAGGCCGATACTTCAAGACAGTAAGCTATACCGAAGGACAGCCTGCCATCGCGGGCATCACGGAAAACCAGCCCGACATCATCCTCTGCGATGTCATGCTACCAGATATCAACGGATTCGAGATAGTACGTCAGCTGCGTTCAGACAAGCAGATGAACAATATCCCCATTATCATGCTGACAGCGCTCGATGGCGATGACCAGCTTCTGAGAGGCTATAAGGCAGGAGCCGACGACTATATGGTGAAGCCCTGCAACTACGAGCTTCTTATCCTGCGCATCACCCAGCTGATACAATGGTATAGCCGTGTGCAGACAGCTGATGGAGTCATCCCTGAGGTTAAACCGCAGCCAATCATCACCGACGAGGCCGACCAGAGGTTTAAGGACAAGATGGAGGCGATAGTAGCCCAGCGTCTTGGTGATCCTAACTTCAATGTCGACACTCTAGCCTCGCTCCTGAAGATGGGACGCACCAAGTTCTATGGCAAGATGAAGGAGTTTACCGGAATGTCGCCCAACAACTATCTCCAGACCGAACGCCTGAAGAAAGCTGCCGAGATGCTTATTGAGGGCGACCTTAACGTCACGGAGATAAGCTACAAGGTCGGTTTTCAGTCGCCCACATATTTCTATAAGTGCTTCAAGGAGAAATACCGTGTTCCTCCCAGCAAGTTCGGACGAGGTTCAAAAAATACTAATTAAATAAATCAAATTATGAAGAAAATTTTATTTCCAATCGTCATCTTCTGCATCAGCATCCTCTGCAGCTGTAGCAGTAGTACTGACAACAATGGTCTGGTCGAGAATGACCATTTCACCAAATGGAACGCTTGTGAAGCGATCGCCACACTGAAGGCTTACGTTGAGGACGTCACCGATCCCCACTCGAAGAACTACATCAAGGAGGAGGATCGCATCGCGACTTTCGACATGGACGGTACTTTCGTGGGTGAGCTCTACCCTACCTACTTCGAGTATAACCTGCTGGAGTATCGTGTACTCGACGATCCATCGTACAAGGACAAGGCTCCCGCTGACGTTAAGGAGGCTGCCCAGGACATCAGAGATTTCGTCAGGAACGGCAAGAAACTGCCCGACCACTTCGACATGAAGCATGCCTACGCCGCAGCCAAGGCTTATGCAGGCATGACGCTGACAGAGTTCGACGCCTACGTGAAGGCCTATGCCGCCAAGCCCGCCAACGGATTCAAGGGCATGACCTATGGACAGAGCTTCTATAAGCCGATGCTGCAGGTGTTCGACTATCTGAAGGCCAACGGCTTTACGTTCTACGTCGTATCGGGTTCCGACAGGTTTATCTGCCGGGCTCTGGTAGAGTCGATAGGCATCAGTCCCAATCGTGTTATCGGCATGGACGTGAAGCTACGCACTACCAAGAAGGGCGAAGTAGCTGGCGTCAACTACACGATGGAAAAAGATGAGGATCTCATCCGTACGGACGAGCTTATCATCAAGAACCTGAAGACGAACAAGGTATTCCAGATCAGTCAGGAGATTGGAAAGATTCCAGTCATCTCGTTTGGCAACAGCAGCGGCGACTGTGCGATGCATAACTACTGTCTGAGCAGCCCTCACCGTTCAGTCACCTTCATGCTGATAGCCGACGATGAAGACAGAGACCATGCCAACCGCGAGAAAGCCCTCAAGCTGGGCGAGCAGTGGCGCGAGGCCGGCTATCATGTCATCTCGATGCGTGATGACTTCAAGACCATCTACGGCGAGGACGTCCAAAAGACAGACTTTACGTATTAACTTTCAAAGCACATTAGGAAAATACAACGTCCTGTATAGGTCTGTAGAACAAATGATAAACCGCCCCGTGAAGCTCGCTTGCTTTCGGGGCGGTTTGAATTAACTAACTAACCTAAATTAATCTGCTAACAATTCATTATGTATAAATCAAAATAACAGGTTCATGAATTAATATCCAGGATTCTGCCAAGCCTTCTTCTCGGCATCGCTCAGGTTGGTACCATCCTCGTTCTGGAGAGTATCGATGAACTTCTGAGGAATAGGACGATACATGTGGCGATCCTGTACGTTTGGAGCAGCCTCGGGATTGAATGCCTTAGCACGCTTTACAAGCAGACCAGTACGAGCTAATTCTTCCCAGCGATTCCACTCTCCCAATAACTCACGTGTACGCTCATTGAAGATAAAGTTTATCAGGCGTTCTTTAGTATCAGAAACACCCAGTTCATTAAGTATAGCTTCATCTTCAGCTGGTAACTGACTATAACTAGCAATCTGTAAAGAAGATGCGTCGGTAGTACGATCTATACCTGTAGAAAGATAATAGGTACTCTTTGTAAGGTAAGATGCACTATAAGCTTGAGAATTTGTAAGGCGTTCATTCTTATTATTGTTTGCATTTGGATAGCATTTACCAAGAATGGCAGCTCCAGTAGAGTTCGTTGAGAAAGCCTGTGAGCCATCAGAGTAGTATTCACGATCTTCACCCTGTTTCCACTCTGCACGGGCACGAAGCTTATTTACTGTAGCAATAGCTTCATTATAGTTGCCAAGACGAACCTGACACTCAGCCTTAATCAGATAAGTCTCACCTGTGCGGGCCATGATAACATCACGATGGGCATCACCCTTCTCTGCCGTACGAGAGCCATCATCAGTCTTGTTGATACCACAGAATACATTGCTCTGAGCCGGATTACCATTTACACCATATGTATTCAACACATACTTACCTCCAAGATAAACAGGGAACACATTAGGAACCCATTTGCCAGTCTCTGGATGTACAAAACTATGAGCAACTGCACCACGTCCAAAAGTACCATAAGTTGTCTCATCCTTGAAACGAGGATCATCTTTCTTATTTAGGATGAAGAGAATACCATTATCGCCCAAACCAGGAACTTGAGTTTCCTGTACTCCATTCTCCTTAGCAACTACAGCAGGAGTCTTACCCTTTGGTATATTATTCAGACCATAGACGGTTTTATAAGTCTTCCACATACGAGAGTCGTTCACGTTATCAAAAATCTCATAAGCATACTCTGTAGGGCGACAACGCTGGAAGTCCATACCGCCAATATACTGTCCACGCTGAGTCCAACCTCCTGAGAAGTTCGAGAACTGAGGATTAAAATAGTTATATGTACGGTTTCCAAAACGTCCCTGTGTGGAGCTAGCCTCATTATGCTCAGCAGCCATAAGGATTTCGCTTAAGCCTTCGTTTGCACAATCAACGCCTGTCCAGTCTGCATAAAGAGAACGGAAATCAGGAGCCAGAGGACATGCAGCGATAACCTCATCGCAGAGTTCAATAGCACGATTCAAATCTGTTGCTGCTGCATAAGAACTATTCCATGATTTGCAACGCTCAGACTGGCGATAGAGAAGAGCCTTGGCAAGGAAGTGGGCTGCTGTATAACGAGTCCATGTACCATTACCACGAGTTTTCTTTGTTGGGAGCATCTTATAAGCATTTTCAAAGTCCGAGATAATCTGATTTAATGTCTCTTCTTCTGTAGCCCTCTTATAGTGCTTCACAATCTTATTCGCATCAGTTGGTTCGGTCTGAAGAGTTACTGCACCATATTGTGCAAACAAACGATAATAATTATATCCACGAAGGAAATGAGCCTCGCCCATAGCCTGATTACGCTTTGACTCATCTGTAACAAGGTTTGCTCTTGAGAGAACCAGGTTGGCTGTAGAGATACCATAATACATCTCATCCCATAGAGCCGACACTGCAGGACAGTTTTTGTTTGCAGCTCCAAGAGCTGTTGTAAGATCCAACGGGTTAAGACGATTATCGTATGTATTCCAACACTCAGAAGTCAAATCGGCTCCATTTGTAAACTCATCAGTACCATAAAGGGTAATACCATAAGCCCACTCATAACCGAAGTGCCAACGCAGGTTAGCATATAGACCTGCCGCCATAGAAAGTGCTCCTTCGCCTGTTTCCAGCAGATCGTCTGTCAGCATGTGGCCAGACTCCTCTTCCAAGAAACTGTCAGAGCAGGAAGTTGTACCGCCTAACATTAAGACAGACATGGCCGCAAACATTATTTTATTGATATATTTCATAATCATATCCTTTCTATTATTTGTTGTTTAATAAAAATCTTTAGAAATCAAGCTGTAAACCAACGGTAAAGCCACGATTATAGAAAGTAGCACCCGTATCGAGATCCATAAAGTCTACAGAAGAGTAGAGCATACCGAGATTTTTACCCTGAATATAGAGTTTTGCTCCATGAATTCCTATCTTCTCACACAGGCTCTTGTCGAGACGATATCCGAGAGAGAGGTTGCGAATCTTAATGAATGATGCATCCTTGAAACCGAGAAGACCAGAATATGGATCACCACCAGACTGGTTGTAGATTGGTTTCTGCCACTCTGCACCGGTATTATCTGGAGTATAGTAATCTATCTCGCGCTGCTGATACATACCAAGCTGACCTTCGCCGCCTGTACTAATCTTATATTTGAAACGTCCAAAGAGATCAATATTCAGTTCAAGACCCTTCCAAGAGAAAGAATTGCTCCATCCAAGCGTCCAACGAGGATTACGATTGCCTATAATAACACGATCATTTGCGTCAATCTTATAATCGCCATTCTGGTCTACAGGACGGATATTTCCTGCACTGAATTTAGCACCATTAGCATTGAATTTCTCCATTTCGGCAGCATCACTTTCCTGCCATAGACCTGCAGATTCGAAACCATAGTACACAGAGATGCTCTCACCAATGAACCAGGCGTTGTTAATATCATCCTGTTTGCCATTTGCTAATTCATCAATTTCATCTTTCTGCCATGCAGCATTGATTGTAGAAACCCACTCGAAATCCTTTGTCTGAACAGGGATGAGGTTTAATGTCAGGTCAAAACCCTTATTCTTTGTCTTACCAATATTAGACATTGTGGCAGGATAACCTGTCAAAGATGGTAATGACATAGCCAAAAGCAAGTCATTGGTCTTTGATGCGTATATATCAAGAGCACCATTGATTCGACCACGTAGGAAACTGAAATCTACACCAACATTATACTGAGTAGTCTTCTCCCAACCAAGATTCTTATTGGGCAACTTATTTGAACCAGAAGAATAATATGGCTCATTTGTAACCAAGATGAATGAATTTCCTGTGCTGAAAGGCATCCAATAACCACTTATTACACCAAGTGTACCATACGCACTAACAGATGAGTTACCAGTAACACCAATACCGAAACGGAGTTTCAACTGATCAATCCATTTAACATCACGCAGCCATTTTTCCTGTTCCATTCGCCATCCTAATGCCAATGATGGGAATGTATCCCACTTGTTGCCTTTAGAAAGAACAGAAGAACCGTCACGACGTACACTAGCTGTCAAGAGATAGCGATCCATGAAAGAGTAGTTTACGCGAGCCATGTAAGATAAGAGAGAATTCTCTGAAAGACCAGTACCAATTCCTACCTTATAGTTAGCTTCTGTAATATCAACACCTGTTCCCATATTATTCCAAAGGAATGATGGGAATGGATTACCCTCCTCATTAATACTACTACTCTCAGAGTTATATTTTGAAGCACTCTGAAGGAGTGTAACTCCAATTGTGTGATCTCCAAAAGTTCTGTTGTACATCAACATATTGTCGAGTGTCCAAGAGAAGTGACGATCATCAGAACGCTTTACATAGTTCTTTCCACCAAGACGGGTTGCAGAAGTTGCATCCAAATAGATTCCCTGACGACTATAACGGAAATCAGGACCAAACTGCATCTTATACATCAATCCCTGTAAAGGCTCCCAGAACTTACCGAAGTCTATCTGGGCATAGAAACTTCCAAGAGCGCGGAAAACTTCACGATTATCGTTAGATTTCTCCCACTCGTCAATTACTGTATAAGTATTAGTTGTAGAACCACCAGGCATATTTATAATCTGGCCATTCTCATCATAAGGCAATGTATAACGAAGAATCGCTTTAGCTGCACCATAGATATCTGTTGGACCGCTACTGCTTGACTGACCTGTACGTGAGAAGCCATAGTCCTGTTTACTCCAAGCAGCATTGATAGATCCACCCATCTTGAACCACTTTGTAGCCTGAAGGTCTGCAGTAACAGCTGCATTGTAACGCTCATATTCCTGTCCCTTCTGGGTTCCTTTATTGTTCAGATAGCCAAAAGAGAAGCTTGCCTGCATATCCTTTGTACCTCCTTGCGCACGAAGTGTGTGCTCGTGAGTAATACCTGTCTGAGTTACAAAATCAGTCCAGTCAGTATCTGTAACCTTTGAGCCGTCCCATGTACCACTGCTCCAGCCTTGCTCTATATTCTTCCAAGCCACATCATCACCAGAGAATATTTTCTTATCATTCTCCAGAGTTGGCTCGTCACCTCTTGGATAAGTTGCCTTTGAAGAGCTTGCATTATAATATGCCCAACGACGCCAAGTGATATAATCGCTGGCACTAAAAGCTGGACTCTTGTCGACGATCTTCTCAAATGTTACTGAACCAGAATAAGAAAGCTGCAACTTACCTTCCTTACCGCGCTTGGTGGTAATAAGCACAACACCGTTTGCACCACGAGAACCATAAATAGCGGTAGATGAAGCATCCTTAAGAATGTCTATTGACTCAATGTCGCGAGAGTTAAGACTCTCAATACCACCTGAACTCAATGGCACACCATCGACGACATAAAGAGGCTCATTTGAGGCATTGATAGAGCGGTTACCACGAATACGGATAGAGCCCAATGTTCCAGGGCGCTCACTTGTAGTGATATCCACACCAGCAGCCTTACCTTGAAGTGCCTCGATTGCATTAGATACAGGACGGCTGTTCAACTGTTCTTCGTTTACGCGAGTCAAGGCTCCAGTAACATCGCTCTTACGCTGAACACCATAACCTACTACAACAACTTCATCAAGAAGAGCATTGTCTTCCTGAAGAGTAATGTTGAATGAAGTCTTGCCTCCAAGAGCTACGGTCTGAGTCTTGTAGCCGATGTAGGAGATTTCGAGACTTCCTTTCGCGGGAACATTATTAATAGTGAAGTTACCTTCGAAATCAGTAACACTACCATTACTAGTTCCCTTGATAATTACACTTGCGCCGATGATGGCTTCACCATTAGCATCGACGACAGTACCGGTTACTTTGTTCTGGGCGGATACCGTGATGGCACACACTGCGAACAAAACCGTAAACATCAACCTCTGGAGCATGCTCCAGCTGCTGTTTAGACTTGATTTACCAATGTCCTTCATACTGGTTTTAATTTTTAAATGATTAGTTATTTAATGAAATTGATTCGTTTGCTGCAAAATTAGTGATTTATGCACTTTTTAACCATATAAAAGCGTACGAATAATATCAGAATCGTACAATGTACGTATTTATCAGTTTCCATCGGGCTTTGTAAGATTGGTATTTCCAGAGGGATACCATACAAAATCATCTGGATTATCAGGATGCGAAGGGTCGAAATCCTGCCAGTCTGTACGGAGATGATCTGCAAGTGGCGAACCGATCTGTTTGAGCCCCATTACAATCATCTTTGCAATCTCCCAAGCTCCGAAAGGATTGAAGTGGGTGTTGTCGGCCAATGCCTTCGGCTGATCTGGGAACGTGTTTGCCGGATAATGTACCAGCGACTTCTTCGACCCCTCGAAACCTAGAGTCTCGTAAAATACTGTCGACATGCTCGTGAGGTCGATAACAGGCACGTTCTCACGACGGGCTACAGTCTTCATTGCCTCAGGATAGTCACCATGACTATTGTGAATATGTTTCTCATCCTTCTCGAAGTGGCGACGTGCCGTAGGAGTGACAAAGATGATGTTTCCGCCCTTCTCACGAACTCGGTCGGCAAATATCTTCAGATTGCGGGTATAGCTGTACCAGGCACCATCGCCGGCCTTCTTCTCTTTCTCATCGTTGTGTCCGAACTCGCAGATGACATAGTCGCCCTTACGGATCTGAGACAGTATCTTGTCGAGACGCAGCTGGGCGAGAAACGATGTGCAGGAGAGTCCGCTCTCGGCATAGTTGGCTATCACCACACCGTTGTCAAACCAACGGGTGATCATCTGTCCCCACGAAGCCCAGGGCTCTTTTTCCTGATCTACCACTGTGCTGTTGCCACAGAGGAACACCGTCACTGCAGTAGTGTCGGGCTCGATGGTGATGCGCTGCACGGCGGGAGCAGGACCACAGAACTGAAGGTCGAGCACATCGTTCCAGTTCTTATAGGTTATCTCACGCTCCTTCAGCTTGACGCTCGTCTTGGCATCAATCATCGGCTCATGCTTGTTGACGATGAACGATACCGTTTGGAACTTACCTTTCTTCGTTGTCACAAGGTCAGAATAGTGACGACGCGACTCGGCACGCACAACTGTCTGCGAGGCACGTTTCTTGGAACCTAAGGTTACTGTGACACGATAGTTGCCATCAGGCACCTTCACTGAGAAATCTATCGGACTGGCACCGTATACATTTAATAAGGTGTCGATCTTCTGAGCATTAACGCTCAAACTTGCGGCTAAGGCCAAAGTAAGGATGAATAACTTCTTCATTTTGGTTTTATTTGTTTTGATGATGCAAAAGTACTATGATTTATTATCCATCACGAGACATTATCGTCCGTAAACTATCAAAGTTGTACAAAAGTGCTAATTTCAGAACAGATGGATAAGAAAAGAAGGCTATTTTTCGTCTATCTTTGCAGCAGAAACTAAAACGAAAGAACGAATGAAAAGAAATCGCATCAGCGCAATTGCCTTTTTCCTGTGTCTCACCAGTGGTATGTGGGCACAGCAAAGAGAAGTCATCAACCTTAACTACGACTGGGATTTTTCACGTGACTCACTATTTAATGACTCCCGCAAGGTGGATGTCCCCCACGACTTCCAGATAGAGCAGCCCTGGGTGGCACCGTCAGCCGAAGAGCGTCCTGACAACAGCGATGTGGCAGCAAACATCAAGAGCCGTCTCTCGGCACGCGGATTCAAGGAGATGGGTGCCGGATGGTATCGTAAGACCATCACTCCCGATGTGTCAATGAAAGACAAGAGGGTGCTGCTGGATTTCGAGGGTATCATGTATGTGGGCGATGTATGGCTCAACGGAAAGCATGTCGGGAAGACAGACTACGGATATGTAGGATTCCAGATCGACGTGACAAAGCTCCTGCGCTATGGCGAGCCGAATGAGATAAAGGTAAAGGCCCACACGATGACGGAGAAGAACTCCCGCTGGTATACCGGAGGAGGACTCTTCCGTAACGTGAGTCTCGTAACGACTGCCTCCGACCTCTATTTCGAGCGTTACCCGCTGTATATCACCACCCGCGATAATAAATATGTAAGTCTCTCTGCCGATTACACCAACCGCACGAAAGCCAAGCAGACCACCATGAAGGTGAGCATCTACGCCCCCTCAGGCCAGCTTGTTGCAGAGCAGACCTGCCAGCGAGGCCGCAACCCTCAGACACGAACGCTGAACATCAAGATGCAGGAGGTGGAGATTCAGAACCCACAGCTCTGGGATACAGATAATCCCAACTTATACAAGGCCGTAGCCCGACTCGTGAGAGAAGACGGCAGCATCGCCGATGAGATATCCGAGCAGTTCGGTATCCGCACCGTAGAATATGGTCCTGACTTCGGACTGAAGCTAAACGGCAAGAAGGTCATTCTGAAGGGATATGCCAACCACCACACCTTAGGAGCCCTCGGAGCAGCGGCCTATCCGCGTGCCATCGAGAAGCGTATCCTGCTGATGAAGCAGTTCGGCATGAATCATATCCGTACATCGCACAATCCCTATAGCCGCGACTTCATCAAGCTCTGCGACAAATACGGAATACTGGTAGTTGATGAGTTATACGACAAATGGACCCGCCAGCATACCGGTGGACGAGTGCCTTTCCTCAACCACTTTGCTCATGACATCGAAGAGTGGATAACCCGCGACCGCAACTCTCCATCGGTAGTGATGTGGAGTCTCGGAAACGAGCTGCAGCAAGACCCGAACCAGCCGTTTAATGACTTCGGTGTCACCTGCTATAAGATGATGAAGCCCGTGCTCGAGCGTTACGACTCTACACGTAAGGTCACCGTAGCCATGCATCCCCGTTACCGCAACTGGGAGACCGACTCTCTGCCCTGCGACCTCGCCATGCTTACAGACATACAGGCATATAACTACCGCTATATGTATTTCCCGGGCGACGGTCGCCGCTTCCCTTGGATGACGTTCTATCAGAGTGAGGCATCAACAGCAGCTATGGGTCCCAACTGGTTTGAGATGGACCTTAACAAGGTGATAGGTCTCGCCTACTGGGGAGCCATCGACTATCTCGGCGAGAGTCAGGGCTGGCCGACAAAGGGTTGGGCTCAGGGTGTGTTCGACATCTCACTTAACCCCAAGCCAAAGGCATATTTCATGAAGAGTTTCCTGAGCGACGAGCCATTGGTGCATATCGCTGTGGTAGAAGACAAAAAATCTAACATAATGTGGAATGGTATTCAGACGGGCAATGACCGACTCTCGGAGCTCTGGAACCGTGAGGATGGATCAAAGGCTAACCTTGTTATATATACCAACGGCGACGAGGTTGAGCTCCTGCTCAACGGCAAGAGTTTAGGTCGCAAGCAGAACCCCAGCGACAAGAAGAAGCGCAACCAGATAGAATGGAAAGACGTAGACTATAAGGCAGGAAAGCTCGTGGCCATCGCATATAAAGACGGTAAGCCCATCGCCCGTCATCAGCTTGAGACAACGGGCAAGGCCGTAAAGCTTATTGCCGAGCCCGACAACAGCAACTGGAAGGCAGACGGTCAGGATCTACAGCATATCCGCATCACTGCCGTCGACTCTAAGGGCCGTAAGGTTCTCCTGGCCTCCGACGAGCTGAGATTTGCCGTTGATGGCGATGCCCGTATCGTGGCTGTATCCAATGGAGATATCAACAGCGAGGAGCTTAACGCCACCGACCATCGTCGACTCTGGCAAGGTTCGGCTCTCGTTATCCTCCGTGCAGGAAAGAGTCCCTCGAAGATCACTCTCCGCACTACCAGCGACAACTTCAAGAACGTAATCACAAAACTCGAAACGAAATAAACACTTAAAAGACATGAAACAATATTTTTTATTTTTTATTTTTTATTTTTTATTTAGTCCCGTAGGGGCGCAGAACGAGATACTTCAGACTGCGCGTAAGACCAACGACTACTTCATGATGAAGTACAGTGACCCTACCCTTCCCACAAATGTGAAAAGGATCCGACCTTCATCGCTCTGGACAAGAGCCGTGTATTACGAAGGACTGATGGCCCTCAATGCCATCGACCCTCAGCAGCGTTATCTCGACTACACACAGAAATGGTCTGATTTCCACAAGTGGACCCCACGTAACGGCACCAAGACTACCGATGCCGACGACCAGTGCTGTGCTCAGACATACATCGAGTTCAACCAGCTTACTGGCAAGGGAACCCTCGAGCAGATAAAGGAGAACCTCGAGAAACAGATGGACACAGAGCGTGTAAACTACTGGACCTGGATCGATGCCATCCAGATGGCGATGCCCGTTTATGTAAAGATGTATGCCATCACGGGCGAGGACGACTATCTCGAATACGCTATGGAGAGCTACGAGTGGAGCCGTAACAAATGTGGCGGAGGACTCTTCAACGTGAAGGAAGGACTCTGGTGGCGCGATAAGGACTATGTGCCTCCCTACAAGGAGAAAGACGGCAAGAACTGCTATTGGAGCAGAGGCAACGGTTGGGTTTATGCGGCCCTCGTGCGCTGTATGGACGTGCTCTCACCAAAGAGCAAGGCCTATAAGAAACTGAAGAAAGACTTCCTGCTGATGAGTGCAGGACTCCTGAAGTGTCAGCATGAGGATGGGTTCTGGCATGCAAGTCTCGTTAGCGATGTCGACTACCCCACACCTGAGATGACTGGTACCGCACTCTTCCTCTACGGAATGTCGTGGGGCATCCAGAAGGGACTGCTCAAGGAGAATATCTACCGTCCGGCCTGCGACAAAGCCTGGAAGGCTCTTGAGTCATGTGTTCACACAGACGGATTCTTAGGCTGGAATCAGGGTACAGGCAAAGACCCATCAGCAGGTCAGCCCGTGACATTCACGAGTGTTCCTGATTTCGAGGACTACGGAACAGGCTGCTTCCTGCTCGGAGCAAGCGAGTACTATAAACTTGCGGGCTACGCCCTAAATAAAAAATAAAAAATATAAAATAAAAATATGGTGGTTAACAATGTTTTGTCAGAAAAGACTCTTGCTTTTGCCATTAGGATTGTTAATGGTTACAAGTATCTTGTTGAAAACAAGAAAGAGTTTGTTATGTCAAAACAATTATTGAGATGTGGTACAAGCATTGGTGCTAACTCAAATGAGGCAATATATGCTCAAAGCAAGGCTGATTTTATTAGCAAACTTAGCATTTCTTTAAAAGAAGCAAGCGAAACATCATACTGGCTGACGTTACTTCATAGAACCTCTTATATTGAGGATAATATGTATACATCTATGAAGAAAGATCTGGACGAGATTATTCGCATTATTGTAAAAACTCTCAAAACAACAAGAAAGAATGAAAAAAATAAAGTTTAAGGCATTCTATTTATTTTTTATTTTTTATTTTTTATTTAGCCCAGCAGGGGCGCAGACGTGGCCAACGCCTCGTCCTGAGGCGAGAGCCGGCACTCGCTGGTGGTGGCTGGGATCTGCTGTCGACAAGGAGAATCTCCAATGGACAATGCAGCAATACGCAGATCATGGCATCGGAGCCGTAGAGATAACCCCTCTCTATGGTGTCAAAGGCAACGACAAGAACAATATCCCATTCCTAAGCGACCAATGGATGGAGATGCTGCGCGAAGTACAGCAGAACGGAAGGAAGATGGGGATTGAGGTAGATATGTCAACAGGTACGGGATGGCCATTCGGTGGTCCGTGGGTCCCTTTGGAAGAGAGTGCAGCAAAGGTGGTCTTCGTGGATACAACCTTTAACGGCAGCCACGTGGAGAACCTGACGTTGAGCGTAGCCGACAAGGACAGGAAGTACAGCAGGCTGAACAAGGTGATTGCCTACTGGCAGGGAAGACCCTATGACGTGACACGATACGTAGAGGACAACTCTCTGATCTGGAACCCGGGCGCGCTGTTACAACAAGAGATTAAGACAACCACCAACAAGACGGCACGTAAGACACTATGCATGAGACTCAAGGAGATGGAGTCGGCCCAGTGGAGAGTCATCGCAGTATATGTGCGTCATGGGATCATGAAGGTGAAACGCGCTGCCCCGGGGGGAGAAGGACTGGTGGTAGACCACTTCAACCGCAAGGCTGTCGCCAACTATCTCCATCATATTGAAGAAGCCTTCGAGAGGACAGGCACGCCCTATCCCCACACCTTCTTCAACGACTCATACGAGGTGAGCGAAGCCACTTGGACACCCGGTCTCTTCGAAGAATTTGAGAAACGCAGGGGATACAAGCTGGAAGACTTTCTCCCACAGCTGCTCGAAGGCAGTGTCAGGGTGGTCAGCGACTACCGTGAGACACTCAGCGACCTGTTGCTTGAGAACTTCACCCAGCAATGGACGTCATGGGCCCACAGTCATGGAGCCATCACCCGCAACCAGGCACACGGCTCACCCGCAAACCTGATAGACTGCTATGCTGCGGTAGACATACCGGAGATAGAGGGTTTCGGTCTCTCCGAACTGGGTATCAAAGGCCTGCGAACAGACCCTGGAAAGACCCGCAAGAACGACTCCGACTACTCGATGCTCAAATATGCCCCCTCAGCAGCACATATCTGCAGGAAACCATATACCTCGAGTGAGACATTCACCTGGCTGACGGAACATTTCCGCACGTCGCTGTCACAGCTGAAACCCGACCTGGACCTGATGTTCTGTGCCGGTGTGAACCATATTTTCTTTCATGGAACCTGTTATTCACCTAAGGACGACCCATGGCCCGGATGGAAATTCTACGCAAGTATCGATATGTCGCCCACCAACTCCATCTGGCGCGACGCTCCCTATTTCATGCAGTACGTAGAACGCTGCCAGAGTTTCCTGCAGTGGGGTGAGCCCGACAACGACTTCCTCGTATACCTGCCTGTTCGCGACATGTGGAAGAAGCATACCGACAAGCTGATGATGCAGTTCTCCATACACCAGATGGGTAAGCTGTCGCCGGAATTCATACAGACGATACTGAGTATCGACAGGGCCGGCTACGACTGCGACTATATCAGTGACCGACTGCTCAGTACGGTGACTCTGGAGAGCGATATCCAACGTCTCGTAACAGCAGAGGGAACATGCTATAAAGCCATCATCATACCCTCCGGCACAACCATCACACCGGAGCTCAAACACGAACTCGACCTGCTTTCGCCACTCGTCATCTATGGTGAGTCGGAAGAGGATATGGCACGTTTCGCAAAGCCAGAGACGATGAAGAGAGACTACGGGCTGAAAGCTATCCGCAGACAGACAGAGACCGGCTACCACTACTTTATCGCCAATCTCACCTCAGAAGACATCGAGTCAGACATTGCTCTGTCCGTTCCTTTTGAGACAGCATTCCTCTTCAACCCTCTGAACGGTGACATCTGTCGGGCGGCAAAGACTGCTGACGGGAAGATACACCTGAGTCTGCGAAGCGGTGAGAGCATCATCGTGCAGACCATCACAAACGACACTACGGGATTATCGGCAGGAGATTATGGACTTGTCCCCGTGAACTCAGAGCCTGAGGAGATAGAGATCAAAGGCCCATGGATGCTGTCGTTCACAGAAGAGAGTCCTCGCGTGGAGGGCACCTTCCGTCTTGACACATTAAAGACCTGGGAGGGGCTCAGCGATGCAGCCGCCATAACTATGGGAACTGGTGTTTATACCACCACCTTCAAGCTGTCGGCAAAGCAGGCCAAGAAGCGCTGGAGCATCAATCTGGGCGATGTGCGCGAGTCGGCACGGGTATATCTCAACGGTGAGTTCTTAGGTTGTGCGTGGGCTGTGCCTTATATCCTCGACTGTGGCAACGCCTTAAAGAAGGGCAAGAACGAACTACGCATCGAGGTAACCAACCTCCCGGCCAACCGTATTGCCGATCTCGACCGCAAGGGTGTAGAGTGGCGCAAGTTCAATGAGATCAATGTTGTGGACATCAACTATAAGAAGACCACCTACGCTCATTGGTCGCCAATGCCAAGTGGTCTCAACTCGAAAGTGATTCTGCAAACCATTCCTCTATAGCGAGTGCCTGCAAGCCATACATTTTAGGCTACGATTAGAACAAAAACGCTGCGTTTTTCACTTTTCTTTGAAAAAACGTAGCGTTTTTTTCGTCCAATTAAAAAATAGTTTGTATATTTGCGCCATATAAATATTATTATATGGTACAAGATCTATACATTTTGATGATTACGGCCGCTGTGGTCAGTATCCTGTTTAAGTTGATAAAGCAGCCAGTGGTGCTGGGTTATATCGTTGCAGGCGTATTGGTAGGCCCGCATCTTTTTGGCGAGACTCTCGTAAATGAGGCCAACGTCAAGTCTTGGGGCGACATCGGCGTGCTGTTCGTCTTGTTCTGCATCGGATTGGAGTTTCGCCTGAAGAACCTCATCAGCAGCGGCAAGGTGGCGGCAATAGGCGCAATGACCATCATCGGTGGAATGATGATGCTGGGCTATCTCGTGGGAACGGATGCTGATTTTGATATGGTCAACTCGCTGTTCCTGGCGGGCATGCTTTGTATGTCGAGTACCACTATCGTGATGAAGGCCATTGATGAGGCAGGCATGAAAAATGAGCGTTTCGTCAAGGGAGCAACCAGTATCCTGATTGTTGAGGATGTGGTGGCTGTGGTGCTGATGGTGTTGCTCTCGAGTATAGCCATCCGCCATCAGTTCGAAGGTGGCGAACTACTCAATAAAGTGTTCGTTCTGGCCATCACGCTCGCAGCATGGTTCATCACAGGAATACTGATTATCCCGACGCTGATACGCAAAGTGAAAAAACATCTGAACGACGAGACGCTTATCATCCTCGCCCTGGGTCTGTGCCTGGGTATGGTGCTGACAGCAGAAGAGGCAGGATTCAGTAGTGCCCTCGGTGCTTTCGTGATGGGTTCCATCCTCGCCGAGACGGTTGAGTCGCATCGTATCGAGAAGCTGATGACTCCGCTGAAGAATGTCTTTGCTGCCATCTTCTTCATCTCTGTGGGCATGCTGATTGATCCGTCGTCATTATCGGAGTATTGGATAAGCATCGTCTATGTCAGCCTGATAATTATCATCGGAATGATTCTCTTTGGCACCTTGGGTTGCTGGTGGGGCGGTCAGACCATGCGCGACTCGATGCTTACAAGCTTCTCGTTTGTACAGATAGGCGAGTTCTCGTTCATCATCGCGTCGCTGGGTACCAGCCTAGGGGTTCTCGATCCTATTCTCTATCCTATCATCGTGGCATCGAGCGTGGTGACCACCTTCCTCACTCCTTATATCATGAAGGCTACCCTACCCTGCTATAACTTCCTTTATAATCATGCTTCAGCGAGCTTGCGCGCCAAGATCGACAAGCGTGAGCAACAGGTGGCAGCTGCGGAGGCAGAGGCAGCTAAACCTTCTGACGGCCCATCGATTGCCGACAAGGCGCGCCACGCCGTAAGGCATACTTTCATCACTAAGCACCTTGTGAATCTCTTTATTAAGAACATGAGCGCTCATGATGAAAACGCGGAATAAGCGAAATCCCCAAAAGTAAAATCCCCGTCCTTCGTTGAGAACGGGGATTTCTTCTAGGGTTTAAGCTCTTCCTCCGATAGATTACTCCATGTCGCCGTTGCCACCGGGCTCGCCGCCTGTGCCCTTGCTAAACAGCCTGGTGCTTACCTCACTGGACTCACCGTTCTTGATGGCGATAGCCTTCACGGTGGTCGTGTCGCTCAGAGTGTTCGCCAGAGTGTTCTGCTGCTGAGAGCCAGAGCCCGAGTTCTGAGATCCGCTGTTCCCTGAATCCGTAGATCCATTTCCCGCAGATCCACTCTCTCCATGAGCCGCCTTATACTCTGCAATAGCAGTAGCTATAGGCTTCAGGGTGGTCACCTTCTTCTTCTTTCCATCCACAGTCACCTCCTGAGTGTCGATGATGTTACGGAACTCGAGTGAGCAGTACTCCTCCTTGAAGCGGCGAGAGGTGATGTTTTCATCCTCCACACCGTAGGGCAGGAATCGGATGTGGACACCCTTCACAACATTGTTGGGATCAGCACCTTCCATCGCCGGGATGTTCAACAGAGGTTTGTCAACATCACATGTCGGGAGGAATGTTCCCAGAGGATCGAGACGCACGGGCACGCCCTGGCTGATGAGCTCCGGCAGACACTGGGTGATCTTCTTCAGCACACCCTCGATGAGGTCGAGACTGTAGATACTGCCGTGATCACTCATGTGCTTGGCAAAGCCTCGCAGGGTCAGAGTGGTCTGTGTGTCAACTTCGGGATAGTACTTGCCGTATCCCGCATTTTTGGAATTCTTGTTCTGTCGCAAGTTGATTCCAAGCTTAATTTCGTTTGTAGCCATTGTAAAAATGTTTTTATGGTATTGGACTACTAAGTCAGCCAGCTGCACCGGGTGGCTGATTCCCGCTTTTTATTATGCTACAAAGGTACAAAAAATATCTAAAACCACCAAATATTTTTGCAACTTTTTTCATCATAATCTCTTAATTTATTCATTTTTATTTGGAGTCTAATTATTTTTTTCGTAACATTCTTTCTGAAAGAACCAAATCCAGTCTCAACTTTTTGTTCTGAGCTTGCTCTTTGCTCACCAAGCAGACTTCGGCATCTTTTGTGGCACCTGCCAGAAAAGTGCGTATTAGGCAACGTCCTTCCACCGTAACGATATGTTACACATAGGAATCTTATTCACCTTCAAAAGGCAACTCACCCAAATACTTGTCAAAGTCACTCTGGAATAAACGATCCTGTACGATGCGGTACTTTTCAAATTCTGTCTCGGCATGTTCTTTGGCTTCTTCCGCTGTTACTGAACCTGCCGTTTGCAGCACTTCATTACCACCAGCCGCCAAGATGGTATCAATCTGTTTGGCCCAATCCTCCATTGTCATAGGAATATGGCGCCTAGCCATACGTTCTGCCAATTCCAGTACACCATTCACCAACTGGCCCATGTCTGCCAGTTCAACCTCTTTTAGGTAGTTCTTGGCAATCGACACATCTGTCTTGACAATTTTGCCATCAGGTGCGTTTTCCCAAGTCGTCAACCCCATGTGTTCCTGTTCAGCATCAGCACGCTCCACTATTAACTCTGCG
>CACWLC010000003.1 GCA_902761605.1 uncultured Prevotellaceae bacterium
ATACGTCTCCATCGGAGGCTGACAAGCGTTGGTACACCACTTGGAAACAGTAGTAGGCGCACAACCGAGTTGCTCTGCCAACCACTTGTTCGTTCTCTTTTTTTCTGCAAGCACCACTTTGATGCGATTGATGTCTTTGTCCATAATGGATGTTTTCATTGTTATTGGTTACAATGATAGTCATTTTTCATGAAACTAATGCAGAATATCACGATAATTAACATGTTCTCTCACTAAATTATCGTTTTTCTCATCTTTTCGGCTCCAAACAATACCTTTTTCCGCCCAACCTATGTTCATTGCCTCACGAACATAGGTTCCCACCTCTTATGAACATATCTGAAAAGTCCCACGAACATATGTTCATGAAAACAACGTTCTCCAACTGCCCATCTTTTTCAAGAAAATGAGGCTTTACACATACTGTAGCCATACTCTAGCCTGCTTCTAGCCATACTCTAAGCATACTCTAGGCATACTCAAACAGTATGAGTAGAGTATGGATATAGCCTGCCATCTCCGACGCACCCATTATCCTCCTTCATGGGATCTTCTTGGAGTCTTCTTACCCTCTTCTTGGTGTATTCTTACCCTAACGAAAGACTCGGCTTGGTTCCTCGAAGGCCTCTCGAACCTCTCCCAAAGGTCTCGGCTTGATCTCGGCCACCTCTATCCTCGGCCTATGCTACGCCTATCCTACGCCTACGCTACGCCCTTGCTACGATATAGCTACGACCTACGAACGACGGCGGAACGGACGGCGGAACGACCTTGCTATGTGTAGGTTTTCTCAAAGACAACAAAAACCTTAGTCTTTTTATCCAGATAAAGATTATATCTACGAACAAAGTCGTACCAAAGATATCGGTCTGACGACACGTTAACATTGGCACGATTGACAGCGGTCAAAACATCTGTCCCATATCTATAATTAAGGTGGGACAGCAGTTTTGTGATTTCTTTATTTCTCAATGGGGACTGTCTGCCCCACGGCGAAGATTGACCTTTGGTCGAGCCTGCTCACGTTCGGCAGAGTAGGTGTGAACTCCACTCTGCTCTCACTTAATCGCAGCCTTCCCCCGAGTGTAATTCAATGGTATAGATTATTATGGTCTAATTCGCGAGTTGTCTTTATCGCTTTTCCATTTCAATGATCACCATGAGGTAGGGTAGAGGGAACGGACAAAAGAAAATAATGATATTTTTTGCTCCAACTGGTACACATATCGAAAATTATTCGTAACTTTGCGGTTGAAAACCGCGAGAACGGGCTGCACCTCGACAAAGAGCGAGCTCTCTGTACTCGGTTTGCACCGTCCTTGCAGTCGAAAAGGTTATGATGAGCGAAAACATAGGGAGCCTCTCCTTCCGCGAGAGATACCTCTCTCTCCGCTGGGATAACGTAACTATTCTGATTTTCAGATAGTTACGTTATTTTTATGCTCAGATACTCCCAAATTTACCCCCAAAAATACCCCCAAAAACTAATTTCTTTGAGAATGGAATCCAAAAGTGTTATCTCTTTTATTGTACCATATCAATTCGTATATTAATCTGTTACCTCATCGCTGAAATGCTCCTTGCCCCAGGCGATAAGGGCGGTGAGGGTTGGCATGAGCGACTTGCCGATGTCGGTAGAGTTCAGTAATTACGCTGAACTCTTTTTTTTACCGTCTCATTGACCTTTCGTTCAAACTTATCACGCTTGGGCGTTCCAATCTTTCCAAGGTCGCGCTCAAGAATCTCTTCGAAATCCACAAACTTCATATCTCCAATCTGTTCCATATTCCTGCTGATTTTACGATGCAAAGGTAATATAAAATCGGTAACAAACCACAATTATTTCCGAAATTATGTCCTTGTGAGAGAAAAATCTGATTATTTCTTTGGTTATGTGACTAAATTTAGTTACTTTTGTGTCGGTATTCAAAATAAGAGGATACGAATATGGGATATTTGAAGTATAAAGGATACACAGGAAGTGTAGAGTATAGCGAAGATGACAAGTGCCTTTTGGGAAAGGTGCAGGGAATGTCTAAGGATAGCATTACGTATGAGGGTTCAACAGTAGAGGAATTGACAGCGGACTTTGAAGGAGCAATTGATGACTATCTGGCTTTATGTGAAGAGAAAGGCATTGAGCCAAGAAAGCCATATACTGGTGTCCTTAATGTTCGTCTGACTCCAGAGATTCATAGCGGCGTAGCTATTGCAGCTCAAAACGCTGGCATAACTATCAATGCTTTTATTAAGAATGCTGTTGCAAAGGCATTAGGAATCGTTCTTTGAAAGACGATAGTTACCCCCAAAATTACCCCCAAAAATTGGGATACGCAAATTTATCAGAAGATATTTTGATTTACTGAAAACAACGAAAAAGCCCCTATTTACGGGGTTTGTCAAAGTGGGACTGACAGTTTGTGAAACTCAAAGAGCGGTTATGAAAGGTTCAAAAAAATACCTCTCTCTCCGCAAAGAGTTCAACATTAGTTGGACTCTTTTTTTTGTTATCTCAGAATTTCTTTGTATCTTTGCCGCAAAATATTAAAACGGTCAAAAATTATATCGATATGAAGGATTTTAATTTCTACGCCCCTACGAGGGTGGTATTCGGAAAGAACTCCGAGGAGCAGTTGTCACAGCTGATTCGTCAGTATGGCGGTACAAAGGTGTTGGTACACTATGGTGGCGGTTCTGCCCGTAAGTCAGGACTGTTGGATAAGGTGGAGGCTATGCTCAACGATGCGAAGATCGACTTCGTGGAGTTGGGTGGGGTAGTGCCCAACCCTCTGTTATCAAAGGTACGTGAGGGCATCGAGCTCTGCCGTAAGGAGGGTGTCGATTTCATCCTGGCCGTCGGCGGCGGTTCTGTCATCGACTCCAGCAAGGCCATCGGCTATGGCGTGGGCTACGATGGTGACCTGTGGGACTTCTGGGACGGGAAGGCTGTTCCTCAGTCGTGTCTGCCCATCGGAGTGATGCTTACCATCCCCGCTGCCGGCTCTGAGATGTCGTCGAGCTGTGTCGTAACCAATGATGAGGGCATGCTCAAGCGTGGTTTCAACAGCGACCTCTGCCGTTGTAAGTTCGCCATCATGAACCCCGAGCGCACATATACCCTTCCTCCTTATCAGACAGCTGCCGGAGCCACCGACATCATGATGCACACTATGGAGCGATACTTCTCGAAATATGAGGATGCCACACTCACCGATGCCATCAGCGAGGCATTGCTGCGCACTGTCAAGGATGCTGTGTTCGAGGTGCTTAAGAATCCTGAGGATTACCGTAACCGTGCTGCCATCATGTGGGCCAGCTCGCTGTCGCACAACGACCTCACGGAATGTGGCACAGAGAAGGATTTCGCCAGCCACCGTCTGGAGCATGAGCTCTCTGGTCTCTTCGGTGTCACCCACGGAGCCGGTCTCGCTGCCGTCTGGGGCTCATGGGCCAGGTTTGTGCTCGATCGTCATATCAGCCGTTTTGCTCAGTTTGCCGTCAATGTCATGGGAGTAGCCAACGACTTCACCGACCCTCGTGCCACAGCCCTTCGCGGTATCGAGGCTACAGAGCGTTTCTTCCATGCTATCGGAATGCCCGTCAGTATCCCCGAGCTCATCGGGCGTAAGGCTACCGACGCTGAGATTGCTGAGCTTGTGCGCAAATGCTCTCGCGACGGAAAGATAACCGTTGGTGCTTTGGAGGTGATCGATGCCGGCGCGATGTCTCAGATCTACCGCCTGGCTAATCAGTGATACCTCCCTTTATCTTCTCAGGGAAGAACCGCTTGAACTCACTCTCGAAATTCGGCGTGAGGATATTCTTGCCCATCGCATCGCTTATCTCCTGCATGGTCCAGAACCGTCCTCCGTCGAGCTCATCCTTCGAGGGTTGGATGGTGCCGCTGTATGTTGTGCTGTTAACGTATACCAGTTCGCGCTCGCGCTGACTCTCAAACACGTACTTGCCCACCTTCTGAGGTTCAAAGTCGGTGATGCCCAGTTCCTCGCGCACCTCACGATGCAATGCTTCCTCGGGTGTCTCGCCATAGTCCAGGTGTCCGCCTACGGCCGTATCCCATTTTCCGGGCTGTATGTCTTTCCACTCCGGGCGTTTCTGCAGATACACGTCGCCCTGCTCATTAAACACGTGCAGATGTACCACCGGATGCAGCAGCTTCGTACCGCTATGACACTCGCCTCTCGTTGCCTTGCCCACCACTGTTCCCTCTTCATCCACTATCGGGAATATCTCTTGCTGATTATCTCTCATCACTCCTGCTACTGTTAATTATTTTACTTGTCGCTGATCAGACTCCGTTTTTGGCTCTCCCGAGGAAACACTTACCCGCGCGCAAGGAAATTTTTGTTGGCTGGGCAGGCCGCAAATTTCGTCTTTTTTCATTGACAATGCAAAGGTACTAATTTTTCACGTACACTCCAAATAAAAATCCAAAATAAGTTCCTGATTTGAACAATGTGTCTTTTTTGTACATTTTTGTGGCTAAAATTTGGTGGTTTCGTGAAAAAACGTTATCTTTGCAAAAAAATAAGAATTTATGAAGAAACTTGCTACATTATTACTAACTCTGATGCCCCTGTATGCTGCGGCTCAGGATCTCGCTGTTACTCTGCCAATTCCTTCTGGAACTAACAAAGGAATATTGTCTGTTGCTGCCGACGGGGCCAAGGGGAAACCCGCGCTACTGCAACCAATATTCTTCCTGAAGACGCTCATCGACTCGTCGGCAGTGTCTTCGATTGACCGCAATTGGATTGAGCAGCCAAAACAACAACTGGCCATAGAGGCAAGAACCACCTTTAATCAGTCGAAACTGAGGATGGAGACTACGTGGGAAGAGGATGATTTCACTATGGTATCGAAGAGTAACAATGGTTTCTCTACATCGGCAGGTCTGTGGTTAGGATATCGTGGTTATGGTCTCGGATTTTCTAAGGAGTTGGGCAAGACCACCGGTTCTACATTCTCTTTCGGAGCTATGGGAGGCAGATTTGGTCTGAACCTGCGCATCAGCAACTATAAGAGCGATATGCCTGATATCTATTTCAATGGAGAAAAGGCATATGAATATGAGGGTGACGAAGACCGTCTGGAAGACCCCATCAAGGTGAGGAACTTCTTCCTCGACGGATATTACTTGCTCAATGGCAAACATTTCTCATACTCTGCTGCTTATGACAATTCGCTCATTCAGAGGCGCTCGGCGGGATCGATTGTCATAGGAGGAATGTACTTTCACAGCCGCGTTGACTACAGCGATGATTCAAACTGGTTGCTGACTCTCTTGATGAAAAACGTGGGAAAGGTGAAGTTTACTCAGGGTAGCATCGGAATGGGATATGCATATAACTGGGTGCCGGCAAGAGGATTGCTCGTAAATGCGATGGCTATGCCTATGTTCACATTCTATAACCGCACTACAAAGTATCTGTATGACTTCGGAGTGGTTAATCCTTACAAAGAGAGAAAATCGGAAGAAGATTATGAATGGCTGTTTGATAAGGATACAAAGATTGTAAAGACAGGAGAAAGAGAGGAAACGACCGGCAACAAACCTAAGTTTAACTTCGATATGCGCGTGTGTATGACGTATAACTGGGACCGCTGGTATGTGCGTGCCTACGGACATTTCAATTTGTTCCGCTATGGTAGCGACCTCGTTTCAGGACGAATGACAGACTGGACTGCTTATGCAGCGCTGGGATTCAGATTCTGGTAAGAATTGAAAAATTGAAAAATTGAAGAGCCTCAGGGCTTATAAAAAGAACATCGCCACAGAACGGAAGATTCCGCCTGTGGCGATTAAGTCTACATTGTTTTGGTGTCCAAATATAAACTTTAGTTGAAATACTCGATTGTACGGGTCTGCTCCATTGTCTGGCCCATCATTGATGACTTACGGCTGATCCAGTTGCCCTTATCATCGTACTTATAGTCGGTATATGGAGTTTCCATTGTCTGACCACCTACGTTGACTGTCTCTTTATCTGTAGCGCCCTTGTCGTTGAATGTGCGGGTGCTGGAGATCTTCTGACCCATAGCCTCTACGGTAGTGCCAACAACCTTGCCGTTCTCCCACTTGTACTCTACAGCTACCTTCTGACCCATCATTTCCAGTTTTGCGGTCTTGATATAACCGTCGGCATCGTAGACAACATCGCTCAATGGTCCGCTGATAAGCTTGCCGCTCTCATCGAAAGTGAATGTCTGAGACTGTCCCATGACACTTACACTGATAGACTTGACATTTCCGAAAGCCTCTTGTGCCTCTGCATCGTGGAACTTTGTCTGTGCCTGCATAGCGAATGATGTTACCAGCATGGCGAACATTAACATGATCTTTTTCATCTCGGTTGATTTTAAGTTTGTAATGAATTTGTTAAAAATACGGCGGCAAAGATACAAACAAATTTGTAAACCGCCAAATAATAGTCGGAAAAATGTGGATTTTCTGACGAAAATGATTAACTTTGCAGGCGAAAAGGCATTGTCTATATAATATATAAGGTATGACAAACGAATATCAGATACGAGTGGTGCCCGAGGTAGCGGCACAGGAAGACAGACTGAAGGGATGGATAGCCGACGAATACGGTTTCGACGTCAGGACAATCTATGGGGTGAGGATACTGAAACGGAGCATCGATGCCCGACAGCGACAGATATTCGTCAACCTGAAGGTGAGGGTATATGTCAACGAGCAGCCTCACGATGATGAGTATGTGCATACGGAGTATCCCAACGTGGAAGGCAAGCCACAGGTGATTGTGGTGGGAGCTGGTCCTGGAGGACTCTTTGCGGCCCTCAGACTGATAGAACTCGGACTGAGACCTATCGTGCTCGAGAGGGGAAAGAACGTTCACGACCGGAAGAAAGACCTTGCCAACATCACCAAGACGCAGAAGGTGGACAGCGAGAGCAACTACTGTTTCGGAGAGGGTGGAGCAGGTGCCTATTCCGACGGAAAGCTATATACCCGTTCGAAAAAACGTGGTAATACAGATAAGATCCTGAATGTGTTCTGTCAGCACGGAGCATCGACGGCGATACTTGCTGATGCCCATCCGCATATCGGTACCGACAGACTCCCGAAGGTCATCGAGGCGATGAGGAATACTATCATCAGCTGCGGGGGCGAGGTGCACTTCCAGACGAAGATGACGCAGCTTGTTTTGGAGGGCGATAAGGTCGTTGGATGTATTGCTGATAAAGAATACAGAGGTCCGGTGATTCTGGCTACAGGACACTCTGCACGAGATGTTTACAGATATTTGGTTGAAGCAAAGGTTGATGTAGAGGCGAAGGGTATCGCAGTAGGTGTGAGACTCGAGCATCCGTCGCATCTGATAGACCAGATACAGTATCATTCCAAGCAGGGCAGGGGGAAATATCTGCCAGCTGCCGAGTACTCGATGGTGACTCAGGTGGATGGTCGCGGAGTATATTCATTCTGTATGTGTCCGGGAGGATTTGTCATCCCTGCAGCTACGGATAAGGAACAGATTGTGGTGAACGGAATGAGTCCTGCCAGCAGAGGTACGGCGTGGAGCAATAGCGGGATGGTGGTAGAAGTGCGTCCGGAGGACCTTTCCACTATCAACTCTCCACTAAAAGTTCTTCGTTTCCAAGAAGAACTCGAAAAAATGTGTTGGCAGCAGGGAAATATGAAGCAGACGGCACCGGCTCAGAGGATGATGGACTTCGTGAACGGGAAACTGAGCTATGACCTGCCGAAGTCGTCGTATGCCCCGGGACTGATATCCAGTCCGCTGCATTTCTGGTTGCCGGAGATGATATCCAAACGCTTGAGAGAAGGTTTCAAGGTGTTCGGACGGAATGCCCACGGGTTTATGACCAACGAGGCTGTGATGATAGCCATAGAGACACGTACCAGCAGTCCTGTGAGGATAGTCAGAGACAGCGAGACACTCCAGCATATACGTGTAAAAGGGCTCTTCCCATGTGGTGAGGGAGCAGGCTATGCAGGGGGTATCGTTTCGGCAGGTGTAGATGGCGAACGCTGTGCAGAGATGTGTGCTCGGTACCTGAATAGTTAAAAAAACTCAAAGAGCGTAAACTATTCACTCTTCACTGTTCATTATTCATTATTTTTTCGTATCTTTGTGGCATAAAGATTTACTAATAATAAAACGAAGAAACTATGAACAGGGAGGAACAATTCGTAATCACCATCAGTCGTCAGTTTGGTACTGGTGGTCATGAGATCGGAGCAGAGCTTGCCCGTCGTCTGGGTGTAAAACTGCTCGACAAGCAGATTCTTAATGAAGTGGCAAAGAGAGCCCGTGTGGTAGAGGAGGCAGTAGAGAAGATCGAGGCCCGCAATCCATTATGGCGCGACGATTTCACAAACTTCTATCGTAACTATATGAGCCATGCGGAGTATAATGGTGTGGAGCACGACCGTACGTCGCACGAACTCTTTGAGGCTCAGGCAGATGCGATACGGCAGATTGCTGCTGAGGAGTCGTGCGTGATAGTGGGACGCTGCGGATTCCATATCTTCGAGAATCATCCCAACGCACTGAAAATCTTCGTTCACTCGTCGGAAGACTGCAGAAAGCGTCGTATTGCAGAGAAGTATGGTCTCAGTCTGGCTGATGCCGCTGCGATGGTGGTAGATAATGACTACAGTCGTGAGCTCTATACGAAGACCTATACCGGCAAGGATTGGCACGATGCATGCAACTATGACATATCCCTCGACGTGAGGATGTTCGGAGTGAATGGTGCCGTTGACTTCATCATGCATTGTATCGAGTAATTTTTTTCACGAAATATTTGTGTATATACCGTTTTTTTAGTACCTTTGCACCCTGAAATTTCAAAGTTAGTAATTACTAAAGAATCGGTATAATGAATATTTCCTACAAATGGTTGAAGGAATACGTTGATTTCGACCTGACGGCTCAGCAGGTGGCTGATGCATTGACGTCAACAGGTCTCGAGGTCGACGCATTGGAAGAAGTACAGAGTATCAGAGGTGGTCTGAAGGGTCTCTATGTGGGTAAGGTGCTCACTTGTGAGGCTCATCCTAACAGCGACCATCTGCATGTCACCACAGTTGATCTTGGCAAGGGCGAACCCTCGCAGATAGTTTGTGGAGCACCAAATGTGGCTGCTGGTCAGAAGGTGATCGTAGCAGACCTCGGATGTGTGCTCTATGATGGTGATAATGAGTTTGTTATCAAGAAGTCAAAGCTTCGTGGTGTAGAGTCCAACGGTATGATCTGTGCAGAGGATGAGATCGGAATCGGCAATGACCATTCTGGTATCATCGTATTGCCAGAGGATGCTGTTGTCGGTACTCCTGCCGCAGAGTATTATAACCTTGAGAGCGACTGGCTCATTGAGGTGGATATCACAGCCAACCGTGCTGACGGACTCTCTCACTGGGGTGTGGCCCGTGACCTCTATGCCTGGTTGAAGAGCAACGGCTATGAGACATCACTGCATCGTCCTGACTGCTCTGAATTCAAGGTAGATAATCATGACCTGCCTATCGAGGTGGTGATTGAGAATCAGGAGGCCTGCAAGCGTTATGCTTGTGTGAGTGTGACAGACTGTGAGGTGAAGGAGTCACCCGACTGGTTGAAGAACAAGCTGACAACTGTTGGTCTGCGTCCTATCAATAACATCGTGGATATCACAAACTACGTGATGATGGCCTATGGTCAGCCTCTGCACACATTTGATGCAGACATGGTGAAGGGACATAAGATTGTGGTGAAGACGATGGCTGAGGGTACACCATTCCAGACACTCGACGGTGAGGAGCATAAGCTCTCTGATCGTGACCTGGCTATCTGCAATGCAGAGGAGCCGATGTGTATCGCAGGTGTGTTTGGCGGGAAGGGTAGTGGTACCTATGAGACCACAAAGAACGTGGTTCTCGAGAGTGCCTATTTCCATCCCACATGGATTCGTAAGTCAGCACGTCGACACGGCCTTAGCACAGATGCTTCATTCCGTTTCGAGCGTGGTGTAGATCCCAACGGTACTATCTATGCTCTCCAACAGGCAGCTATCCTCTGTAAGCAGCTGGCTGGCGGAAAGATCAGCATGGAGGTGTGCGATGTATATCCCGAGCCAATGAAGAATGCGGTTGTTGAACTAAGCTATGAGTATGTACACAACCTCGTTGGTAAGGAGATTCCCGTAGATACCATCAAGAGCATCTGCGAGAGCCTTGAGATGAAGGTGCTCAACGAGACCGCTGAGGGCCTGACACTCGAGATTCCAGCCTATCGTGTGGATGTACAGCGTCCTTGTGATGTAGTAGAGGATATCCTCCGTATCTATGGATATAATAATGTGGAGATTCCTACTCAGCTGAAGAGCTCGCTCGTGATCAAGGCTGATGAGGACCGTAAGCATAAGCTCCAGAACCTTGTAAGCGAGCAGCTGGTAGGTGCTGGATTCAATGAGATACTGAACAACTCGCTGACAAAGACAGCATATTATGAGGGTAAGAAGAATGTCGTGAAGATTATGAACCCGCTGTCGTCAGACCTGGGTGTGATGCGTCAGACATTGCTATATGGCGGTCTGGAGAGCGTTGAGCATAACGTGAAGCGTAAGAATGCCAATCTGAAGTTCTTCGAGTTTGGTAACTGTTACTTCTTCGATGAGGAGAAGGAGAATCCTGAGAACCCGATGCAGGCCTATAAGGAAGAGAACTTCATGGGTATCTGGGTTACAGGTAAGCGTGTGGAAGGCTCATGGGCACATCCAAACGAGGACAGCACATATTACGAGCTCGCTGCTTATGTACAGACCATCCTGAACCGTATTGGCCTGAAGCAGGGTGCCACTGTTCAGAAGAAATCGGAGAATGAGGATTTCTCTGCAGGTATCGTGATTGAGAATCGCGGTGGAAAGAAACTCATCGAGATGGGTGTTCTCTCAAAGAAGCTCCTTAAGCAGTTCGACCTCCAGCAGCCTGTATATTTCGCAGAGCTCAACTGGACTCAGCTGATGAAGGCTACAAAGAAGAACGAGGTGACATTCACAGATATTCCAAAGCATCCGGCAGTAAGTCGTGACCTGGCTCTGTTGGTAGACAACAATGTGGAGTTTGCACAGATAGAGCAGATCGCACGTCAGACAGAGAAGAAACTCCTGAAGAAGGTAGAGCTCTTCGATGTCTACGAGGGTGACAAACTGCCTGCCGGCAAGAAGTCATATGCTGTGAACTTCATTCTTCAGGATGCTGAGAAGACGATGAACGACAAGCAGATCGATGCCATCATGCAGAAGCTCATCGCCAACATCAAGAAACAGCTCAATGCTGAACTGAGATAAAGGTAAAAAGGTAAAAAAGTCAAATAGTAAAATTAAACAATGGGAAGAGCATTTGAATATCGTAAGGCTACGAAGCTGAAGCGATGGGGTCACATGGCCAAGACATTTACAAAGATCGGTAAGCAGATCGCTATTGCTGTGAAGGCAGGCGGTCCAGAGCCGGAGAACAATCCTACACTGCGTGCTATCATCGCCAATGCAAAGCGTGAGAACATGCCGAAGGATAACATCGAGCGTGCCATCAAGAACGCGATGGGTAAGGACCAGAGCGACTACAAGGAGGTAACCTACGAGGGATATGGCCCTCACGGAATCGCTATCTTCGTGGAGACTCTGACAGACAATACCACACGTACCGTTGGTGACGTTCGTTCAGTATTCAATAAGTTTAATGGTAACCTGGGTACTCAGGGCAGTCTGAGCTTCCTCTTCGACCATAAGAGCGTGTTCACCTTCAAGAAGAAGGACGGGCTGGATATGGACGAGATGATCCTCGACCTGATTGACTACGGTGTTGACGATGAGTTTGACGAGGACGAGGAGGAGAACAGCATCACTATCTATGGCGATCCTTCTTCATTCAGTGCTATTCAGAAGCATCTTGAGGAGAACGGTTTCGAGGTGACAGGTGCTGAGTTCACCCGTATTCCTAACGACCTGAAGGATGTTACTCCTGAGGAGCGCGAGACCATCGACAAGATGGTAGAGAAACTGGAGGACTTCGATGATGTCCAGACGGTTTACACAAACATGAAACCCGAATAAAATATAATCCCCGCTCAGCCGAGCGGGGATTTGTTTTCTTAATAGTCTTCTTTCGTGAGCAAGGTTTCGAACAATATCTTCTTCGGATCTTTCTCAGAACGGTAGGTATAGGCGAAGTTATAGCCATTATCCTTATAAGTTTTCATCGAGGTAGTGTTCTTAAGCATGTCCTTAAGCAGTTTCTTGGCATCGATACTGTCGAGGGCTCCTTCTTTGTCGGCTATTCCTGTAAGACGGTAATAGTAATGAAGGGTATGTGTCGACTTCTCGAAAGTAAGACTGTCCATGATGATGTTCGTGTCCATCTTGGCAGGACAATTCTTGGCGGTATACTCCTTCGCCTCACGTGCACATCTGTCTTCCAAAGATTCCTGACAAGAGCCCATAAACAGGGCCAAAGTGGCAAATACTATTATTTTTTTCATAATTAATGTTTTATTTTGGTTGCAAAAGTACAAAAAAAAACTAAAATATTGGCTAAACGAACTATTTTTTGTAACTTTGCAGTTCAAAGATTGATATTACTAAATGAATCATATAAGAAACTTTTGTATCATTGCGCATATCGATCATGGTAAATCTACCTTGGCCGACAGAATGCTGGAGTTCACGAAGACTATCCAAGTCACCGAAGGACAGATGCTCGATGACATGGATCTGGAGCGTGAACGTGGTATCACCATCAAGAGCCACGCCATCCAGATGGAGTATATGCACAATGGTGAGAAATATATACTGAATCTTATCGACACTCCGGGACACGTGGACTTCTCATATGAGGTGAGCCGTTCTATCGCGGCCTGCGAGGGAGCTCTCCTGGTAGTGGATGCCACTCAGGGTGTTCAGGCTCAGACTATCTCTAATCTATATATGGCCATCGACCATAATCTGGAGATTATTCCGGTGATAAATAAGATTGATATGCCTTCGGCAATGCCCGACGAGGTGGAGGACGAGATAGTAGACCTTATAGGGTGTGACCGCTCGGATATCCTTCGTGCTTCAGGAAAGACAGGTGAGGGTATCGAACAGGTGCTCGATGCTATCGTAGAGCGTATCCCTCATCCCGTAGGTGACGAGAAGGCTCCGCTGCAGGCACTTATCTTCGACTCTGTGTTCAACTCATTCAGAGGAATCATCGCATACTTCAAGATCGTGAATGGTGTCATCCGTCAGGGAGATCACGTGAAGTTCTTCAATACAGGAATGGAGTATGATGCCGACGAGGTGGGAGTGCTGAAGATGGATATGGTGCCTCGTAAGGAACTGCGTACTGGCGATGTGGGATATATCATCTCCGGTATCAAGAACTCCAAGGAGGTGAAGGTGGGTGATACCATCACTCAGGTGGCTACTCCTTGTGATGCTGCCATCGAGGGATTCCAGGAGGTGAAGCCGATGGTGTTTGCAGGTGTGTATCCTATAGATCCCACAGACTATGAGAACCTTCGTGCATCGCTGGAGAAACTGCAGCTTAACGATGCTTCGCTGACATTCACTCCTGAGAGTTCTGTGGCTTTGGGCTTCGGATTCCGTTGTGGATTCTTGGGACTGTTGCACATGGAGATTATCCAGGAACGACTGGATCGTGAGTTTGATATGGATGTCATCACCACAGTGCCTAACGTGTCGTATATGTGTTATACGAAGCAGGGCGAGGTGAAGGAGGTGCATAATCCTTCGGGACTGCCTGATCAGACGATGATTGATCATATCGAGGAACCATATATCCGTGCTTCTATCATCACAGCTGCAGACTTTATCGGTCCAATCATGACACTATGTCTTGATAAACGTGGTGAACTGATAGACCAGCAGTATGTATCTGGTAATCGTGTGGAGCTGCACTTTATGTTGCCTCTGGGCGAGATAGTGATTGACTTCTACGACAAGCTGAAGAGTATCTCCAAAGGATATGCTTCGTTTGATTATCATATTCATGGCTTCAGACCATCGAAACTGGCGAAGCTGGATATCTTGTTGAATGGCGAACCAGTGGATGCCCTCTCAACTCTTACGCATCAGGATAACGCTGTGACCTTCGGGCGCAGGATGTGTGAGAAGCTGAAGGAGCTGATTCCTCGTCAGCAGTTTGATATCGCCATCCAGGCTGCCATCGGAGCAAAGATCATTGCACGTGAGACAGTAAAGCAGGTTCGTAAGGATGTGACTGCTAAGTGTTATGGAGGTGACGTGTCTCGTAAGCGCAAGCTGCTCGAGAAACAGAAGAGAGGAAAGAAACGTATGAAACAGATTGGTAATGTGGAGGTGCCTCAGAAGGCCTTCCTCGCCGTATTGAAACTTGATTAGAATAATTTGAAAATCTGAATAATAGCAAGACCTATGCCTAATGTTAGTATTACCACAAGAGACGTGGCTCGCGAACTTGCCCGTCGTTACAGTACAATGACTCATGAGGAGCTCGACCTTCTTGAGAGCATTCTTATACCAGTGAAGTTTGCGAAGAACGAGATGATTCTCCGCGAGGGAGAGACGTGTACGAATATCTATTGGGTTGTCAAAGGACTGGTGCGTCAGTTTTATTATAAGAACAGTAAGGAACTGACAGAGTATATGGCAACAGAAAACAATATCGTAATGTGTATCGAGAGTCTGTTCCGTGAGCAGCCTTCACAGTTACAGATCAAGGCTCTTGAACCCACAGTGCTTATCGCATTGCCAAAGGCAGACCTTGAGGCTGTGGCGATGAAGAGTGTGAACATACAGATCCTGTATCGTAAGATCCTTGAGGAGTCGCTGATACTATCCCAGCATCATGCTGATATGCTGCGCTTTGAGAGTGCTCAGGATCGTTATGCCAAGCTGGTGAAGAATCAGCCTCAGCTGGTGCTCAGGGCTCCCTTGGTATATATCGCAAGTTATCTGCAGATGACCCCTGAGACACTGTCGAGAGTTCGCACGGCAGCACTGATGGAAGGTAAATAAATAATTCAGATATGATTAATCCCGCTGAAGAGGCGGGATTAATTTTTATGCAGATATATTGAATGGTCAATACATTTTGGCAGTTCCTCCTGGTAGTGAGTAACATATATCAGAGTGACCTCAGGATTCTTACAGTAATCATCAACGATATCCTTTACCATCTTACGGTTGATATCATCAAGACCATGAAGGGGCTCATCGAGAATCAGAAGGTCAGGCTCCTTTACGAAGGCTCTTGCCAATAATACGAGTCGCTGTTCGCCACTCGACATCTCATGGAACTTCCTGTCTTCAAGGTTCCCGATGCCAAAGACATTGAGCCATTTACGGCATTGTATCTTCTCATCCTCTTTGGGACGTGTATATAGTCCTACAGTATCCTTCAGACCGCTTGCCACAATCTCTATCGAAGGGATATTCTGCTTGTAGCTGCGATGCATCTCGGGTGATACGTATCCGATATGTCTCTTGATGTCCCAGATACTCTCTCCCGAACCTCGCTTATGTCCGAACAAGGAAATGTCACAAGCATAACTCTGGGGATTATCGGCACATACCAAAGAGAGTAGGGTGGACTTTCCGCTTCCATTCTGTCCCGACAGTGCCCAGTGCTCGCCCTGCATAACGGTCCAGTCAAGATCCTTAAGGATAGTCCTCGCACCATAGTGGATAGTGACGTGGTTGAAGTGAATGACTTCGTTTAGTTGACAGTTGATAGTGGATAGTGGATAGTTATGATTACCTTGCTCATTCTTACCCAAAAGGGACGATTCTTTTTGTATCTCATTTTGTGTCTTGGAGTAATCATATCTATCCACTATCAACTCTCCACTTTCCACTCTCCACTGTCCACTATTCACTTTAGGCATCACTCGTGAATCCTTTACCTCCACGATATGCGTAATAAACTCCGGTATCTCATCCGTTTTGGCAAGCACCAGTATTATCTGCAGTCCTTGTTCATGAGCCAGCATCCCAAGTAACTCTTTCAGCTGTTCTCTGGTCTCCTTATCCAGTCCGATAAACGGGTTTTCCATTATCAGCACCTTCGGATTGGTAAAGAGCGATGATGCCAGCTTGTATTTCCTCAGTTCTCCACTCGACAACAGAATGATATATTTGTCAAGCAATGGCTCAAGATGAAATATCTCATATATATGTTTCTGTAGTGCTCTGCGCTCTGGAGTGTCTTCACCAGCCAACTGGTAAGCCTCTTCGAGTTTACTGCCTACAGTAGGTGTCTCCTCATCTATCTCCATCTGGTTCCAGCGTTGCTGAAGGAAATAGGTCCTGTCGTTATCTCCTCCGTAAGTATCACGGAAAGAGATATATTTCAGTTTGTTGTATGGCTCATCAAACCCATATCTCACCATATCGGGAAAAACAGGATGTTTGCCTGTAAGCATATCCACAAACATGGTCTTTCCTGCACCATTTCTTCCGATGATGGCAATATGTTCTCCTTCCTCTGAACAGAAGTTTACAGGTTCAGCCATCGACCACTCGGGCTTTCGGGCTCTTGCATTGATGAGTTCAATCGTCTTCACGGGGTTATTTGACAATTTGACTATTTACAATTTGACTATTTATTTCTTTATTTTCTCCGGGTTTTTGTTTATGAAGTCCTTCCACCCGCGATATTTCACATCACTCTCAGGACGGCCCATCTGGAGATAGTGACAATAGGCAGCAGCAAGAGCGTCGGTGGCATCCATAAACTTTCCCATCTCCTCATTAGGGATCTTCAAGAGTCTCTGTAACATCCCTGCCACCTGTTCTTTCGATGCTCCTCCATTACCCGTAAGAGCCATCTTGATCTTCATAGGAGCATACTCGTGGATAGGTACCCCATGATGGATAGCAGCAGCTATAGCAGTACCCTGAGCCCTTCCAAGCTTTAGCATCGACTGTACGTTCTTTCCGAAGAATGGAGCCTCAATGGCCATCTCATCAGGCAGGAAACCATCGATGATGCTTGTTACCCGCTCAAAGATATGTCCAAGTTTCAGATAAGCATCAGGAAACTTCCTCAGGTCGATAACCCCCATAGTCATCATCTGTGCCTTGCCATCAGTAACCTTCAGCAAGCCATATCCCATGAGGTTCGTTCCGGGGTCGATTCCAAGGATGATTTTTTCCATTAACCAATAACCATTAACCAATAACCGTTAACCATTAACCAATAACCAATGAGCCGAATTGGTAGACGAGGGCGGAGACGATCCAGGCTACTGCAGTAGTGTAGAATGCTGCAAAGCCAGCCCAGCGCCAGGAGCCTGTCTCATTCTTGATGGCTACGATAGTGGCGATACAGGGGAAGTACAGTAATATAAATATAAGGTACGCGTACGAGGCCAACGGGGTTATTCCCTCTTTCATCATTGCCTGACGCAGATGGGTATATTTCTCTGTATCTTCGCTGAAGTCCTCATCATCACCAAAGGAGTCATCACCAGAGTAGAGCACACCTATCGAAGAAGCCACAATCTCTTTTGCTCCGACACCACAAATCAGACTTACATCAAGTTTCCAGTTGAATCCCTGAGGCATGAATACAGGCTCAATGGCCTTACCTATACGTCCGATATAACTTTGTTCTTGCTGTTGTTCACGTGACAGTTCTTCATTATGTGGGAAATATCCTAATGCCCATACGATGATTGATGCCACAAGGATAATACCTCCCATCTTCTTCAGATACTCCTTACCTTTCTCCCAGGTGTGACGCATGATGGCTTTGCCAGTAGGCCAACGATAGGGTGGGAGCTCCATCACGAATGGTGTGTCCTCGCCTTTGATAACAAGCGAAGAGAAGATCTTGCTGACGATTACTGCCACAACTATTCCTATGACATAGAGCGATAGCATCACCCATGAGCGATAGTGCAGTGAGAAGAATGTGCCTGCTATCATGATATATATCGGCAGACGGGCTGAGCAACTCATAAAGGGCAGTATCATCATCGTGATGATCCTTGACCTGCGACTCTCGATGGTTCTCGTTGCCATAATCGCAGGGACATTACATCCGAAGCCCATGATAAGAGGGATAAACGACTTTCCGTGCAGTCCCATCTGGTGCATAAGCTTATCCATGATGAATGCAGCTCGGGCCATATATCCGGAGTCTTCCATCAAAGAGATGAAGAAATAGAGTATCAGGATCTGCGGGAGGAAGACGATAACACTTCCCACACCACCTATCACTCCTTCTATGAGCATTGCCTTCAGTGGTCCGTCTGTCATCGTGGCTCCGATATAGTCTCCTAACCAGGCAACACCTTCATCAATCCAGTCCATAGGATACTGACCCAGAGAGAATGTTGTCTGGAACATCACGAAGAGTATCAGGAAGAATATCGGGAAACCAAAGTACTTATGCGAGAGCACAGCATCTATCAGATGAGTGGTGTGATAGGTGTCTTCCTTACTTCCGGTCTTATATCCAGCCTCTCTGAGGGCACCATTGATAAAACCGTATTTGGCATCCATGATAGCTGTCTCAGAGTCGTTGCCTGTCTCTTCCTTAACACGTGTTGAGGCTTTGTCGCGCTCTGTGGTGAGGTTGTGGAAGTCATGCATACGGTTCTCTCCCTGCATGTGATGTCCCAGATAGTCGAGCACCTGACTGTCATGTTCCAGGAGCTTCAGCGACAGATATCGGGTAGAGTAGTGCTGGGTGATATGTTCGTCTGCCTTGAGGTATTTCTGGATATGTGCGATACCGTCTTCTATCTCATGGCCATAGTTGATATGCAGGTGACGTGCAGCCTTGCTTGTTCCCTCATATACCTGGATGACAGCCTTGAAGAGTTCCTTTACTCCATCACCATTCTTAAATGATGTGGGTATCATCGGCATACCAAACAACTTGCTCAGTGTCTCGATGTTCACATTGTCGCCTCTTCGCTCAAACTCATCATACATGTTCAGGGCACAAACCATACGTATGTTCATATCCACCAACTGAGTTGTGAGATAGAGGTTACGTTCAAGATTTGATGAGTCGATGACATTGATCACCACATCAGGCATCTTCTCTGTGAGATGCTCTCTGACATAGAGTTCCTCTGGGGAATAACAGCTCAACGAATATGTTCCCGGCAGGTCGGTGAGGTTAAACTCATATCCGAAGAACGATGCATGGGCCTCAGTGGCATCAACAGTGACACCTGAGTAGTTTCCCACATGTCCGTGAGCTCCGGAAGCGTAATTAAAGAGTGAGGTCTTTCCGCAGTTAGGGTTACCTACGAGGGCAACGTTGATAGTACGACGCTCTTTCTTTGCGATGTGCTGGAGGTAGTCGTCTTCGTGGAGTGGAGTGGATAGTGGAGAGTGTAGAGTGGATAGTTTAGAGTTTGCTACCGCTGCAGATTCTATCATTGAAGAATCCTGCGGGGCAGTAGTACGCTCGAGCTCTGCTCGCTTGCTACCGGAGGGACGCAAGAACTCTACACTCTCAGTTCTAAACTCTAAACTACTAACCACTTCAATCATCTCCGCCTCATGATGCCTGAGACTTACCTCATAGCCCATAAGTTTATACTTCACAGGGTCTTGCAATGGGGCATTGAGCAATACCTCCACTTCTTTGCCTTTGATGAATCCCATCTCGATGATTCGTTTGCGGAATCCACCATGTCCTAACACTTTGACGATAATGCCTTTCTCGCCAGTTTTTAAATCCGATAGTTTCATAACGCCTGCAAAGTTACGGATTATTTTCGTGCAACTTGGTTGCAACAATGGTCAAAAGGCTCAAAATACCTAAAAGTAGGTATCTTAAGCCTCTGCTTCAGCCTTAAAGTAGTTCTCGAGCTCTGCCTTTGCACTTCCTTCATTGTTGGGCAGGTCGCGGATGATCTGACCTTTCTCCAACAGGGCTATACGTGTAGATATATCTACTGTATGTGCGAGATTATGACTCGATATCAGCAGTGTGGCGTTGTTCTGTTTGGCATAGTCGGTGAGCACATGCTTCAGCACATTCTGCGATGACGGGTCGAGGAAGTTGAATGGCTCATCGAGAATCACAAGCTTTGGTCTCATGAAGAGGGCGGAGATGATACCTACCTTCTGTTTGTTACCGGCAGAGAGGTTACGTATCAGTTTTTTCTGTCCGAAGATCTCTCCTCCGGCAAGTTTCTCAAAGTCCTTCAAACGCTCATCCACCTGTTCCTGAGGGATATTGTTGATCTTACCCAGGAAGGCGAAATACTCCTCTGGGGTGAGGAAGTCGATGAGGAACCCGTCATCGATATATGCCCCAGTGTTGTCTTTCCATTCCTCACTGTCGGCAGGGTTGATACCATCGATGGTTACTGTTCCCTCATCTGGCTTCAACAGATCGAGGATCATCCTGAACAGTGTGGTCTTACCGGCACCATTGTTTCCTACCAGTCCGAGTATATCTCCATCATTCACCACAAACTCTGGGATATCACTCGCCACAGTCTTTCCAAATGCCTTTTTCAGGTTGCTAACGGTAATCATATTTTTACCTTTTTACTTTTTTACCTTTTACCTTTAAACAATTCCTTTGCCGTGACAGTTCTTAAACTTCTTACCAGAGCCACAAGGACAAGGATCATTTCTTCCAGGAAGCTTATCCTTGACAAGTGGAGTACGAGGCTGTTGTGCTCTTGTATCGTGCTGGGCAGCAGCCTGTTGGTTCTTGTCAACGAGCTGTTCCTCACCCACCTGTTGCTTCGACTCAGTATACTGCTGACGCTGTGTCCTCTGCTCAGGAGCAGCCTCCTGAACCTGTTGCATCTCAGGAATCTGGGCACGTGTGAGGATGCTGCAGATACGGTTATACATCTCATTGATCATAGCATCCCATACCTTTGCACTCTCGAGTTTGAAGATCAGGAGTGGGTCTTTCTGCTCATAGGATGCATTCTGTACTGAGTGCTTCAACTCATCCAACTGACGGAGGTTCTCCTTCCATGAGTCGTCGATGATATGCAGGAGGATACTCTTCTCAAACTCCTTGACAACACTCTTTGACTCTGTCTCATAGGCCTCCTTGAGGTTACATGGGATATTAAACATCCTTCTGCCATCAGTGATAGGTACCATGATACGCTCGTACATATGTCCCTGATTCTCATATACCTGTTGGATGATAGGCTGGGCAACAGCCTGTATACGCTCTGTCTTACGGTTGAAGTTACCGATGGCAGCCTGGAAGGCGTTCTCTGTGAGCACGTCTCTTGGCTGGTCGATAAACTCTTCGCTTGTAAATGGAACCTCCATCGAGAGTACATGCATAAACTCTTCCTTCACTCCCTGATAGTCACCGGAGTTCTCGATGATATTCACTACACGGTCCCAGATGATGTTTGAGATATCCATACCGATACGCTCACCCATAAGAGCATGACGTCGCTTCTCATAGATTACGGTACGCTGTTTGTTCATCACATCATCATATTCGATAAGACGCTTACGGATACCGAAGTTGTTCTCCTCAACCTTCTTCTGTGCTCTCTCGATACTCTTGGAGATCATTGGTGATTCGATCATCTCACCATCCTTGAAACCTAAGCGGTCCATCACTGAGGCAATACGCTCAGAGGCAAACAGACGCATCAGCTTATCCTCGAGAGATACATAGAATACAGAACTTCCCGGGTCTCCCTGACGACCTGCACGACCTCTTAACTGACGGTCTACACGACGGCTCTCATGACGCTCTGTACCGATGATAGCAAGACCTCCTGCTGCCTTTACCTCAGGAGAGAGTTTGATATCGGTACCACGACCGGCCATGTTGGTAGCGATGGTGACAGCACCCTTACCATTGGTGCTCTGTCCTGCGAGAGCAACGATGTCTGCCTCCTTCTGGTGCAGCTTGGCATTAAGCACCTGGTGGGGGATACCTTCTCTCTTGCCGGTCTCCGGGTTCACATACATGTCGAGCATACGACTCAGGAGCTCTGAGATCTCCACAGATGTAGTACCAATCAGAGTAGGACGGCCCGCATCCCTCATTCTTACTATCTCATCGATCACGGCCTTGTATTTCTCACGGGCAGTCTTGTATACTCGGTCATCCTGGTCATTACGGATAACAGGACGGTTGGTCGGAATCTCAACAACATCGAGTTTGTAGATATCCCAGAACTCACCAGCCTCAGTAGAGGCGGTACCTGTCATACCTGCCAGCTTGTGGTACATACGGAAGTAGTTCTGCAGTGTGATAGTGGCGAATGTCTGTGTGGCAGCCTCTACCTTTACATGTTCCTTGGCCTCTACTGCCTGATGCAGACCATCACTCCATCTGCGACCTTCCATGATACGACCTGTCTGTTCATCAACGATCTTTACCTCTCCGTCGATGACAACATACTCATCATCCTTATTAAACATACAGTATGCCTTCAACAGCTGCTGGAGGGTGTGAACTCGCTCACTCTGAACAGCGTAGTGGTTCATCATCTCGTCTTTCTTGTCGAGACGCTCCTGGTCTGTGAGACCTGTCTCTGCCTCAAGAGCTGAGAGTTCGGAGGTGATGTCAGGCAAGACGAAGAGCTCTGCATCATTGACCTGTTTTGCAAGCCATCCTGTACCCTTGTCTGTGAGGTCGCAGGAGTTAAGCTTCTCATCAACAACGAAATACAGTGGCTCAACGGCCTCTGGCATCCTACGGTTGTTGTTCTCCATGTATATCTCCTCGGTCTTCAACATTCCTGCCTTGATACCTTCTTCAGAAAGATACTTGATGAGTGGCTTGTTCTTTGGCAGAGCCTTATGAGAACGGTAGAGCGACAGGAATCCTGCATCGAGTTTCTCCTGACCCTCTTTCTTTTTGCCTTCCTCAATAAGTCTGTTACCCTCAGTGATAAGACTCTTTGCCTCAGCAAGATACTGAGTAGCCAACTGACGCTGAACACCTACCAGACGTTCTACCAGTGGCTGATACTCCTCAAACATCTGGTCGTCACCCTTTGGAATAGGACCAGAGATGATCAGAGGTGTACGGGCATCATCAATCAACACAGAGTCAACCTCATCGACGATGGCATAGTTATGTGAACGCTGTACGAGGTCCTGTGGTGAGATGGCCATATTGTCACGCAGGTAGTCGAAACCAAACTCATTGTTGGTACCGAAGGTGATGTCTGCCTGATAAGCCTTACGACGAGCCTCAGAGTTTGGCTGGTGCTTGTCGATACAGTCTACTGAGAGCCCATGGAACATATAGAGCGGTCCCATCCACTCAGAGTCACGCTTAGCCAGGTAGTCGTTCACTGTTACCACATGAACACCATTACCTGTAAGCGCATTCAGGAACACAGGTAGGGTAGCCACAAGGGTCTTACCTTCACCAGTGGCCATCTCGGCAATCTTACCCTGATGCAGAACGACACCACCAAACAACTGTACGTCATAGTGTATCATCTCCCATTTCAGGTCATTACCTCCTGCTGTCCAGTGGTTATGATATATGGCCTTGTCTCCGTCGATGGTGATAAAGTCCTTCTTAGGATCTCCAGCCAGTTCTCTGTCAAAGTCTGTAGCTGTGACTATTGTCTCTTCATTCTCTGCGAAACGTCTTGCTGTCTCCTTAACGATAGCAAACACCTCGGGCATCACCTCATCAAGGGCTTTCTCATAGATGTCGAGCACCTCTTTCTCTATCTTGTCGATCTGTGCGAAGATGTCTGCACGCTCATCGATAGGTGTATCCTCGATCTTTGCCTTCAACTCGGCAATGCGGTTCTTCTGCTCAGTAGCAGAACTCTGTACTTGTTGCTGTAACTCCTTCGTACGCTGACGAAGTGCGTCATTGTCTAATGCTTCTACCTTTGGCGACACTGCCTTAACCTTCTCTACGAGTGGCTGGATGAGTTTCATGTCTCGAGAACTCTTGTCACCGAACAATGACTTCAAAATCTTATTAAAATTCATCTTTATATTTACGATTTGACTATTTACGATTTGACTATTTCTTTTAGCGGCTGCAAAGGTACAAATAATATTTGTAACCACCAAAGGCTTTAATACCTTTTTGCGTTTATCATTTATCCTTTATCATTTATCATTTTTAAAATAGTGGCTCTGCGGAACAGGCATTGGGGGCCCTGATACGTATTGCTTTAGCAATTGTAGGTGCAATACGGTCTGTGGTGACAGCTGTCTTTACCTTCTCGGCATTGATGCCTGCACCAAAGAAAATGATAGGGAACTGTGTGTATGAAGCCCTGGAGAGATGATTCTCCTGGGTACTCTCGTTGAGTATCCTCCAACCGGGGGATACCTCAATCATAATGTCTCCGTTGTGTTCGGGATGGAAGGCGTTTCTCACCTTCTCAATCTGTGGGTTGTTGCTGCTAAGCAACTGCAGGGCGGTATATACATTCCTTACTCCCTCGAGCTGTGAGATAAACTCCTGGGCTCTCTGTCCTGCATCGGTGAGACTGATCCTCTTGCTCTCTAAGAGCTTGTGATTCAGGTATAACTGGTTCCTGAACGATGTCTCCACATATCTTCCTTGTCCCCAGATAGCACCAAAGTACATATTGAGGAGATTGGCGGTACGCTCCATATAGAACGTGCCGGAGGGGATACGGTATTTCGCATAGTCGGAGTCTTCTTCATCACTGTAGCCTGTGCTTGTGATGACAAACAGCACATGCTCAGCACCCAGTCTTTTCTGTAGGGTCTTAATGAGTTTTGCTATCTCTCTGTCGAGTCTTGCATATGTGTCCTGCAGTTCCAACTGACATTCTGACACTGGCTTATGATCAAACGTTCCTGCATAGTAGGTGACACTCAGGAGGTCTGTGATACGGTCATAGCCTATACCATAGTTGGTGACACATTGCAGGGCTGTCTCTGTGACATCGGCATTGATGAGTCCGGATGCCTGATACTCTATGAATTTTCTTTCGCCTTTGAAAGCGTGTTTGAATGGCTTCTGGTCTCCAACGTGCTGATAGTAGTTAAACGTGCCTGAGAGTTCTATAAATGGCTCCCAGAGGGTCTTTTTTATATTTACTGCTGGTGAACGTAACTCATTGTTAGCCAACAACCATTGTGGCATCGGATTAAAGTAATATGCACTACTTTTCCATTGACCTGTCTGAGTGTCAAGCCATATAGCTCCATCAGCAGCATGACCTGCTGAGAGGATGGCTGCATCCTGTTGTGGGGCAATAGCGAAAACTTTTGCTAATCCCTGAGTCGCAGCCTTCAGTTCATCGCCTAAGGTAGATACCTGAATCTGAGCAGGCGAGGGGAGTCCTTGTTGCTTTGGATCATCAGTGCAGGAAACAGGTCTCAGACTCTCCTTGTTCATCCACTGACTACCGTTTATCCCGTGATAATATGGCGATACACCGGTTATCACTGACGTTATGGCAGAGGCTCTGTCCATGCCTGTAAAGGTATAGTAGGCATTCTCGTATACCAGTCCCTCCTTTAGCAGCTTCTTCAGTCCCTCCTGGCCATATAGCGGTGAGAAGGCATCGAGATAGTCTGTCCTCAACTGGTCTATGGTGATATTCACCACGAGTCGTGGGGCATATTGTATCTTCTCCTGTCCTGAGGCTTCTGCATAGAACCCCAGTACCGCTAACATTGTTATATATAAATATCTCTTATTTCGCATATCTAATCACTATTCTACTCAGCAAACATAGTGCCAAACTCCAAATCCCCTCCGGATATGACTGCCAGATGCCTCCTAAGGCATAGAGCACAATCATTACTGCCAGAACCTTAAACCAGGTGTTGCGGCCTTTTACAACCGATGGGATGAAGAACAACGGCAGAGGGTTAAACAACAGTATATTCAGGTTTATCGATGTAGTAGGATGCTGTGAGAATATCATCACGGTAAGCAACAGACCTATGAGGCCTTCTGCTACCATAAGCATCACATCCCACCATATAAAACATTTCTTTTGTTTCCACTCTACAAACATGATACTAAGCGCAACCAACACAATGATAATTGCCATCTCAGTAGGCGACAGTATCCAGTCGGGCTCTATCATCTGAACGCCAGGAGGAACAACATCTCTCTGTTCTTTTACCAGTGGTCTGTATTCTCCATTGGCATATACCTGAGCCATTGCCATATCCTGCATGAGGTTCGTGGGCAGAAACTCCTGTTCTATCCTGTCTGTCTTGAAATCAGCCTTCAGGCCTAAGAGTATATCATTACCGAATCTGCTCCAGTCGTGATTGCGGTTACACTCACGGACCATTTCTCTGAATGTCGGCTTGTAATCCTCTCTGTCTGCCCATTCTACTTTCCCGTTAAGGCTCCGTTCGATGATGTCTCTTGGCCTTGTAGAACAGTTGTCATAGAAGTAATTATACCTATATACCTTATTCTCTGGTTTCAGATTCTCTGCAAGTGCCTTCTGCAGATTCCTCTTCTCGTCATTGGTGAGATTGATAACCTGTTCTGTTACCGAAGAGCCCCATTTCCTGTAATAAGGTACAAAGTACTCATATTTGATAGCTCCTAATTCATAGTCTGTAAGACCGAAGACAAACCTCAGAACGAAATATGGTTTGTTGAAATTAAACAGTCCCCAGTTGAATACATGATCCTGACCGGCTGTTGGTCCTGTCTTATGCAGGTCATGCCATCTGAGTGCCGAGTGTCCATAAAGACTGTAAATCTCCTCGTGGGGAGAACAGGTGATAAGACTGACCTCAACAGAGTCCATTGGGTCGATTTCGCTAAAAACAGTGTCATTACTCTCAGATACCGGTGAGAGACCATTTTGTGCATAAGAAACACTTATTCCACTGATAATCAGAGTGATAAGTGCTATAAATCGCAGTTTTGTAACTTTTTCTAAATGTTTCACGATGCAAAAATAACTTATATTTTCGAAGAAAAAGCCATTATTTCGGTTTTTTTTCAATAATTTTGCACCCTGAAATAAAAAAAAGTAGATGATAGCAAAAACTTCACATAAAAAATGGTGTGCGGTTAAGAGTAATCTCTTACCTCTCACCTCCCACCTCTCACTTAAATCATTCATTGCCTCGATGGCTTTGATGGCCTCTTTGTCAGCTTTTGCCCAGGGAGGAACAGTCTCTCCTTACAGCCAATATGCTTTCGGAGAACAGGCTGTCGGTGGAGGATCATACAACAGAGGAATGAATGGCCTGGGATATGCTCTTAACAATGGTGCTCAGGTTAATCCCCTAAACCCTGCCTCATATGCTTCTGTAGACTCTCTGACGATGCTTTTCGACATGGGTCTCTCTGGTCAGATAACTAATTTCAATGAAAACGGTACCAAGTTAAACCGTCGTCAGGCCAGTTTCGAGTATATCATGGGTTCTTTCCGTGCATGGAAGAATGTGGGTGTCACCTTCGGACTGTTGCCAGTCACCAATATCGGATACGAGTATACCACCTCAACAAAGCTCACAGATGCCAGCAAAACCACAGTAGAGACTGTTCATGGCGGTGAGGGCGGATTGCATCAGTTGTTCGTGGGTATGGGTGTACGTCCCATAAAGAACCTTGCTTTAGGAGCCAACTTCGCATATCTGTGGGGTGACCTGGAAAGAGGTGTTGCTACCACCACTGTTAATACATTCAACGCCCTTCATAAGGTGTATCGTGCTTCCGTAAGCAGTTATAATGTCGAATTGGGACTGCAGTATTACCAGCCTATCGGTAAGGATAATATGTTGACTATCGGAGCGAAGTATTCACTTGGTCATAAGCTTGGTTCTGATCCTGAGTGTATGGTTATATCCTCCAATTCCCAGATCTCAAAGGCTGATACCACCTCAATGAAGATAAACAATGGTCTCGAACTGCCTCATATCTTGGGTGTAGGAGCATCTTATCGTCATAGCGCTCAGTGGGTCATTGGTGCTGATGTGGAGCTGCAGCGTTGGAGCAAGACAGAGTTCCCTGAGTATTCCAATGGCAAATACACCCTTCAGAGTGGTTTCTTCGATGACCGTTACCGACTGGCTGTGGGAGGTGAGTTGTGTCCTCGTTGGAACTCAAGAAACTTCTTCCATCGTATCAGATATCGTGTAGGTGCGGGATATACTACACCTTATTATAAAATAAATGGCCAGGATGGTCCTCGTGAGATAAGTGCAACCATCGGTTTCGGTATTCCCATCATGAATGCGTATAACAACCGCTCATTCCTTAACATCAGTGCTCAGTATGTCAACAACTCTGCCACTGGTCTTATCAAGGAGAATACCTTCCGGATCAATATCGGTCTGACATTCAATGAGAAGTGGTTCGCTAAATGGAAAGTCGAGTGATTAAAAGAATCTATCTGTGTTTTATTTTATCTGTGGTTATTTGCTCCTGTACTGAAGTGCAAGAGCACACTGCTCCTGCAGTCAATGATCGTGACTCTGCCTCTGTGATGACCAGCTATGGCGTGAATACCCTTATCAGTGACTCTGGTGTCATCAAATATAAGATTGTTACCGAACGATGGGATGTGAATACCATCAAACAGCCATCGCGATGGACTTTTGAGAAGGGAGTCTTCTTCGAGCAGTTTGACGAGAAATTCCATACTGAAGGATATATCCAGGCTGATACTGCCTGGTACTATGACCAGAAGAAACTCTGGCATCTTCGTGGAAGGGTTCGTATCCGCAATGTCAATGGCCTTATCTACGAGTCGCAGGAACTTTTCTGGGATGGTCTGAAACACGAGCTATACTCAAATGTGTTCTCTAAGGTAACTACTCCCGAACGTACGTTACAGGGCACGTATTTCCTTTCCGACGAACGTATGACCCACTATACAGTCTCCAATTCCAAAGGTTCTTTCACTACCGAGTCGATGGAACAGAAAGACGAATCATCATCCACTCCTGCTGATACCTCTCAGGTTGAGCAGACTCCATTACGTCCAAGATTGGAGAAACACTCCAGAACTGCTCAATAATATGTCTTCTCTGATTATCGCCATAATAATATCGATGCTTTTCTCTGCATTCTTCTCGGGAATGGAGATAGCCTTTGTTTCTTCCAACAGGATGTTGGCAGAGATGGACCGAGAGAAGCATGGTATCTCGCAGAAGGCATTGGATATCTTCTACCAGCACCCGAGCAACTTCGTGTCTACGATGCTGGTGGGCAATAACATAGCCCTTGTCATCTATGGTATCCTCTTTGCCCAGATCTTCGACCAGACGCTCTTTGCTCCTCTCAACGACTCGGGTAGGGTGATATGCGACACATTGCTCTCTACGGTAGTGGTGCTCTTTACAGGTGAGTTCCTGCCCAAGACGCTCTTTAAGAGCAATCCCAACTCAATGCTCACTTTCTTTGCTATTCCTGCTTGGATCTGTTATGTGATGCTCTATCCTATATCCAAATTCGCTACCCTGATAGCAAAGGGCATTCTTCGTATCTTCGGTGTCCACATGGACAAGAACGTTGCTGACAAGGAGTTCACAAAGGTCGACCTCGATTATCTGGTGCAGTCATCGATAGATAATGCCAAAGATAGTGAGAAGATAGGTGAAAGGCTACGGGTAGGGGAGCGTAGCTCGGGAATGGAGGTCAAATTCTTCCAGAATGCCCTGGATTTCTCCGAGACAAAGGTTCGTGACTGTATGGTTCCCCGAACAGAGATCGATGCCATCGAGGATACCTCTACCCTAGAACAGCTCAAACAGACCTTCGTTGAGTCTGGTCATTCCAAGATCCTTGTCTATCATGAGGATATCGACCATATCATAGGTTACATCCACTCTTCGGATATGTTCCGATTACCGCAGGGCCAAGATAACAATCCACTATCCACTATCCACTCTCAACTGGTGCGTAAGATTTCCTTTGTGCCCGAGACGATGTTGGCCCAGAAACTTATGAAACAGCTGATGGCTGAGAAACGCTCTCTGGCGGTGGTTGTCGATGAGTTTGGAGGCACCTCGGGATTGGTGTCACTTGAGGATATAATGGAGGAGATAACAGGTGAGATCGAGGATGAGCACGATAACACAAATCTCGTGTCGAAGAAACTGGAAAACGGAGAGTATATCCTCTCTGCCCGACTGGAGATAGAGAAGATCAACGAACAGTTTGATCTTGACCTCCCGGAGAGTGATGATTACATGACTCTTGGAGGACTGATTCTGCATGAATACCAATCATTCCCGAAACTCAACGAAGTGATCAGAATTGCTCAGTTTGAGTTCAAAATCATTAAGAATACAGCAACAAAAATAGAACTTGTCCGCTTAAAAGTGGTCGAATAAGCGAAAATTCCCTAAAATTTTTGCTCAATTCAACAAAAAATAGTAATTTTGCAGCCGCTTTGTGCATACATACGTGTGAATAATAAAAATATAAAATAATAATTTAAAATGGCAGCTTTAGGAAAAATCAGAAAAAGAGGCGTGACCCTTGTTATTATCATCGGTCTCGGTCTTTTCGCCTTTATTGCTGAAGAGGCAGTTCGCAGTTGCGAGGCAACAAAGAACCAGCAGCGTCAGCAGATTGGCGAAGTGTTAGGAAACAAAGTAAACGTACAGGAATTCCAGGCACTCGTTGACGAGTATCAGGAGGTGATGAAGATGACTCAGGGTCGTGACAACTTCTCTGAGGAGGAGCTCAACCAGATCAAGGATCAGGTATGGAACCAGTACATCTCTCAGCAGATTATCGCCAATGAGGCAGGTAAGGTAGGTCTTACCGTTACCGACGAGGAGATGCAGAACATCATGAAGGAGGGTACCAACCCCATGTTGTTGCAGAGTCCTTTCGTAAACCAGCAGACAGGTCGTTTTGATGCTACTCAGCTCACTAAGTTCCTGGCTGACTATAAGAAGAACGCTTCTAACCCTCAGCTCGCTGAGTCTTATGAGCGTATCTACAAGTACTGGCAGTTTATCGAGAAGCAGCTTCGCACTCAGACTCTCGCTCAGAAGTACCAGAGCCTGATCGCAGGTAGCCTTCTCTCTAACCCTATATCTGCAAAGATGTCTTTCGAGGGTCAGAACAAGGAGAGCGATATCCTTCTCGCAAGTCTTCCTTACAGCAGCATCAACGATAACGATGTACAGGTATCAGATGCTGACCTGAAGGCAAAGTTCGAGGAGCAGAAGGAGCAGTTCAAGCAGACCATCGAGAGCCGTGACATCAAGTATGTCGGTTTCCAGGTTGTTGCTTCAGCAGCTGACCGTGCAGAACTGATGAAGACCATGAACGATGCTTGTGCAAAGCTCGAGAGTGGTGCCAGTGCAGCAGAGGTAGTACGTAAGGCCCAGAGCCAGTTCGCTTATACTGGCATCGCAGCTACAAAGCGTGCTTATCCTTCTGATATTGCAGCAAAGCTCGACTCAATGAGCGTTGGTCAGACCACAAAGCCTTTCGAGACAAAGTCTGACAACACTCTCAATGTTGTTAAGCTCCTTGCCAAGACTCAGGCTCCTGACTCTATCGAGTATCGTCAGATCCAGGTGGCAGGTGCTACTCCTGAGGCAGCAAAGAAGACTGCTGACAGTATCCTTGTAGCTCTCAAGGCAGGTGCTGACTTTGAGGCAACAGCCAAGAAGTACGGTCAGGAGGGTGCAAAGCAGTGGCTCACCTCTGCAATGTACGAGAACTCTAACACTATGGATGAGGACAGCAAGAACTACCTTAACAGCATCCAGACTCTTGCAGTCAATGATGTTAAGCTCCTTGAGTTCTCTGCAGGTAGCATCATCCTTCAGGTAACAGCCCGCAAGGCAATGGTCGACAAGTATGATGTAGCCGTTGTTAAGCACACCATCGATTTCTCTAAGCAGACTTATTCTGACGCATATAATAAGTTCAGCCAGTATGTATCTGAGAACAAGACTATCGCTGACCTCGAGAAGAATGCCGCTAAGTTCGGTTTCCAGGTTCAGGAGCGTAAGGATATTTTCAATAACGAGCACAATGTAGTAGGTCTCCGTTCTACTCGTGAGGCAATGAAGTGGATCTTCGATGCCAAGGAGGGTGAGGTATCTCCTCTGTATGAGTGTGGTAACAATGACAACCTGCTTGTTGTAGCCCTGACAAAGATTCATCCTGTAGGCTATCGTGACCTCGATGGTGTTAAGGAGATGCTGAAGCAGGAGGTTCTTCGCGACAAGAAGTTCGAGATCCTGAAGGGTAAGCTTGCTGCTGTTAAGACTATTGCTGACGCTCAGAAGGCCGGTGCAAAGGTTGACTCAGTAAACCAGATTACCTTCTCTGCTCCTGTATTCGTACAGGCAACAGGTTCTTCAGAGCCAGCTCTGAGTGGTGCTGTAGCAGTTACAGCCCAGGGCCAGATGTCTAAGGCTCCTGTTAAGGGTAATGGTGGTGCTTATGTCTTCCAGGTAGTTAAGAAGGCTGACCGTGAGGGTGCAAAGTTCGATGCCAAGACTCAGGAGCAGATGCTCTCTCAGCAGGCAATGCAGGCAGCATCACGCTTCATGTCTGAGCTCTACCAGAAGGCTAACGTTGTTGATAACCGTTACCTCTTCTTCTAAAGAAAGAAGTTTGGCTTAAACAGATTTTAGGTCTTTAATTAAAATATAGTCTCGCTAACCTGCGGGACTATATTTTTATCATTATCTCGAGGGCTTGTGATTTGAGCTTGGAAGTGTTTTTGAGACGGGAGATGGCTTTGTCGAGGCGTTTCTGGGTGAGGGTAGTGTCTTCGCCAAGTGCTTTTTGAGCAAGGAAGATGGCGAGTGCGAGTTCAGCCTCAGTAGAGGGTACATAACCTTTGAATGTCTGTATACGGGCGAGTCCTCGCTGGAGTTGGTTGATGAGTAGGTAGTATTCCTCCTCGTTTTTATATTTGTCGGGGAATTCAAATAGCAGCCGGTGTGCGATGTCGAAGACCATTTTTCTGTCTTTGTCAAGGTCTTTCGATGGTCTTTCCCTGATATCTTCCCTCTTCCCACGTTTATCATTTGTCATTTTTCCATTATCATTTATTGTTACAAGCTCTGGCTTTAGTTCTACTGCAGCCACAAGTAGTCCTGGTATCTGTACCACGAGGTGCTTGTTGCGTTTGCTTTTTATGCGCATGATTATTCCCTCACGTCCGTCATACAGTCCTCCTTGGATACGGATTCTATCTCCTGGGTTGAGTGGTATCTCATCAGGTTTGAAGTATGTGATGTTTTCTTGTGACTTTTCTATTACTGCAATGAAGTTTTCCATGTCGCGGTTGGCGATGGTGAGGAACTCCTCTCTGCCTGAGAAAGATGATTTCTTTGGGTAGATGGTGAATTTTGATTTGAGGATAAGTTCCTCCATTTCGGTGGTAGTAGCCTTTACGAAGACGAAGCCATTGATGGCAGGTATGAGTTTCCTTTGTTTTTGTCCTCTGATGACTTTGTAGGCATATATTACCGGAACGAACGCTTCAAGGCCTTTGTTTCTGGCTTCATCGCGTATCTGTAGTTCTTTCATGTGGTTTCTTGAACCTATGACGAACCAATATTGTTTGTTTTTATCCCTCAGATTATTTGTTAATGTCTCCATAAGTTTATTTACTGGGTACAAAGATAGTAAAAAAGGCTTATATTTCCAAAAAGATTTGATTTTATTGTCTCAATTATACATTTTTATACCATTTATTTGGTTCTCTCCGAAAAAATTTGTATTTTTGCCGCAAAAATATGGAACCGGTTCAGTAAGGTCTCTATTGTTTCTGTTTGTAAACGAATGTTAAATAATTCCTAATGGGTTGATAATCTTTGTGATATGCATACCTGTCAGGAAGAGTAATTGTGTATACGTTCAAAAATTGGCGTATTGCAGCGATTAAGATAATTTATCCTTTGAGCAATTAGATTTTATCGAATTATAGTAATGAGAAAACTTATTCTTTTATTTTCCCTGCTTATCATAGCTTCTCAAGGCTATGCTCAGGGATTAACAGATCAGCAGGTACTCCAGATGGCCATTAGCGAGAAACGCTCAGGTGCTTCGGAGACAGACATTGCAGCACGTCTGATTCAGAAGGGTGCAACGATGGAGCAGATACGGCGTATACGTCAGCAGTATGCCAAGCAGATCACTCGTCAGGGTATGGATGATACTGTCGACAATGCCATAGGCAGTGCCAAGGATCGTATGCGCAAAAATAATGAGGTTACTGATGGAGATATTGTTACCAGGCATGGCAAGAATGCTCCTGTTGTGGTTCAGGAACCTTTGGCACCTTCAGGTAAACGAGTGTTTGGTCGTGATATTTTCAATAATAAGAAACTCTCATTTGAACCTCCGATGAATATTCCAACACCGCAAAATTATGTCCTTGGGCCTGGTGACCAGTTGATCATTGATATCTATGGCGCTACACAGGAGAGCAGCACTCTTACTGTTAGTCCTGATGGTGAAATCACTATTCCAGATTTCGGTCCGGTTCGTGTTAGCGGTCTTACTGTAGCTGCAGCTCAGAGTCGCATCCGCAGTAAGCTCGGATCCTATTATGAGAGCTCAGAAATAAAGGCCACCTTAGGTCAGACCCGTACTATCATGGTTAATGTGATGGGTGAGGTGAAAGTCCCCGGCACTTATACTCTCAGTGCTTTTGCCACAGTTTTCCATGCCCTCTATATGGCAGGTGGTATCAATGATTTGGGGACACTCCGCTCTATCAAGGTTTTCCGTCAGGGCCATCAGATCTCCGTAGTCGATGTCTATGAGTTCATCCTTAATGGTCGTCTGGCTGGCAATATTCGTCTACAGGATAATGATGTTATTCAGGTAGGCGCTTATGACTGTATTGTTGATATCGCAGGACGTGTAAAACGTCCGATGGCTTATGAGATGAAGGCCAACGAGAGTCTCTCAACTCTTTTGAAGTATAGTGGAGGTTTTGCTGATAATGCCTATAAGAAATTGGTTCGCGTTCTCCGAAACGAGGATCTTAAGACAGTCTATAACGTAGAAGAATTCGATTTCTCAAGTTTCAAGATAGCTGATGGCGATCAGGTGATTGTTGATTCTATCTTAAACCGTTACAAGAATATGATTGAGATAAAGGGAGCTGTTTGGCGTCCGGGCATGTATCAGTTGGGTGATAAGGTTTCGAGTGTACGTTCTCTTATTGAGACTGCTTCAGGTCTGACAGAAGAGGCTATGACCTCTCGTGCCGTATTGCGCAGAATGAAAGCTAATCGCACTCAGGAGGTTCTTCCTGTAAATTTGGAAGGCATCCTGAATGGTACGGAGGCTGATATTCCTTTGAAGAACGAAGATGTAATTTTCATCCCTAAATTGGCTGAGCATCAGAACCTGCGCACCCTCACTATCGATGGCGAGGTTATCTTCCCAGGCACATACGAGTATGCCGATAATATGACAATCGAAGACTTCATCCTGTTGGCTGGTGGTCTTACCGATGCTGCATCTACTCTTAAAGTCGATGTGTCACGTCGCATTTACGATCCTAATGCCTCTGAGGCTGGCATGGAGATTGCCAAGACATTCAGTTTCTCTCTTAAGGATAACTTCAATGTAGATGGCGACCGTAGCTTTGTGCTTGAGCCATACGATATCGTTCAGATCCGTAAGAGCCCAGTCTATCAGTCGCCAGTTCGTGTAAGCATTGAGGGCGAGGTAGCTTTCCAGGGCACCTATACCATGGAGACCAAGAATCAGCGCCTTTCTGATGTCGTTAAGATGGCAGGAGGAGCTATCCCTGGCTGCGATGTGCGTGGTGCCCGCTTGGTTCGTAAGATGACTGACGATGATAAGGCCCGTATGCAGGCAGTATTACGCATGGCTCGCCAGAGTGCCGATGGCAAGGATTCTATTGCTATCGATAAGATTGCACAGTCTGATACTTATACTGTTGGTATCCATCTCGATGAGGCCTTGGCTAATCCTGGCTCTACACAGGATATCGAACTGATGGATGGCGACCGTCTGATTGTCCCTCGCTTCAATCATACCGTTCGTATCAGTGGCGATGTTAATGCTCCAAATACGGTTGCTTTCAATGAGGGTAAAAACTATAAGTATTACGTAAAACAGGCCGGTGGTTTTGGAAATCGCGCCAAGAAGGGCCATACCTATATTGTTTATCAGAATGGCACAATGGCAGTAGCCAAGAAGGGCGGCAAAATTGAGCCAGGTTGTGAGGTGGTAGTACCCTCTAAGGCTCCACGTGACAACAATGCCATCTCTCGTTGGTTGGGCATCGGTACCAGTGTAGCCAGCTTAGCTACTATGTTTGCCACTATTGCTAACTTAGTAAAATAACAATTATGACAGAGAATAAAACAGCTATCTCTAAGAAGAAACCTATAGATTATGGTAAGATATACCATGATCTTCTTAAGTATAAACGGTTGTATTATATAGTTTTGCCTGTGGCATTTGCATTGTCGGCATTATATATGCTTTCAATCCCCAACTATTATACTTGCACGGTCAAGTTGAGCCCTGAACTCTCCAATCGCTCGACGTCAACTAGTAGCTTAGCTTCATTGGCGAGCAGCTTTGGTGTCAAGTTAGGTTCTGGTATGGGTAACGGCTCTGATGCTTTATTCCCAACGCTTTATCCTGATTTGATGGCCTCGGTAGATTTCAAAGCCGATCTCTTTAAAATCAAGGTTTGCCCAGAGGATTCAGAGCAGGAATATTCATATTACGACTATTTAATGTTTCATCAGAAAGGACCATGGTGGGGAAAGATGATTAAGAATCTTGTGAAGATGTTAGATAAAGACGTCGAAAATGATACTGTGAGGATTGTTAATCCCCGACATCTAACAAAAGAAGAATTTTCTTTGATGAAAAGTCTCGATGAAATCATTACATGTCAAGTGGATAAAAAGACGATGGTCATGACACTGAGCGTTATTGATGTTGATCCAGGGGTAAGCCAAACAATGGCTGATTCAACTATGGCCCTGCTCCAACGGTATATTACAGAGTATCGTACCAGCAAAGCCCGTGTTGATTTGGAATATAACAAGAAACTTCTTGCTGAGGCCAAACGAAACTATGAGAAGGCTAGTCGTGCTTATGCGTCATTTGCTGATGCCAACTTGCATACCTTTCAAGAGCGTATTCTTCAAAGAAAGGCTGAGTTGGAAACCGAGATGGTGCTGCAGCGTACAGTTTATCAGCAAGTGGTCGCGCAGTATCAGCAGGCAGAGATGAAACTCCAAGAAGAAACCCCAGCTTTTGCTGTGATACAAGCTTCAACAGTTCCTGTAAAAAAGACCGGTCCAAATCGTTCTAAGAGTTGTATTATTTTTGTGTTCTTTATTTTTATTGTTACTTCTGTTATCATTCTTTATAGAGAGGATGATTTGAAAAGTATTATAGGTTTGTAGTGGAATTGGAGTTCTGATTCCTTTGCAAAGCCTTATTATTTCTTGATTATGTCAGATAATAAGAGGATAGCTAAGAATACTTTGTTTCTATACGTCCGAATGCTTTTTGTAATGGGCGTATCGCTTTATTCCGCTCGTGTGGTATTGGACAAGTTAGGCGTTGACGACTACAGCCTGTACAATGTGGTAGGTGGTGTTGTTGGTATGTTGTCTTTCTTGAACGGTACTTTAAGTATAGGAACTTCTCGTTTCCTAACTTACGAGCTGGGTCGAAAAGAGGGTAATAAGTTGAGTTTGACATTTAATACAACATTTTATGCTCATTTGGCTTTAGGCATACTTTTTATTATCCTGTTAGAAACGGGTGGAGTGTGGTATATTTATAACAAATTGGTCGTTGATGCCTCGCGTATCGATGCGGCCATGATTGTTTTTCAGATATCAATTTTTGCATCATTAATTGGTATGCTACAGGTGCCTTTCACTTCTTTGATTTTGGCGCATGAGGATATGGGAGTGTATGCATATGTGGGGATATTTGAAGCTGTAGCAAAATTAGGAGTTATTTATGCATTGGTGGTTTCTAATACAGATAAATTAATTCTGTATGCCGTTCTGATTGCTATAGTCCAGCTGCTTGTAGCTTTGTGCTTTTGGACATATTGCCATCGGCATTATATAGAATCTCGGTTGAAATTATTGTATGATAAGAGTATTATGAAATCCTTGCTTAGTTTTTCTGGCTGGAATGTATTGGCAAATTTGTCAGAGACATTAAAACTTCAGGGTTATATAATACTCCTTAATTTGTTTTTTCAGCCGTTTGTGGTTGCGGCGCAAACCATAGGAAATCATGTGGCTGGAGCTATGATGCAGTTTATCTTCAACTTTCGCAATGCTATCAATCCTCAGATTATCAAGCTTTATGCCGCTGGTGAGTATGAAGAGTCAAAGCGGTTGACCATGAGCAGTACAGTGTTGGTGTTTGACTTGGTTCTTCTGTTAGGTCTTCCAACTATCTTTGTAATGGATACAATTATGAATATATGGTTAGTTGATGTTCCACCATATACGGTTATATTTACTCAGTATATCATTGCTCAGCGTATATTAAGTACTTTTGATGCGGCATTTTACATACCTATGATGGCTGAAGGCAAGATTAAGACCAATTCTATATTAGCGTCATTATCAGGTCCTGGGCTCTTCCTTCTCCTATATGTTATTTTTAAACTTGGTGGTGACGTTATGTGGATGCAGTATCTTGGATTATTGGTACTTGCATTGTTTGGCTTTTTTATTAAGCCATACCTGTTGGTTCATGATGAGAAAGGGTATAGCTATTCTGACTTTGTGCTCTGTTTCTTAACATGTGCAAAGGTAACAATATTATCCGTTTCCCTTTCGTATTTGTTTTATAAGCTGATAGGCACTTCATCTATACTCTTATCCGTATGTGTATTTGTAGCGGTTTTTGTTTCTGTCATACTTTCCAGCTACGTATTTATGGAAAAGTCTATGCGTGAAAAAGTGATGTTAATGGTAAATGGTGCTATCAAAAAACGATTTTAAATGAAAAAGAAACTTGCAATTATAGGTGGCAGCTATCTTCAGCTGCCTATTGTAAAGAAAGCAAATGAAATGGATATAGAAACCCATTGCTTTTCATGGCGTGACGGGGCTGTTTGTGCAGATGTGGCAGACTTCTTCTACCCGATTTCTATTATTGAGAAAGAGGAAATATTGAAGAAATGTCAGGAGATTAGTATTGATGGTATTACGACAATAGCATCCGACACAGCTGTTGTAACAGTGAATTATGTGGCATCTCGAATGGGACTTCGTTCCAATCCTGATGAGTATTCTGAGGTTACCACGAATAAATATAAGATGCGCCAGTGCTTCTTGGATAATGATGTCCCTTCACCAAAGTTTGCATTGGTAGAAAACTTAGCTCACTATCAGATTGTTGGTTTCAAATTCCCACTAATTGTAAAACCCACGGATCGTTCGGGAAGTAGAGGAGTTGAGAAAGTTTTAGACCCCGTTCAACTTGAAGAAGCCATTATAAGAGCACAAAACGAGTCGTTTGAACATAAAGCCATCATTGAGGAGTTTGTTACCGGTCAAGAAATAAGTGTTGAATCTATATCCAATGAAGGTAAACATACAATTCTTCAAATTACAGACAAAGTGACTACAGGAGCACCCTTCTTTGTAGAACTTGAACATCATCAACCCTCATCTCTCCCGGAAGATATTAAAGATCGAGTAAGGGAAATTGTATTAAAAGCACTAGATGCACTTCATATTCAATATGGTGCAAGCCATTCGGAATTGAAAATTACCGAAGATGGTGACATTCGCGTTATAGAAATTGGTGCTCGTATGGGCGGCGATTTTATTGGCTCTGATTTAGTCCGTCTTTCTACAGGCTACGATTTCTTGAAAGGCGTAATAGAAGTAGCATTGGGTGAATTCCATAAACCCCAAATTACAAAGCATAACTACTCTGGGGTGTATTTCTTGTCGGAGGAGAAAAAACACTTAAAGTCTGTTATTGAGAATTGGAGAGATTACCCTGAGATTGTTGACGCAGAAATAACAGATTCCGTGCTCCGTCGTATAGAATGTAGTGGCGATAGGAGTGGTTATCTTATATATGAGAGTTCTTCAAAGTTTAATGTATAAATAATGTAGGCTTGGTTATGAAGGATATAGTTGTGTTTGGAGCAACGGGTACAGTTGGGGCATATACATGCTTATATTTAAAAGAGCATTCTCACAACGTTATAGCCGTTGGTAGTAGAGCTTCGGATAATGGATTCTTTGCAGATTATGGTATTATGTATTATTCTGTAGATGTCCGAAATAAGTCAGACTTTGATAGATTGCCTTATCAGGATATATATGCAGTTGTTAATCTTGCAGGAATGTTACCTGCTCGTATGGAGGGCTATACCCCTCAGCGATATATTGATATCAATATGACAGGTGCTCTGAATATATTGGAATACTGTGCAAAGGCAAAGGTGAATAGAGTTGTTTATTCACAATCAATCTCTGATGTAGCCCGTTTGTGTGGAACTCCTGAACCAATAAGCTCTGATGCTCCAACAAGTTTTCCATTGAATAATGACCATAGCGTCTATTCTATAACAAAAAATGCTGCTGTGTCGCTTTTAGAGCATTATTCTGCAAAGTATGGATTTAAGCATTTTGTATTGAGATTCCCCAATATATATCTTTATCATCCTAATCCATATTATTATGTGGATGGGGAAAAGAAATGGCAAGGATATAGGCTAATGATTCATAAAGCAATGCACGGCGAACCACTGAGTATTTGGGGTAATCCCAATAAGGTACGTGACGTTGTTTACGTAAAAGACTGCTCACAGATTATTGAAAAATGTATTTCTACAGCTGATGCTCCTAATGGAACTTACAATGTGGGGACTGGTATAGGTACCACAATGGAGGAGCAAGTACGTGGTATTGTAGAGATTTTCTCACCAAAGAATGCATCATCTGAAATATCGTATGATTCAGCGAAGCCAGATGCAGTTGAGTATGTCTTTGACATGAGTAAGGTGGAAAAATTCCTTGGGTATAAACCTCAATACGATTATATTGCGTATCTTAAGGATTTTAAAGCAGAAATGCAACAACAGCGATTTGAAAAGCTTTGGGGCAGAGATTTGGTAGAACAAATATAAATAAATATATGAAGATTGATTTTAATCGCCCTTTTTTGACGGGCAAGGAGGCACATTATATGTATCAGGCAGTTTACACAGGTAAGTTGTCTGGAAATGGAGTATTTACCAAGAAATGTCAGCAGTTCTTTGAAGAGAAATATGGCTTTAAAAAGGCTATTATGACAACTTCTGGAACAGACGCATTGGAGATGGCTGCCATTTTGTGTGATGTACAACCTGGTGATGAAGTAATTGTGCCTAGTTACACATTTGTTTCATCAGCTCTAGCTTTTGTACGTCAAGGGGCGAAAATAATATTTGCCGACAGCTATGCGGACAACCCCAATATTGATGCTGATAAAATAGAGGCACTGATTACAGATAAAACAAAGGTAATAGTACCTGTTCATTATGCAGGCGTGGCTTGTGATATGGATAAGATTATGGATATTGCAAACCGTCATAGTTTATTTGTCGTTGAAGATGCTGCTCAGGCTTTTGATTCATATTATAAAGGTAAACCTCTTGGCGGAATAGGTCATTTTGGATGTTTCTCTTTCCATGAGACAAAGAATGTTACTGCTGGCGGTGAAGGTGGATTGCTTGTTGTAAATGATGAGCGTTTTGTTCGTCGTGCAGAGATTATCTGGGAAAAAGGAACCAACCGTGCAGAGTTCTTCCGTGGTATGGTGAATAAGTACGGTTGGGTAGATACTGGTTCTAGTTTCCTTCCTTCAGAGATTAATAGCGCCTTTCTTTGGGCACAGCTTGAAAATCTGGAGATGATTCAAAGTCGAAGAAAGCATATTTGGAGTATGTATCATGAAGGATTAAAGAACCTTGCAGACAAAGGATATGTTAGTATGCCCAACATCCCGGAATATGCTACTAACAATGGCCACATGTTTTATATGGTATGTCGTTCGCTTGATGAACGTACTGCACTAATCAATTATTTAAAACAGCATGACGTATTGGCAGTATTCCATTATCTCAGCTTGCACAAGAGCGAGTACTATGTCACTCATGGTGGCAAAGAAGTTGATTTGCCAAACTGCGACAAGTTTGCTGATCAACTTGTGCGTCTTCCTATGTATTTTGACTTGAAAGATGAAGATATAGAGGTTGTTATTTCCTTAATTAATGAGTTCTATTATGGCAGATAATAAGCCACGTGTTTTAGTCATCTCATCTGTTGATCCATATATTGGTCCTGGCATTGTTGGCTTACAACATTACAATGCTCTTAAGAAAGGAGGTCTTGATGTGGATTTCTTGACAAAGTATCCAGTCAAAGATCATCCTGAATTTATTAGTGTTTATGGAAGATATCCAAATAGGATAGAAACTTTTATTGCAAAAATTAAGAAAACGATTAAAAAAACGTTCCATCTTGATTCGTTGGTATGTCAAGAGCCTACATATTTCTTTTTCTATAAGAATGAGATATTACCGGAAGTGCCTGTTGAGAAAGTCATAGCGAAAATTGAAAAAGAGTATGATATAGTCTATATCCTTTTCTGGCAAGGGTTATTGAGTTTTGCCACAATCAATGCTTTGTATGATAAACTTAAATGTCAGTTCCAATTCAGGTGTGTTGATTATTCTCCAATGGCAGGAGGTTGCCATTTTACAGGTGATTGTCAACGTTATAAGACAGGGTGTGGCTGTTGTCCAGGAATCAAATCACATAAGGAAAGTGACTTTACAAGGTGGAATGTACAGTATAGGCAAAAGGTTTACAAAAAAGTAAAACCCATTGTATATGGTAATAGTTACATGAACACCTTTTATAGGAAATCATATCTTTTAAAAGATTATGACCGTTTAGAAGTAGTGTATCCTCTGATGGACAATAATGTTTTTCAACCGTTGGATATGGCTACTTGTAGAAGTCAATATAATATTCCCAATGAGAAGGAATTTGTTATTTTCTTTGGTTGTCAAGGCTTGAATGACGAACGTAAGGGTATTTCTTTTCTTTTGGATGCACTTAATTTTTTTCATAATTGCCTGACAGTATCAGAAAGGAAAAAAATCCTGTTGGTAATTGCTGGTCGCAATATTGAAGAGATTCAAGACTCGCTAAAATTTGATTATAAGTACCTTGGATATGTTAGCCTGTCAGAATTGCCTTCGATTTATTCCATGTCGAATGTATATCTTAGCCCTACTGTGAATGATGCAGGTCCTTCGATGGTAAATCAATCATTATCTTGTGGGACTCCTGTTATTGCGTTTGAAATGGGAACTGCACTTGATGTTGTAAAAAATCAGGGTACGGGGTATTGTGCAGAACTCCGCAATGTTGAGGATTTTGCTAATGGGATTGAACATATTTTCCGAATGGAAAGTATAGATTATAATCGAATGAGAGAAAAATGCCGGGAACTAGCGTTATCTCTTACATCAGAGAAAGCTTTTGTTGACAGATTTTTAATGACATATATGAAGTATAAGTAAAAAATGTTACAATGTTAAAGAATTCTTTAAGGTACTTTTTGTTAGTTCTAATAAAGCTTGTTAGTTATATTTATTCGTATGGAGTTAATAAATGGGTACATAAAAAAATAAACACTATTTATACTTTGTGGATAGGAAATTTTATAGATTATTTAGGAGAAAAATCAGTAATAGCGAAACCTTGTAGCCTTCAAGGCAGAGGAGAAAGAATAATAAAGATAGGTAATAACACGAGTCTGGAAGGTCATTGTATTCTTGGTTGTTGGGGGGGACTTTTCTCGCAACACGAACATGTTCCGTCAATTATAATTGGTAGTGATTGCCGTATCGGAGAATATAATCATATTACATCTTGCAATAGTATTACGATTGGTAATGGTGTTTTGACGGGACGATATGTCATTATTTCGGATAATGATCATGGTGGGCTTAGTGAGAAAGAGGCAAACATCTACCCTTGGAAAAGAGAATTGAAGTCAAAAGGTGAAGTTGTGATTGGTGATAACGTTTGGATTGGCGACAAAGTGTCCATACTATCAGGCGTTCATATTGGCAATAATGCTATTATTGCTGCTAATGCTGTTGTTACTCGAAACGTACCTTCAAATTGTATAGTAGCAGGTATACCAGCACATGTTGTTAAGTCACTTTAATTTTTAATTTGGGAAATGGTTACTTTGCTTATATATGGATGGGTATTAGCTATTCTGCTATTGATGTTTACAAATGAGCGGTTGGGGATAGCGTTATTCATACCATATGTTATTTTGATGCCATTTTTTAATCCCACAATACTCTATGTTTTGGTACTTGTTGCATATGTATTAGCTAAAAGAAGAACAGGTGAAGACTTTAGCTGGGATGTTGGACCTACACGACCTTTTTTTTTGTTTTTTGTAGCATTTCTCTGTCTTATACCTTTCCAAAGCTTTACTCCTATTGGTGCCCAAATAGGCTATTGGTGTAATGAAATCTGTACAACGATGATTCTGCCATTGCTGATTTGGTGGGAGGTGCAATCTGATAAAACGTCTTATTATCTTTTTAGAAAGGTATTGATAGCTTGCATACTAATTGTGTCTATATATGGATTGCTTCTGACTTTATCACCTGGTTCCAATCCATACCTATTCTTCTTGATGGATTCTATCGGTATTGATGCGGCTCAGGATCTCCAGACATATACAGAGGCAGGTGATGGACGTATGTTTGGTCGTATATCGTCTTTCTTCTTGCATCCAATGACTTTTGGCTTATTTCTCGGTATGTCATTAGTTTACTGGATTTCAATTTCACATTCTCAGCGTGATAAATACTTTTATTTGACGATCGTATTATTATCTCTGAACGCTGTTTTTTGTGGTGTAAGAAGTGTGATAGCTGCTTTATTTATAGTAGGAGTAATTTATGTTGTTTTTGAAAGAAAGATACCTGTCTCAAAACGAACGCTTGTTTTATTTTTAGTAGCTTTAGTTATTCTTTCGCAAATACCGTATTTGCAGACCTATATTGGTTCCATTTTTGGAGGATCGAATGATGAAGTGTCAGGTTCTTCTTTAGATATGCGTCTGATGCAATATCTGGGGTGTTTAGACGAATTTATGGATAGCCCGTGGATTGGAAAAGGTTACGCATGGCATAAATATTATGTCAGTACCTATGGCGACCACCCGATATTGTTGGCTTTTGAAAGTCTTGTCTATGTGGTATTATGTGATGGTGGACTGATGGGTGTATTGATATGGTGTATGTTTATGATAGGCTATATGATTGCTGTTAAACGGGGCGTGAAACATGACTTTACATTATTCTTAATGTTGATCGCCTTCTATATTTCATATAGTTGTATAACGGGCGAATTTGGATATATGAAATATTTTCTATTGTTTTTCATACTTCTGTATATTGACAGGCAGTCTATATGCCATGTTGATGAGAATGTTGCAGAGAGTGTTGCAGAGGAAGTTTAATTTTTAATGATGTCGATTATATATGGATAAACCGATAATTATTGCATATTATTTACCACAGTATCATCCTTTTCCAGAGAATGATAAATGGTGGGGAAAAGGATTTACGGAATGGACAAATGTAGGAAATGCAAAGCCTCTTTTCAAGGGGCATTATCAGCCTAAGGTTCCTAAAGATCTGGGGTACTATGATTTAAGATTACCAGAGACAAGACAACAACAGGTGGAATTAGCTCGCGAGGCGGGTATTTCGGGTTTCTGCTATTGGCACTATTGGTTTGGTAATGGTAGGCAACTCATGAATGAAATTATTGATGATGTGATTGCCTCAGGAACACCGGATTTCCCATTTTGTTTTGGTTGGGCTAATGAATCCTGGAAGGCTAAGCAATGGAATAAGAATAGTAAAAATGATATTCTGTTGATGGAACAGGTTTATGGTGGTGAGCAGGATTACCTCCAGCATTTTGAATATGCCTTAAAAGCATTTAAAGATCCACGATATATAAAGATTGACAACAAACCAGTCTTTCTGATTTATAAACCTCATAATCTTCCTCCAGACTTTATTCCCTATTGGAATGATTTGGCCCAAAAGCACGGATTCGATGGTATTTATTTTGTGTCGCGCATCTTGAGTGGAGAGTCTTATGAGGATCTGATAAGCTGTGGCTTTGATATGGTTACTTGTGAACGTATAATGGATGGATATAAAAAGAATAAGAACATATTTAAGAAAATCTTTATCAGGTTATATTCAAAGATAAGAAATATCCATATCGCTATTAGCTATAAAACGAGTATGGATTACTTCACGGTAGAAGATATCGACAGTCGTGAGGATTTTGCACCGGCATTGATCCCTAACTGGGACCATTCTCCTCGTAGTAAAGAAATGGCATATGCTATCACCGATCCTGATCCATCATTATTCTATCAACATGCAGTAAGAGTGTTGAATATTGTGAAGCAGAAAAAGAATCAAATGGTGTTCTTGAAATCATGGAATGAATGGGGTGAAGGTAATTATATGGAACCCGATTTGAAATACGGAAAAGGATATATTACAGCTTTAAGAAAAGCTATCGAAAAAGTATACAATCTGTAGCGATGCTTTAAGGTTTACGTATGAAAGTTATACATGTTGTCTGGGGGCTGGGACTTGGCGGAATTGAGACCATGTTAGTCAATATTGCCAATAATCAAGCAAGGCTTGGACATAAAATCTATATCATAGCGATAAACAATATAGTCGAAGAAAGTCTGGTTAAGGCATTGGATGATTCAATAGAATTTGTATGCTTGAAGCGGGGTGTCGGTTCTAAAAATCCATATCCGTTTATTCGACTAAATTATCTGCTGAAACGGCTGGCTCCAGATATCATTCACATCCATCGCCCACCATTGATTAAGTACATTTTCTTACCTTCTCTTCGACGTCGGACTTGTACAACAATGCATGATGTTTGTAATGAGAGTATCATTAAAGGCCTGAAAGAGTGTAGAAGAATTTTTGCAATTTCAAAGTATGTAAAAGAAGATATCTACAATCAACTTGGTTTGAATGCGGTTTTAGTAAATAATGGGATTCAGCCCGAGAAAATCAACCATGATGCCTTCAATAACTCACGTTTCGTTGTTGTTCAGATAAGTCGACTTGATCACACTAAAAAAGGTCAGCATATACTATTAAAAGCAATTTCTATTTTAAGAAAGCGTGGATTGGATGTCTATGCTGATATGATAGGCGATGGTCCTTCTAAAGACTACCTCCTGCAATTAAGAGATGAATTGGGATTAGGAGACTGTGTGAGGTTCTTAGGAGAGAAGAACCAACAGTTTATTTATGAACATTTACATGAATATAGCTTGTTAGTACAGCCTTCTGTTTTTGAAGGCTTTGGGTTGACAGTTACAGAAGCAATGGCGGCAAAAATCCCAGTGCTAGTCTCACAAAATCAGGGTCCTTTGGAGATTATTGATAATGGGACTTATGGTTACTTCTTTAATAATGGAGATGAGCAGGATTGTGCTAAGAAGATAGAGCTGTTTTATAGAGGGCAGGACGAAAAAAACAAGATAGAGTCGGCCTTTTTGAGGGTATATGAGTGTTATAATGTCATAAACACTGCCAAGTCATATTTAGGAGAATACAAGAAGATAATTGAAGAAGTAGGATGAATAAGATAGTTAAGGCAATTACAAATCCATACTGGGCGTTTGGCGTTATTCTGCGACATCTGTTTTCGCGTTCAATGAACGATGAAACATTTATCCGTTGGGAATATTTCTCTGGCATGGGGAAGTTTCCCAATCTGGAGGCGCCAGTTACATATAATGAAAAGCTTCAGTGGTTGAAATTGAATGATATCCACCCTGATTATACTAGACTGGTAGATAAGTACGAAGCGAAGGAATATGTACGGACCATAATTGGCGATGAACATATTATCCCGACAATTGGTGTTTGGGAATCTTGGGATGACATCGACTTTAGTAAACTGCCAGATAAATTTGTGTTGAAGACCACTCACGACTCTGGTGGTGTTGCCGTTTGTAAGGATAAAAGTGAGAATACGTTGCGAAAGGCAAAGAAAAAGATATGCAAAAGTCTAAAGCATAATTATTTCTATGAGCATCGTGAGTATCCTTATAAAAATATTAAGCCTCGTATCATTGCTGAGCAATTTATGGTGGATGAGTCGGGCACGGAGTTAAAGGACTATAAGTTCTTTTGTTTTAACGGGGTGCCCAAGATGTTGTTTGTAGCAACAGACCGTCCTTTTGACACACGTTTTGATTTCTTTGATATGGAATGGAATCATTTGCCATTTAAGCAAGGTCATCCATTGGCAACCAAAGAGATTAGAAAACCTGTTGGCTTTGAAAAAATGAAAGAACTGTCGAGAAAATTGTCGCAGGGCTTCCCCCATGTAAGAGTGGATCTTTACGATATTAACGGGCAAATTTATTTTGGCGAATTGACGCTTTTTCATTTTTCTGGTAATGTCCCATTTGAACCAGAAGAATGGGACTATAAGATCGGTGAGTGGTTGAAATTGCCAGTGGATTGATGAAATGATGTGATAGTAATGATGGGTGACAAACATTAAATCGGTAACATGAAAATAGTATTAGTAAACTATAGATTCTTTATTTCAGGAGGCCCCGAGCGCTATTACTTCAATATAAAAGACGTATTGGAGCGGAATGGTCATGAGGTGATTCCCTTTTCAATCAAGAGCTCAAGGAATTTTCCAGCAGGAGATTACGAGAAATATTTCTTGGATATAGTGGATGACGAGGTGTATTTCGCGCAGACCAAGAAAAAAAGTCTGCGGATTGTTTTAAAGTCATTCACGCGCATGTTTTATTCACTTGAGGCAAAGACTAAATTTGGAAAGCTTCTTGACGAAACCAAACCGGATTTGGTCTATATCATGCATTTCCACAATAAGATGTCGCCCAGTATTATTGATGCTGCCAGAAAACGTGGCGTCCCTGTTGTACACCGCATATCCGATTTTCAATATATGTGCCCGAATGCCTTGTTTTATAACGAAAGAACAGGTGTTTGTGAGGACTGCTTAAAGGGAAAACGTTGGAGTTGTGTAAAGAATAAATGCGTACTTAATTCTACAGTTTATTCAGGAATAAAGATGGCTGCAAAATGGTTGCACGATATGATGGGAATAACCAAAAGGGTTAATGCTTTTGTTGTTCCATCAACGTTCACTTTGGGAAAATTTGTTGAGTATGGTGTACCAACTGAGAAACTCTTTCATATACCGACCTTTTTTAATCTGAAAGAGTCGAATCCTTCTGTTGATTACAAACCTTTTGTCTTGTTTGTCGGAAGGATCGAGAAACAGAAGGGCTTGCTGACTCTGATAAAGGCATTTGTTGGAAGCGACTATGAACTGAAGATTATTGGTTTCTCAAATGATGGCTATGAAGATGAATTGAAAGAATATCTTGAAGGGAAGCAGCATCATATAGAGTTTCTTGGAAAGAAGTCCTTTGAAGACATTGTTCCGTATTTGAAATCATGTTTGTGTACAGTAGTCCCTTCTGAGTGGTATGATAATTTCCCCAATGTAGTGTTAGAGAGTTTTGCTTACAAAAAGGCTGTCATAGCTACTGATTTCGGTTCGCTGCCCGAATTGGTACATGATGGAGAAACGGGCTTGACTTTTAAATATGCTGATGCAGATGATTTAAGAAGTAAGGTTGGTATGCTGGTGGACAATCCGGAGAAAGCCAGAACAATGGGCGAACATGCATACCAGGTTGTTGTTGATAATTACTCTCCTGAGGTTCATTATCAGAAGTTGATGTCTTTGTTTAATAGTGTAATTATGTATTCAAAATAAATATGGCAGAAAAGAAATTAAATGGAACGGTGATTGTTACTTATCGTTGCAACGCACGTTGTTCGATGTGTAACCGTTATAAGGCGCCATCAAAGGCGGAGGAAGAGATCTCTATTGAGACCATCAAGAAACTTCCTAAGATGTACTTTACAAACATCACAGGTGGAGAACCTTTTATCAGAACTGACCTGAAAGACGTAGTTCGTGAACTATATAAGAAATCAGACCGTATTGTTATCTCAACAAATGGATTCTTTACGGATCGTATTATCGACCTTTGTAAGGAGTTCCCTCAGATTGGTATCCGTATTTCTATTGAGGGCTTGGAAAAGACTAATAATGAGATTCGTGGATTGAACGATGGTTATCAGCGTGGTTATACTACACTGAAGAAGTTGCGTGAGATGGGTATGAAGGATGTGGGTTTTGGCATGACAGTGCAGGATAAGAATGCTCCTGACCTGTTGCCACTCTATAAAATCTCAGATGAGATGGGTATGGAGTTCGCTACAGCGTCACTTCATAACTCCTTCTATTTTGTTGAGGCTAAGAATATCATCAAGGATCGTCCGATGGTAGCAAAGAACTTTGAGAACTTGGTTAACGAACTTCTAAAGAGCAATTCACCCAAGAAATGGTTCAGAGCCTACTTTAATCATGGATTGATTAACTATATCTATGGTCAGAAGCGCTTGTTGCCATGTGATATGAGTTTTGATACGTTCTTTATCGACCCATACGGAGATGTTATGCCTTGTAATGGCACGAAGGATAAGGAGGTGATGGGCAACCTGAATCGCCAGTCTTGGGATGAGCTTTGGAATTCGCCTGAGGCAGAGAAGGTGCGTAAGAAGGTGCGTTGCTGCGATCGCGACTGTTGGATGATAGGCTCCGTTTCTCCTGCAATGCATAAATACATCAAGACTCCATTGTGGTGGGTTGTGAAGCATAAGCTGAAGTCGATGTTGGGCATGAAGTATTCGATGTATGAGTTGCCTATTTGCTGTGATTATCGTGACGGAAAGGTTACGAAGGAGGAACTGGACAGATGTTCAACTTGTGATATGAATGCCGTTATTAACAATGGCCTTTCAGATGATTCTAAAGAAGCGTTGAAAGGAAAGCGTGGAGAGGATATCGTGAATGCGGATGTTGCTTCACAAGGATATGAAGCAACCAAGGCAGAGACAGACCGTAATATCGAGATTCAGTAATGAAAATTGTGGTGACTGGCACTCGTGGTATCCCAAATATCATGGGTGGTGTTGAGACGCATTGCGAAGAACTATTCCCAAGGATAGCTTCATTAGGATACGACGTTACCGTCATCCGAAGAAAAAGCTATGTTCACGATACCCTTTCGGAGTGGAAAGGATTAAAACTTGTGGATGTTGAGACACCGAAGAAGAAATCGTTCGAGGCCATTATCCATACATTTAGAGCAACTTTGATGGCCAAACGATTAGGGGCTGATATCATTCATATACATGCTATCGGTCCCGCTTTGGTGATCCCTTTTGCCAAACTGATGGGACTGAAGGTGGTGTTTACTCATCATGGACCAGACTACGATCGTGACAAATGGGGTTTTGCTGCTAAGACGATGCTGAAGCTTGGCGAAAAGATGGGATGTAAGTTTGCGGACCATGTGATTGTTATCAGTGATGTTATCAAAAATCTGATAGCTCAGCGTTGCGGAAGGACGAAAAATGTACATCTAATATATAATGGTGTCCCTGAACTTGAGATATGCGATTATCCTGATTATTTCAAAGAATTAGGTATAGAGAAGGGAAAGTATATCCTTGGAATGTGCAGGTTTGTCCCGGAAAAACACTTGCATGACCTTGTCGATGCTTATGTAAAACTGAAAGATGAACATCGGATTCAAGATGGTATTCGATTAGTTTTAGCTGGAGATACGGATTTTGAGGATGACTATTCTTTAGGATTGAAACAGAAGGCCAGAGAAAATGGGGTGGTGTTGACAGGGTTTATCCGTGGCAGAAAACTTCACTCATTATTGACCAATGCAATGTGTTACTCACTTCCTTCATCACATGAAGGTTTGCCAATAGCTTTGCTTGAAGCCATGAGTTACAAATTGCCTGTTATCACGTCAGCCATTCCTGCTAATTTAGAGGTGGGTCTTGATGAGTCGTGTTACCATCATGTAGGGGATGTTGAGGCTCTTGCCAAAAAAGTAGAGAATATTGTTAATAGGCCTTTGCAACGTATTGATTATGATATGAGCAAATACAATTGGGATGTCATTGCTAGAAAAGTTGCAGGGATTTATGATACCATGATGTAAAGTAATCGAATAAATAAGATGATAATATACAATCATTCAATGGGGGAGGATTACAATGAAAAACAATAACCAAACCAACGCTTTTGTGCAGAAGAGCATCATTGTCGGTGACTTCATCCTGCTTAACCTGATATTGCTTCTGTTTGCCCGGTACCATTGGAGAATAGGGATATGGGAAGAGAACGAGTTGGAGGTGTTTACACTGATTGCTAACCTGGCGTTGGTTATCAGCCAGATGCGCTTTTCACCGATTATCCACAAACGTCTTGTGGGAGCGGGTGATGTGTTGCAAAGAATTATTGGTCTGACAGCCTTACACGCTATCGTAGGATATCTTATCCTGAAGATTATAGACTACGACCTACCTGTGGGATGGCTGATAGGGGAAATCAACACGGTATTCTTTGTATCACTACTCTTTAAGAGACTGTTGGAGCGCTGGGTTATACGTCTGTATCGTGAGGCGGGCAGGAACACACGTATGGTAACGCTGGTGGGTTCTGACATAGAATTGGTGAACATCTACAGAAAGTTGATAGATGATGCGACATTGGGATACAAAGTGCTTGGATATTATGGTGACGACAAGCTGATAGAGACAATTGAGAAGGTAGAGAGAGAGGAAAAAATAAACCTGTCGGCACTGAAGAACCTGGAGCGGAAGGGCTCAGTTGAGGATTTGTTAGCCGCAATGGGCCGTCATGAGGACCTGCAACTGGGTGATGAGCTTTATGTCTGCCTGTCGCGAAAGGATCGTGACGTGATTAAGAAACTGTCAAGATATTGTGACTATAAGGTGGTGAGATTCTTTTATGTTCCTATATCAGTGGAGTCCATCGGTCTGAACCTGAAACGCGAGTTGATGGACGACATCGAGGTTTATACGACTTATGAGATCCCGTTGCAGAATATGGGTAATAGGATATTGAAGCGTACATTCGATATCGTGTTCTCGTTGTTCTTCCTGATTCCGACAGCTCTGATGTTCCCGTTTATCTGGCTGATAATCAAGATACAGAGTCCGGGACCAATCTTCTTCAAACAGGCCAGGACGGGTATCGACGGCAAGACATTTATGATGCTGAAGTTCCGCTCCATGCATGTGAATGCTGATGCAGACAAGGTGCAGGCTACGAAGGACGACCCGAGAAAATATCCGTTCGGTAACTTTATGCGCAAGTCGAACATCGACGAGCTGCCACAGTTTCTTAATGTGCTGCGTGGGGATATGAGCTTTGTGGGCCCCAGACCTCACATGCTGGCACATACCGAACAGTATTCGGCACTGATTTCCAAGTATATGGTACGCCACTTCGTGAAACCCGGTCTGACGGGTTGGGCTCAGGTGACGGGATTCCGTGGCGAGACGAAGGAGCTGTGGCAGATGGAAGGGCGCGTGAAGCGTGACATCTGGTATATGGAGCACTGGAGCATCTGGCTGGATATCCGCATTATATGGATGACGTTTAAGACAATCTTTGTTCATGACGAGAACGCGTACTAAATTTGGTTCAAGGTTCATGGTTTTCCTCATGTTCTTCATGGGCATGGTGGAAACCCAGGCGCAGGTGTTTGAAGTGGATTCACTGAGCGGTGGAATCACGGATTCACGAAAGGATGGAAGGGCGACGGAGAATGTCATTGTGGCGGATGGGTTCTGGAAGAACTGGTTCGTGCAGATGGGGCTGGACATGACGTTACAGAATCCTTATGGATATGATTTCTCAAAGGTGTTTCCTAATGGTAAGTCGTTCGGACTGGACCTGGCTGTAGGTAAATGGTTCTCGCATCAGGTGGGTGTCAGAGGAAAGTTTAATTGGGAAAATAAGTTGCCGCTGCTGAAGAATGACCATGCAAACTGGTTGGCTCCGTTTGATCAGCCGGGGGTGAATAGAGAGAAGGGTGGATATATCGCGCTATATGGCGATGTACTGTTTAATCTGCATAACCTGTTTGGACCGTATCGGGCTGACAGGACGTGGAATGCGAGTCTGTATCCGAGAATCGGTGTGAACTATAACTTCGGAGTGAAGAAGGGTGCACTGAATGCGGGAATTGGATTGATGAACACGTATAGGATCAACGACCGATGGAGCGTGTATGGGGATATTGCGTATATCATGACAGGAAGCGGATTCGTAGGGACAGAATCGAAGGCTGATACTGGAACGGGAAGTAACTCGAATGGATACCTTACTTTCGGTATTGGCGCACATATAACACTGGGCCCACACATGGGGACTCCACACATGGGGACTGGCTCATCTGTGCGTAGCTTTGCGGAGCACAGTGTGCCTGTCCCCGTGTGTGGTGTGCTGACGACCGGAATCTGGGACAACTGGTTCGTACAGGTTGGAGCGGACATGAGTCTGATGAATCCATATGGATGTAATTTCTCGAAGGTGATACCTAAGGGAATGACATTCGGACTGAATGGAGCATTAGGTAAGTGGTTTACTCCGGAGTTCGGATTGAAGGCCCGGGTGCAGTGGGATAATGGACTGATACCGAATAATGGATTGGAGTGGGTACCACCGGTGGATGACCCGAAACAGAATTATAAGAAGGGTGGTCTGGCGGCAGTATCGCTGGATGCAATGTTGAATCTCACGAATGTGATTGCAGGGTATGACCCATCGCGGAAGTGGGAGACATCGGCTTATCTGAGAATGGGAATCATCACACAGTTTGTTGAGGGGTCTGGATCTCCGCTTGCAGGTATTGGCTTGGAAGAGACATATCGGCTGAATGACAGGTTGAGCTTGTTTGGGGCAGTGGGTTATCAGGTGACCACGAGCGAGGGTATGGGCGTAAGTACTACAGGTATGGATGTGGCTGCAGGTACGAATGGATTCTTTGATATTGACTTCGGGATACGATACGAGTTGGGTAGGAATGGGTTTGCACACAGGGGACAGGCACCCAGTGCTTCGCAAAACTACGCACAGATGAGCCAGATTCCCGAGCAAAGCTCGCCTACCCGTAGCCTTTCCCCGTGTGCGGGACATAACTGGCCGAGGTTTGCGGTGAATACGATAGCATCGGTCGGTGTGGCTTATGTGGGTAAGACGGCACTGAAGGCGATGGTAAAGGAGGAGAGACCGGACCATTCGGACAATAAGTCGTTTCCGTCGGGACATGCAGCTATGGCTTTCGCTGCTGCAAGGTCGATTGATAAGGAGTTCCGTCGGGAGTCAATATGGATTCCGATAGCGGGATATGCTGCAGCTACGGCTGTAGGTATAGAGCGTGTGACCAGTGACCGTCATCACTGGTATGATGTGGTGGCTGGAGCAGCCTTGGGTGTTGGCTCGGCTGAGTTGACTTGGTGGCTGAGTGATAAGTTACTCGGAAAAGGAAGTAATGTTGCTGTAAGTACTTCGGGTAATACTGTTGATGTGACGTATAACTTCTGACATTTGGAAAACGGTATCCAAAGAATAGTTCTATAGATCATAGTTTTTATAAACGCGTTGATTAACAAATTAACAAATTAACATTTTTCTCAAGGACTAAAAATTTGCGACCACGAGGAGGAAAATTTTGCAACCACGAGGAGGAAAATTTTGCAACCACGAGGTGAAACGTAAAAAAGGTCGGTGCTTAGGCATCGGCCTTTTTTGTTTGTCATCTCGACCGAAGTGGTTTGTCATCTCGATTAAGCGAAGCGCATGGAGAGATCCCTCGACAAGCTCGGGATGACAGAGGGGGGTGATGTTAAAATGTTAAATGTTAAATCAAGGATATTTCATTGTTTTTTGGGATATTATAGGTATTTTTGCAGAAAAATTGAAAGAGATATGGAAAAACGAGTTTGGAAACAGATTAGGGAGTTTAAGGAGATATTGTTTGAGGAGTATAACGGTATCGCGAAGATCACCATCAACCGTGCGAGATATCGTAATGCCTTTACACCAAAGACCACATGGGAGTTGAGTCAGGCATTCTCGATGTGCAGGGAGATGCAGAATATCAGCGTGGTGCTGTTGACGGGTGCCATGAGTGAGGTGCCTGAGGGTAAGACACTGGCTGACGTGAAGCATGCCTTCTGTTCTGGTGGTGACATGCACGTGAAGGGTCGTGGAGGATATGTTGACGAGGAGGGAGTGCCACGTCTGAGTGTGCTCGACGTGCAGATGCAGATACGCAGACTGCCAAAGCCGGTGATTGCTATGGTGAATGGTTATGCCATCGGTGGAGGACATGTGTTGCATCTGGTGTGCGACCTGACCATTGCATCTGAGAACGCCATCTTCGGCCAGACAGGACCTAAGGTGGGAAGCTTTGATGCTGGATTCGGCTCTTCGTATCTGGCGAGGATTGTAGGTCAGAAGAAGGCCCGAGAGATATGGTTCCTGTGCAGACAGTATACTGCCAAGGAGGCTGAGGAGATGGGAATGGTGAACAAGGTGGTGCCTATCGAGAGACTTGAAGATGAGTGTGTGGAGTGGGCAGAGATAATGATGGAACGTTCGCCACTGGCATTGCGTATGATCAAGGCAGGACTGAATGCAGAGCTCGACGGACAGGCTGGAATACAGGAACTGGCTGGTGACTGCACGATGCTATACTACTTCCTTGATGAAGCCCAAGAGGGTGGCAAGGCTTTCCTGGAAAAACGCAAACCCGACTTTAAGAAATATCCTAAACTGCCATGAAATACGAGATAGAAAAACGAACTCTGCATTTTAAGCAGCCGGCGGGGACGTCGAGAGGGGTGTATACAACCAGGAAGATATGGCTGGTAGAGCTGTCGGACGGTGAACGACAGGGAGTGGGAGAGTGTGCGCCATTGCCTGACCTGAGCTGTGATGCGATGGAGGATGGAAGGTATGAGATGCTGCTTGAAAAATTCTGTCAGCGACTCTGTGAGACAGGCGAGATAGACTATGAGGCGATGAGAGACTACCCCTCGATGCTCTTTGGATTAGAGACAGCATTGAGAGATGTAAGAGGTAAGAAGGAAAATGGAAGATGTATCCTCTTCGATACGGCATTCAGCAGGGGCGAAGTAGGTATCCCCATCAACGGTCTCGTGTGGATGGGAAACTACGATGAGATGCTCCAGCGCATGGAGGAGAAACTGGAGAAAGGTTTCAGATGCGTAAAACTGAAGATTGGCGCCATCGACTTCGACAAGGAACTGGATCTGATAAAGCGGATAAGAGACAGATTCTCTTTCCACGAGGTAGAGTTGCGGGTGGATGCCAACGGGGCATTCAAATATGACGAGGCTCTGTATAAGCTCGAGCTACTATCGCAATATAATATCCACAGTATCGAACAGCCCATCAAACAAGGACAGTGGGCGTTTATGGCTGAACTCTGCAGGGAGTCGCCACTGCCTATCGCTCTCGACGAAGAACTGATAGGAGTGAACGACAAAGAGATGAAAAGCCACATGCTTAACATCATCAAACCACGATATATCATCCTTAAGCCATCGCTTCATGGAGGCATGATGGGTTGCAGGGAGTGGATAGACATAGCAAAGGAGATGGGTATCGGCTCGTGGATAACGTCAGCTTTGGAGAGTAATGTCGGACTGAATGCTATCGCACAGTTTGCATCCGACGTGTATGGCGATAACATCACCATGCCGCAAGGCTTAGGTACTGGACAATTGTTTACAGACAATATCGATATGGGTTTAGACATAATAAAAGACAGAATAATATTAAAGACATAGTAACAGAATGTCTTTAGAAGAGTTTTTGTTGGAATGGAGAAGTGACAGTCCTTATGTCGAGGTGAAGACCAGCGGGAGTACTGGGGAGCCGAAAAGGATGATGGTCGAGAAACGCAGGATGATGAATTCGGCCAGGATAACATGTGACTTCCTGGGACTGAAACCAGGCGATACTGCCTTGCTATGTATGAGTCTGGACTATATCGCAGGAAAAATGATGGTGGTACGATCAATAGAGCGTAACCTCAAACTGATAACCGTTGAACCATCAGGTCATCCGCTGGCAGAAGACTCTAAATACGATCTGGTCGCGATGGTACCAATGCAGGTGTATAACTCATTGCAGGTGCCTGAAGAAAAGGAGAGACTGATGCAGATAAAACACCTGATTATCGGTGGGGGAGCTATAGATGAGTCAATGGAAGAGGAACTCAGGGACTTTCCTAATGCCGTATGGAGTACATACGGTATGACAGAGACACTGTCGCATATCGCACTGAGACGATTGAACGGCAAGGAAGCATCTGAATGGTATGAGCCTTTTCCAAGTGTGAAGGTGAGACTGAATGAAGAGGGATGTCTGGTGATTGATGCTCCTGAGGTATGCGAAGAGACATTGGTGACGAATGATATTGCAGAGATTGAAGCCTCAGGGAGGAGGTTCAGGATACTTGGCAGAAAAGATAATGTGATTTGCTCTGGCGGGATAAAGATCCGGACAGAAGAGGTAGAGAGAACGCTTAAACCTTATCTCGATGCTCCATACATGATCAGCAAGAGACCTGACCCAAAGTTTGGTGAGATAGTAGTGCTGTTGACTGAGGGCGATATCAGTGATGCGCGCGAAGCTTGTGAGAGGATATTACCAAAGTATCAGCAGCCGAAAGATTACTTAAGAGTGGATAGAATCCCACTAACAGAAACAGGCAAGCCCGCCCGCAAAGAGGCTGAGAAATTAGCTTTGTAGGATAGGATGATGGAAAAGAAGAGGTGCAGCTGCTCTCACGAGTAACTGCACCAATTAGTTAGTAATATGATTAGGTCATTGTCTAAGTTGATTGGAGTGTGGATCTAACACTCCCGATAAAAATCGAGAGCCTCGTAGATGTCTTGTTTTGAGGCAGTCTGATTTATTCTTATGTCTCCGATGCCACCAAGCAAGGTGAAGTTGATGATGCCTGCCACGTTCTTCTTGTCGTGGGTCATCAGCTCCAACAGAGTGGGGTAGTCATCGCAGGTGATAGTCATCTTACCATAGTGCTCCTTTATGAAGTTTACCGTCTGGTGCATCTTGTCTGAAGGAAAGCCGGTCTTTATGGCACTCAGATAGAGTTCGCATATCAGTCCCCATGCAACGGCATAGCCATGAAGTACGGGCTTATGCTCTAAGGCATACGACTCGAAGGCATGACCAATGGTATGTCCCAGATTCAGGGCTTTGCGGATGCCTTTCTCTGTGGGGTCTTCTGTCACGATGCGTTGTTTTACGGCTACACTGTCAGCCAGCATGCGCTGGAGTCTGGAGAACTCTAAACTCTCAATTCTAAACTCTAAAAGCTCTGCCCACATCTCTTCGTTGGAGATAAGTCCATGTTTGAGCATCTCAGCATAGCCGGAGAGGATATTCTCGCTGTCGAGAGTGCGAAGGAAAGGTGTGTGGAGGATAACGCTCGAGGCATTATTGAAGACACCTATCTCGTTCTTCAGTCCACGGAAGTTGATGCCCGTCTTTCCGCCTACAGAAGCATCGACCATCGCCAGAAGTGTTGTGGGGATGTTGATATAGTTGATGCCACGCTTGAAGGTAGAGGCAGCAAAGCCTCCAAGGTCTGTAACCATTCCTCCGCCTATATTTATTAATAAGGTGTGACGTGTGGCACCTCCCTGACCCAGCTCTTCCCATACGTGGGAGAGAGATTCGAGGTTCTTGTTTGTGTCGGAAGCACCAATGACAATCGTCTTTGCTCCCTCCAGACAAGGGAATGCAGCAACAAGGGGCAGACAGAGCTTCTCTGTGTTCTCATCGGTGAGGATGAAGATCCTGTCGCGCTCACATTCGCTTACTGCTTCTGCCAGCGTCGCCTCCAGTTTGTCGGCTATCAATACCTTCTGTTGACTCATCATTATAACGGCAAGGTTTTAATTTTGATTGCAAAGGTAACTTAATTTTTTTGAAATCTAATGCAAAATGTCAAATAATTGTAAGAAATACCCTTATTTTTTTCAAAACCATTAAACTTTCCGTAGATTATTACGTCAAAAAGGCAAAAATTCATAAACATAAAAATGAGAAGACTATTCAGTTTACTTGTCGTATCGATGACAACAATCGTGGCATTCGCCCAAGGAACCGTTAGTGGAACAGTGATAGAACAAGACACAGAAGAAGCGGTAATCCAAGCCACAGCAGCAGTATTAAAAGGGCAAAAAATCGTAGCCAACGCAGTGACCAACACAAATGGCGCATTCTCTATCAAGGTGCCAAGTGACGGAACATACGATCTGAGAATCACATACGTGGGTTTTAAGACCTATTCCAAGAAGATAAAGATTGAGGGTAAGAATGTACCTCTGGGAACCATCAAGCTCGAAGCTGATGCCATCATGCTGAAAGGTGCTACCGTAACCGGCCATGCTGCTAAGGTGATACTGAAGGCCGACACCTTTGTATATAATGCAAACGCATTCCGTACTCCTGAGGGATCTGTCGTTGAGGAACTCGTAAAAAGACTCCCTGGAGCTGAGGTCAGCGATGATGGAACTATCAAGATCAATGGTAAGGAGGTGAAGAAGATACTCGTTGACGGTAAGGAATTCATGACTGGCGACACCAAGACAGCAATGAAGAACCTGCCAACGAATATCATCGACCGTATCAAGGCCTACGACAAGCAGAGCGACCTTGCCCGTGTGTCAGGTATCGAGGATGGTGAGGAAGAGACAGTGCTCGATTTCGGCATCAAGCAGGGAATGAACAAGGGTATCATGGCCAATGCCGACCTCGCAGCAGGTACCAAAGACCGTTATGCAGGAAGAATCTTTGGAGGAGTGATGAAGAACGACCTGAAGATGTTCCTTATGACCAATGCCAACAACACCAACGACATGGGTTTCCCAGGAGGTGGAGGCGGTGGCCGATGGGGTGGGGGCCGTCAGGGTCTCAACGCCAATAAGATGGTAGGTGTAAACATCAACTATGAGAAGACCGACAAACTGAAGCTCGACGGAAGTGTGAGATGGAACCATAGTGACAACGACACCTATTCAAAGAACAACAGCAAGAACTTCATCGATGAGACGAGAACACAATACCGCAATAGTCAGACTCATAACTTCTCACGTTCTAACAGCTGGAACGGTCAGATGCGACTCGAATGGCAGCCAGACTCGATGACTAACATCATGTTCCGTCCGAACTTCTCATATAGCAGCAATGACGGTACTAACGAAAGTTTGAATGCAACATTTGACAATGATCCGTATAACTACAGCTCAGACCCATTGAAAGATGTTATGGAGATAGCAAAGAAATACGGTATCGCACAGAACTACAGCGTGCAGAACAGTATCAGCTATAGCGACTCGAAGAACCTCAGGGGAATGTTGCAGTTTAACAGACGACTGAACAGCACGGGACGTAACATCACCCTGCAGTTGAATGCGAACTGGAGCGAGGGAACAAACAAGTCGATGTCAAACAACTATACCGAGCTCTTCCAGGTGATGAACTATCAAGGCACAGGCGACTCGATATATCAGACCAACAGATACAGTCTTACTCCTCAGGACAGATGGGGGTATAGTGCTCGTCTGACATATAGTGAGCCGATTGCGCGTCAGGTTTATCTGCAGTTCAGCTACAGGTATAACTACAGCTATACCAAGAGTGATCGTAAGACCTACAGTCTGACAGATGTGGACTATATGGGTATTGTCCCACAATACAGAAACTGGGATGCATATCTGAGTCTGCTGAACAAGCCTCTTGACAGTTACGAGGATACAAACCTCAGCCGTTTCTCAGAATATAAGAACTATACACATACGGGAGAGGTGATGTTGCGTATAGTACGTAAGGCATTCAACTTCAACGTAGGTTTCCAGGTGATACCTCAGAAGTCGCACTTCATTCAGGACTACACCACTCGTGTGAACGGACAGACCACACGTCTGAGAGCTGATACCACACGAACAGTAACCAACTTCACACCAACGCTCGACTTCCGTTGGAAGAAATCGCAGACAGGACAGTTACGCTTCACATATCGCGGACGTACTGAGCAGCCCTCGATGAGCGACCTGCTGGAGGTGTATGATGACAGTGACCCATTGCGTGTCACGACTGGTAACCCAGGACTGAAACCATCGTTCACCCAGAACTTCAACCTCTTCTATAATGACTATTTCACCAATCACCAGAGGGCAATTATGACCTTCGTGAACTTCTCTACAACAAGTAATTCTATTGCGAACAAGACTTCGTATCGTGAGGATGGTTCTGGTGGTACCATTACACGACCTGAGAATGTGAATGGCAACTGGAACGGAAATCTGGGATTCATGTTTAATACAGCCGTAGACTCAGCTGCATTCTTCAATATCAACACATTCACCAACCTTGGATATAACCATCGTATTGGTTTTGTAAGTACAGATAAGAATTCAGAATCGAAGAGAAGCGTGACAAATTCGCTGAATGTAAGCGAGCGCATGGCAGCAAGCTATCGTAACGACTGGCTTGAGATTGAACTCAACGGATCACTGAACTATACCCGTTCGCGCAGTGAGTTGCAGACAAATAATAATCTTGATACGTGGGCTTTTTCCTATGGAGGTATGATAGGACTGACAGCTCCTTGGGGTACATCACTGACAACGAACATGAACATGCAGAGTCGTAGGGGATATACAGATGCCTCGATGAATACCAACGAGCTGATATGGAACGCACAGGTAGCACAGAGTTTCCTGAAGGGTAATGCCCTTACCATCTCACTGCAGTTGTATGACATCCTGGGACAGCAGTCGACAGTAAGCCGAACATTATCTGCACTCTCAAGCAGTGATACAGAATATAATGCTATTACAAGCTATGCCATGCTGCATGTTATCTACAGACTGAATCTCTTTGGAGGCTCTTTCGGCGGTCCTCGTGGAGGCCGTGGTGGAAGAGAAGGCCGTGGTGGAAGAGAAGGACGTGGCGGATTTGGAGGCGGCTTTGGCGGTCCTCGCGGAGGCGGCTTCGGTGGCGGAAGAAGGTTCTAAAATAAAAATCCCGCTTACTCAGCGGGATTTTCTTTTTCTTCTGTTTCGGCATCCTTGAAGTCGGTGATGCCGTTTTCAATGAGGATGTTATACCATGTGATGAGTTTCTTGATGTGGCTGTTCTGTACTCTGTCACGATCCCACTCAGGAAGAACCTTTGAGAAATAGTCCTGAAGTTCCTTGGCAGAAGCCTTCTTCTCATTAATGCTACACTTCTTACCCTCTTCCAGATTCTTCATGTTCTCGAGGACATCCATAAGGGGGATGTCATCAGTCTCAGTGAACATCGCAATATCGTTGAGCGATGTGATTCTGTCTGTTGCGAAGGCTGGCATACGACGATGTGTGGAGTCGAGAGCCTCAACGATAAGGTTGTTCTTTCCCTGTGAAACGAGTTTGTAAAGACCGGGCTTGCCGGCAATAGCTAAAATTACTTGTTGCATTTTATTTCTTGTTTTATATTTTTTATTTAAGAATTGCTCAATCTGTTCGTCAATGTCTCTCTCTCCGTCATTGATGATCTCATAGTCGGCTCGCTTTCTTACCTCTTCCTGAGGCAACTGGCGCCCCATCCATTCCAGCACCTTCTCTCTTGTGATACCATCGCGATGCATAACCCTCTGGATTCTCACCTCCTCTGGGGCTGTCACCACGATAGCCTTATCTACAAGTGAAATGGCTCCTGACTCATAGAGAATGGCACTCTCCATCCACTGAAGACCACTCGCCTCGAAATCCCTGAAGACAGCCGGATGCACAATTGCATCAATAGCTTTGGCATTGTCCTCTGATTCCAAGAGAAACTTTGCGACAACTGCCTTGTTAAGCTGTTCACCATTGTAGGTGTCTGGGCCTATGAGAGCTGTGAGACGTTGACGTATGTCATCAGATGTGCGTATCAGTCTCTTTGCCGCGCTGTCGCAGTCGTAGACCTTATATCCTCGTGCTTCGAGACGTTTGCAGACATAGCTCTTTCCGCTGCCGATGCCTCCAGTGATACCTATCTTCATTATTCTACCTGTTCTTCGATAAGGTAATCCACCTCATTAATATTAAGATGTACGCGCGAAATACCTGGAGGAGATTTCTTAATGTAGATACGGCATTTTTCTGAAGGATTAGCGGCTATCTCATCGTAATCGGCCACAATGGTGAAATCCTCTGGCTTGAGCGACCTATAGACGCTTACACCTGTCACAAACGATACCGTAACCTTCATTGGGAAAGTTCTGAGAATCTTGCCTGGAGGCATGTTGATACCTTCTACCGGTATGCCATCGAGCTTCTCTTCTGTGAGTACGTCAGTGAAGAATTCCATCTTTATGTGATCAGGCACCATCTTTACTCCCTTGATTTTTTCCAGATTGGCATTGACAACCAAAGTGTCGCGGAAGTTGACATAATTAAGATGCTCAGAATAGACCACAGAGATACTGTCGAGTAGTGCCTGGGAAGCATATACATCAACACTGTCAGGATAGTATTTCACTCTAGAGATAAAATACAGATCCTCAGGGATGACACGCCCTGTCCATCTGACAGGCACACGCTTGTTGGCTCCGTAGTTGTAGAAGAACTCCAGTTTGTCAGGTTTGGTGGATATAATCTTGGAACTGCTTACCAGATACTGATAAACTATCTTCTGCAACTCTGATGTCGTAACGATGCCTGTACCGTTATTATGGGCATAGGGCTTGAAGTTTATCTTCACATTCTTCAGCATGTCACCATACATATAGGCAGCAAGTGTTATCCCTTTATCGCGAATGGTCATACGTATCGTGTCTGTCTCTTCAGATGTGAGAACGACATTCTTCGGCACGCCAACCACAGTTACGGGTATGGAAAATTCCTGCTCATATGTCTCGTTGAGAGTCATAGAGAGCCAGAAGATACCTGACAGTGCGATGAAAAAGACAAATATCAGAAATTCCTTGTTAGTCCTGCTAAACAAGAAATCCCTGAAAAGTCTCCAAATGCTACCCATTGTACGCTGATCACTTCTGCACAGGAGCGCTGCTCATGTCCTTGAATACAGAAGTCTTTTCTACTGTTACAACAACATCACGGGCAATCTTCACGTCAACGGTATTCTTTGCGAGGTCGATGCTCTTCACTACTCCGTGAATACCACCGCCTGTAACTACCTCTGTACCTTCTGAGAGCTCATTCTGGAACTTCTGTATCTCTTTCTGCTTTTTCTGCTGGGGCTTAATCATGAAGAACCACATGATGGCAAAGATAGCCACCATCATAATGATCATACTCATTCCGCCTCCCTGTGCTGCCTGTGCAGCTAAAATAACATTTGTCATATTCCTTAATTATCAATTATCTTTTATTCGTTATCATTTCTGATGATTCTCTTTCTTCCTGTGGCCTTAACCGCCTTTACAGGAGCTGCCTTAGGAGCCTTGACCTTCTTTGCTTTTGGCTCCATGAACTTGGCCATTTTCCCTGTGTCGATAAGATGACGAGCTATGCCGTCAAGCATACCATTAATATAACCACCGCTCTTCTCTGTAGAGTAGAGCTTTGCGAGGTCTACAAACTCATTGATGGTGACATTTACAGGGATATTCGGGAAAGTGACCATTTCTGCAATGGCAATCTGCATGATCACCACATCCATATATGCCAGACGAGAGAAATCCCAGTTACGAGATGCTTCACTCATAAATCTCTGGTATTCGTTGGCGTTGAGAATAGAGGCACGGAACAGTTTCCTGGCATAGTCCTGTTCTTCATCGCTGTCCCATTCAGGCAATAACTCCTGCTTTGGACCATTCTGCTCGTCGAAACGCTTGATGGTTTTCAGCACGAAGGTGTCTACAATCTCCTTATCGTCATTCCAGTAAAGACTGATCTCTTCCAATATGGCATCGAGGTCATCATTGTTCTGAATATACGTCTTATACAACTTACGCCATAACTCACGGTCTGCATCGTAATTGTCGTCTGTTGCCACCATATACTCCTGATAGATCTCGCTATTCTCGATAATCTCCAGCAATTTGCCTACAAACTCCTGATCATCGTTCCATGTATGCTTCAGAGTGCTGATGAAGTCAGACAACTCCTTGTTCTCCTCCAGCTGAATAGCAAATCTGTTGAGGGCGAATTTCTGCGATGGCTTCTCTGTTCCCTCGCGCTCAGCACGAGAGGTGAGGACCTCATTACGTCGACGGGCCTCTTTCGTTATAGCCACAATGAGTGCCAACATGTAGTTGTAAAGGTCATAGGCCTTTGACAGACTGAAGAAAAGCTCCTTCTCTGCCGAATCGATGTTCTTGTTACCGTTTTGATAGTACGCATAGGTTAACTGAACAATCTTGGTTCTGATAATTTCTCTGTTAATCATCTCACTTGATGTTTTTTTGTTAAACTTTCAAATTTACGTTGCAAAAGTAGTAATTTTCCCCCGATATAGCAAGAAAAAAGAAGAAAAATTCACAAAAAAAGAAATTTTTCACTATTCACTATTCATTATTCACTTTTTTTTTGTACCTTTGCACCCGCTTTTTCCGAAAGCACATCGAAAACTCGTGTGATGGTGAATTAAGCATTAATGTATTATTAACAACTTAATTTTAGAGTAACACAATGAAAGAAATTAGTGTTAAAGGTCAGAAGCGCACCGCCACTGGAAAGAAAGCTTCAAAGGAACTCCGCAAGGAGGGTATGGTACCCTGTAACCTCTATGGTGAGAAGAAGGGTGAGAATGGTCTGCCTGAGGCATTTGCTTTCTGCGCTTCATTCGCAGAGCTCCGTAAGGCTGTTTACTCTCCTGAGGTGTATGTAGTAAATCTTAACATCGACGGTGCTGAGCACAAGGCTGTTATCAAGGAGCTTCAGTTCCACCCAACAACAGACGCTCTGCTGCATGCAGACTTCTATGAGGTTAACGAGACAAAGCCAATCACAATTGGTATTCCTGTTAAGCTTAATGGTCTGGCTCAGGGTGTACGTGATGGTGGTAAGCTCAACCTTTCTATCCGTAAGATCAACGTTACAGCTCCTTACAAGCAGATTCCTGAGATCCTGAACATCGACGTTACCAACCTGCAGCTGGGTAAGGCTATCAAGGTAGGTGCCCTGAGTTTCGAGGGTCTGGAGATCGCTACTTCTCCTGAGGTAGTTGTTTGCTCTGTTAAGGCTACACGTGCATCACGTTCTGCTGCAGCTGCTGCTGAGCAGGAGGGCTAATTCAGTAAAAATTGAAAATTAGCTGATGGACAAGTACTTGATTGTTGGTTTGGGAAATGTCGGCGATGAGTACGACCTTACCCGCCACAATACAGGATTCATGGTATTGGACGCTTTTGCGAAGGCGTCCAATATTTCTTTTGAAGACAGACGATATGGTTTTGTGGCAGAGACATCGCTGAAAGGAAGAAAAGTGTTTCTTCTGAAGCCCTCTACCTTTATGAATCTCAGTGGTAATGCTGTACGCTATTGGCTTAACCATGAGAATATAGACCAGAGTCGTCTGCTTGTCATCAGTGATGAGGTGGCATTGCCATTAGGCGACTTTCGTCTGAAAGCCAGTGGTTCTAATGGCGGTCACAATGGCCTGGGTCATATCCAACAGCTTATCGGACAGAACTATGCCCGTTTGCGTATGGGTATTGGTAATGATTTCCCACGAGGCATGCAGGTAGACTGGGTGCTTGGTAAATATAACGAGGAGGAACTGAAAGAACTTCAACCCTCACTTGACATCGCTGTTGATATCATCAAGAGTTTCGTTCTTGCTGGTATCGACATAACGATGAACCAGTATAACAAACTTGGAAAGAAGAATGGCAGAGGTAGCAAGGATTGACAAATGGCTATGGGCAGCACGTATCTTCAAGACACGTTCTATCGCTGTTGATGCGTGTAAGAACGGACGTGTAACAATTGGAGGCGTCAATGTCAAGCCATCGCATACCGTCAAGGTTGGTGAGGTGGTAGCTGTCAGAAAACCTCCTGTGACCTATTCCTTTAAGATTTTAAAAACGATAGAACAAAGAGTAGGGGCAAAGCTTCTGCCTGAGATATACGAGAACGTAACCACTCCTGATCAGTACGAACTGTTGGAGATGAATCGTATCAGCGGTTTTGTGAATCGTGCTCGTGGTATGGGGCGCCCAACGAAGAAAGACCGTCGTGCTCTTGATGAGTTTGTAGGACCTTCGCTGGAAGGAGCATTCTTCGATGACGACTGGGATCTTGATGATGAAGAGTAAAAACAGAAAGAGATGATTATTCAAGGATTATTGATTATATTGGGGATAATTCTCGTATTATGGGGTGCTGACCGACTTACAGAGGGAGCATCTGGTATAGCCCGGGGATTTCATATTCCAGAGATAATAATAGGTCTGACTATCGTTGCCGCAGGAACTTCGACACCAGAACTTTTCGTTAGTCTTGTGTCTGCCTTCAAGCATACGCCTGACCTTGCTGTGGGTAATGTCATAGGATCTAACATCTTCAATACAATGCTTATCGTGGGCTGTTCTGCTCTCGTTTCGCCACTGGTCATTAATCCGTCGACAGTGAAGAAGGATATCCCCTTTGCTGTAGGAGCATCGCTGTTGCTCTTCATCCTCTGTTTTGACGATATGGACTCACCTCACTTGTGGGGTAATGATATAAGTCGCAGCGACGGAATAATTATGCTCATGGGCTTTGCCGCCTTTATGCTATACACCTTCCACGAGGCAAGAAATTCGGGTGAGATAAAGAAAAAAGAAGAATACCTTGGTGAGACAGTTGAGAAAGAGCCCAATGACCTCAGTCATCTGTGGAGTAATATCGGATGGATGGTTGTCGGACTTGCCTGTCTTATCTTTGGTAGTGACCTCTTCGTTGACGGAGCAACATATATCTGTCATCGTTTTGGAGTACGCCAAAGTGTAATTGGTCTTACTGTGGTGGCAGGAGGCACATCGCTCCCAGAACTGGCCACCAGTGTGGTTGCTGCCTATAAGGGCAAGGCATCAATGGCCATTGGCAATGCCATAGGCTCAAACGTATTTAACATCCTTCTGATACTTGGCATAACGGCTACAGTCTGTCCTATGCGCATCATGGGTATAACCATTATGGACCTGATGATGATGCTTGTTAGTATCGGGCTCTTGTGGATATTCGCATTTACGAAGTATTTCGTGTCGCGAAGAGAGGGAGCGGTCCTGATAGCCGGTTTCCTGGTCTATATGGGCTGGCTATTCTACCTTCTATAGAGAAAACAGAGGGGTCGATGAATACCCCCTTTAACAAAACAAAAATATGAAACAAACAAATCAACAACAACGGATCAGTGTGCTGTTTATGCTTTACGGCATACTGTTTTGCGTGTGCCTAATCACGGCAAACGTACTTGAGACAAAGCAAATCTCGTTTGGACCAGCAAATATGACCGCAGGACTGATAGTCTTTCCTGTAAGTTATATCATCAACGATGTGGTGTGCGAGGTGTGGGGTTATGGTCGTACACGACTTCTGATATGGCTAGGCTTCGCAATGAACTTCCTCTTCGTGCTCTTCGGAGCTATAGCAGACTGGATTCCTGGAGCTCCTTACTGGCATGGTGAAGAGGGATTCCATCAGATCTTTGGTCTTGCCCCACGAATTGCTGGAGCTTCGTTTCTGGCTTTCCTCGTGGGGTCGTTTGTGAATGCGTATGTTATGAGTCGTATGAAACTGTCGTCAGCAGGTCGCAACTTCTCTTATCGCGCTGTGCTAAGTACTATCTTCGGAGAGTTGTCTGACTCTATCATATTCTTCCCATTAGCTCTGGGAGGTGTTATCCCCTGGGAAGAGATGCCGTCGCTGGTAATCACACAGGTGACACTGAAGACTGTCTATGAGATCATCGTACTGCCGATAACCATACGTGTGGTGAAGTTCACTAAGGAACATGATCATGAGGATGTCTTCGACAAAGATATCGCATATAACATTTTTAAAGTAAAGGAGTTATAATTATGGCAGAGAACAGAGAGAAAGAGGGCCTGCAAGCCCTTGGAAAGAAGACTGAATATCGTCAGGACTATGCCCCTGAGGTATTAGAGACTTTTGTCAACAAGCATCCTGATAATGATTACTGGGTACAGTTTAACTGTCCTGAGTTTACATCGCTCTGTCCTATTACAGGTCAGCCTGACTTTGCCGAGATAAAGATCGCATATATTCCTGGAGAGCGAATGGTTGAGAGTAAGAGTCTGAAACTCTATCTTTTCTCTTTCCGTAATCATGGTGATTTCCATGAAGACTGTGTGAATAAGATTATGAAGGATCTGGTACGTCTGATGTCGCCTAAGTATATAGAGGTGGTGGGACTTTTTACTCCTCGTGGAGGTATCTCAATATATCCGTATGCTAATTACGGTATGCCAGGTACGAAATATGAGCAGCTCGCTGAGCATAGGCTTATGGAGCATCACATAATCTGATTATACGTAGATAAGCTCGCTCATAATCATATCGCTTACAAAAAGACCCTTTCGAGTAATCGCAATATGATTTGAAGGAGTGATTTGTAATAGTCCGTCGTTGATGAAACGACGGGCATTTTTTATTGCATAGTCCCTGTATCTGGGTTTAAGGACTTCAAGGTCAAGTCCTTCACGTGTACGAAGGGCTACTGTAACCAGGTCATTATATCTGGTGTCGTCATCGATGACCTCGCTCTCGAAGAGCCTTTGTCCTTGACTCATGGCATAGATATATTTCCGGACATCTGATATATTCCAACTGCGAGTTTCTATATCGTATGAATGTGCTGCAGCACCTATGCCAGAATACGGTGTACCATCCCAGTAGCTGGAATTATGGCGTGAGCGATAACCTATACGTGCAAAATTTGATATCTCATAGTGCTCGTAGCCTGCCGCTTCAAGCTTATCTATTAGCATTTCATACATTTGCCTTTCTGTATCCTCTGGAATAATGTCACAAAGTATCCTGTCCCCAGTGTGATATCTTCTCCAAAGTTCTGTGCCTTCTTCTATCATAAGGCAATATGCTGAGATGTGCTCAACGTTTAGGGTGAGGACAGAGTTGATGTCATTCTCCCATTGAGAGATTGTCTCACCAGGGAAACCATACATCAGATCAACACTGATATTCCTGATGCCTATATTTCGCAGACGACATACAGCATCGCTTACCTGACTGGCACTATGTCTGCGATGCAGGAAATGCAGCCTCTCCTCATTGAAAGTCTGGGCTCCCATGCTTATGCGGTTTACAGAAAGATGCATTAGTCCTTTGGCAAAATCCTCCGTCACATCATCGGGATTTACCTCGATGGTTATCTCCGCATCATCTGACACCTTATTATATATATAGATGGCATTGAAAATCTGATGAAGTTGAGCTATCGTCAGTTGTGAAGGAGTTCCGCCTCCCAGATAAATAGTGGAAAGGGTAGAATGCCCCCTGTTTTTTATCTCTTTGCAAAGAGCATCTACATACTCTTGGCGGAGATTAAGAATGGTGGTAGAGTAGAAGCCGCAATAGATGCATCTGCTCTTGCAAAACGGAATATGTATGTAAATTCCTGCCATATTGGTCACAAAATTACTAATTTACTTTAATATTTTGAAAAAATATTTGGTGATTTATCAAAAAATAACTAATTTAGCAACCCGAATTTGATATTTAACTTAAAACCGAAAGATATGAAGATCTATCAAACAAACGAAATCAAGAACATCGCACTCATTGGCAGTGCGGGTAGCGGCAAGACTACTCTTGCCGAAAGTCTGCTCTTCGGAGCTGGTATTATCAAGCGTCGTGGCTCTGTTGAGCAGAAGAACACCGTCAGCGACTACTTCCCAGTAGAGCAGGAGTACGGTTACTCTGTATTCTCAACAGTATTCCATGTAGAGTGGAACAACAAGAAGCTTAACATCATCGACTGTCCAGGATCTGACGACTTCGTAGGTGGTGCTATTACTGCCCTGAACGTTACAGACCAGGCTGTAATCCTCGTTAATGGACAGTATGGTCCAGAGGTTGGTACGATGAATGCTTTCCGTAACACGGAGAAGTTCCAGAAGCCAGTAATCTTCCTTGTAAACCAGCTTGATCGTGACAACTGCGATTATGACCAGATCCTGAATCAGTTGAAGGAGACCTATGGCTCTAAGTGTGTTCCTGTTCAGTATCCTATCGCTACTGGTGCAGGTTTCAATGCTGTTATCGATGTGCTTCTGATGAAAAAGTACTCTTGGAAACCTGAGGGTGGTGCTCCTATCATCGAGGATATCCCGGCAGATCAGTTGGATAAGGCTAAGGAGATGAAGGCGGCTCTCGTTGAGGCTGCTGCTGCTAACGATGACACTCTGATGGAGAAGTTCTTCGAGAGCGAGGATCTCACAGAGGATGAGATGCGTGAGGGTATCCGTAAGGGTCTTGTCACACGTTCTATCTTCCCTGTATTCTGTGTATGTGCTGGTAAGGATATGGGTGTTCGTCGTCTGATGGAGTTCCTTGGCAACGTGGTTCCTTTCGTAAGCGACATGCCAAAGGTTAAGAATACAGCAGACAAGGAAGTTACTCCAGACGTCAATGGTCCTACATCTCTCTATTTCTTCAAGACAGGTGTTGAGCCTCATATTGGTGAGGTATCTTACTTCAAGGTTATGAGTGGTACTGTTAAGAGTGGTGACGACCTTACAAATGCTGATCGTGGTTCAAAGGAGCGTATTGGTACTCTCTATGCTTGTGCCGGAGCTAACCGTATTCAGGTTGATCAGTTGAATGCTGGTGATATTGGCTGTACTGTTAAGCTGAAGGACGTTAAGACGGGTAACACTCTTAATGGCAAGGACTGCGATAATAAGTTTGACTTCATCGTTTATCCAAACTCAAAGTATTCTCGTGCTATCAAGGCAGTTAACGAGGCTGAGACTGAGAAGATGATGACCGCTCTGAATAAGATGCGTCAGGAGGATCCTACATGGGTTGTTGAGCAGTCTAAGGAGTTGCGCCAGATTATCGTTCATGGTCAGGGTGAGTTCCACCTGCGTACACTGAAGTGGCGCATGGAGAATAACGAAAAGATTCAGATTGAGTATATCGAGCCAAAGATTCCATATCGTGAGACTATCACAAAGATGGCACGTGCCGACTATCGTCATAAGAAACAGTCTGGTGGTGCAGGTCAGTTTGGTGAGGTTCATCTGATTCTGGAACCATATACAGAAGGAATGCCTGATCCTACATCATTCAAGATTAATGGTCAGGAGTTCAAGATGAATATCAAGGGTAAGGAAGAGATTGCTCTTGAGTGGGGTGGAAAGCTTGTCTTCATCAACTCTGTAGTAGGTGGTGCTATTGATACACGATTCATGCCAGCTATCTTGAAGGGAATTATGGAACGTATGGAGCAGGGACCGTTGACAGGTTCTTATGCCCGTGACGTACGTGTTATCGTATACGATGGTAAGATGCACCCAGTAGATTCTAACGAGCTCTCATTCATGCTTGCTGCCCGTAATGCATTCAGTGCTGCATTTAAGGAGGCAGGTCCAAAGGTTCTTGAACCAATCTACGATCTCGAGGTTCTCGTTCCTGCAGACTACATGGGTGACGTTATGTCAGACCTACAGGGCCGTCGTGCTATCATTATGGGTATGGACTCTGAGGCTGGTTACCAGAAGCTTTCTGCAAAGATTCCTCTCAAGGAGCTCAGCAGTTATTCTATCGCTCTCAGCTCTCTCACAGGAGGCCGTGCATCGTTCAACACCAAGTTCGCAAGCTACGAGCTTGTTCCAAACGATATCCAGCAGGCTCTCATAAAGCAGCATGAGGAAGAGCTTAAGGACGAGGAATAATGAATAAAAAATAAATAAAAAGTCTAAAATTTGAAATTACAGATAAAAAAGGCGGGTTGTTTTGGGCAATCCGCTTTTTTTTAGTATCTTTGTGCCCAAAATTGTGGAATTGTAAATAGTCAAATAGTAAAATAGTCAAATGAAAAAGCTTTTATTGGGAGACGAGGCAATCGCACAGGGTGCACTTGATGCAGGTCTGAGTGGTGTCTATGCCTATCCTGGCACTCCCTCGACAGAAATCACGGAGTATATTCAAGACTCTCCATTGGCAAAGGAACGTGGTGTCCACAGTCGTTGGTCTACTAATGAGAAGACTGCTATGGAGGCAGCACTCGGTATGTCGTATATGGGCAAGAGAGCGCTGGTATGTATGAAACATGTGGGACTGAACGTATGTGCAGACCCCTTTGTTAATTCAGCGATGACAGGCACCAATGGTGGTCTTATCGTGCTTGTAGCTGATGACCCCTCTATGCACTCTTCACAGGATGAGCAGGACAGTCGTTTCTATGGTAAGTTTGCTATGGTTCCAACTCTTGAGCCCAGCTCTCAGCAGGAGGCCTACGACATGATGGAAGAGGCTTACGAGCTTTCTGAAAAGATGCATCTACCAGTGCTTATGCGTGTTACAACACGTATGGCACATTCTCGTGCAGTAGTCGAGGTGAAGGATGCCCCAAGAGAACAGAATGCCCTCAACTATGATGCTCAGGCATCAAACTGGGTTCTTCTGCCTGCTTTTGCCCGTAAGCGTAATATCGTTGTTACTGGTCAGCAGCCAGTACTCGAGCAGATGTCTGTAGATAGCAAGTATAATAAATATATAGATGCGAAAGATCATAAGTTGGGAATCATCGCAAGTGGTATAGCCTACAACTATCTTATGGAGTGCTATCCAGACGGATGTCCTTTCCCAGTACTTAAGATCTCACAATATCCTATTCCCAAGCAGCTTATCCGTAGGATGACTGACGACTGTGAGTTTGTACTTATTGCAGAAGAGGGTCAGCCATTCATCGAGGATCAGGTTCGTGGCGTGATGCCAGGAAATGCCGTTATCAAAGGACGTCTAACAGGTGAGCTCCCACGTACAGGTGAGTTGAATCCTGATTTCCTGAAGAAGGCTCTTGGTATTGAGAGCAGTGAGAGTTATGCTCCATGTGAGGATGTCACACCTCGTCCACCAGCACTATGTCAGGGTTGTGGTCACAGAGATGTTTATACAGCTCTCAATGAGGTTCTGAAGGAGTATCCTAATGCTCGTGTGTTTGGTGATATCGGTTGTTACACTCTTGGATTCCTGCCTCCTTATAAGGCTATCCACTCTTGTGTAGATATGGGTGCTTCTATCACAATGGCGAAGGGTGCTTCAGATGCAGGTCAGTGGCCTGCTGTAGCTATCATTGGAGACTCTACATTCACTCACTCCGGTATGACGGGTCTGCTTGATGCCATTAACGAGAATGCAGATATAACAGTGATTATCTCTGATAACCTCACCACCGCGATGACTGGTGGTCAGGACTCTGCAGGAACAAATAAGTTCGAGGCTATATGTAAGGGTCTTGGTCTGAGCGAAGATCATCTGAAGGTGGTTAATCCTATTCCGAAGAATATGCCTGAGATAACACAGGCTATCCGTGATGAGATTAACTATCATGGTGTGAGTGTAATCATTCCTCGTCGTGAGTGTATGCAGACTCTGCAACGCCATCTCAAGCAGAAAAAAGCGGCAGAGAAAAAGTAAAAGGGTAAAAAAAAGTAAAAAGGTATAACATGAAAACAGATATTATATTGTGCGGAGTAGGAGGACAGGGTATCCTCTCTATAGCTACCATCATTGGTGAGGCTGCCATGAAGGAAAATCTGTATATCAAACAGGCAGAGGTTCACGGAATGTCACAGCGTGGTGGTGACGTACAGTCAAACCTGCGTATCTCCAGCAATCCGATAGCGAGCGATCTTATTGCTCTTGGAGGTGCCGATGTGATTATCTCTATGGAACCAATGGAGGCTCTTCGCTATCTGCCATTCCTTGCAAAAGATGGTTGGATTATCACTTCAAGCGCTCCTTTTGTGAACATCCCAAATTATCCTGATATTGAAACTATTAAGTCTGATCTTAGTAAAATTAAGAATGTGATTCTTCTCGATATCGAACAGGCTGCAAAGGATAATGGAGTACCACGTAGTGCCAACGTTATTCTCTTGGGTGCAGCCCAAAAGGCACTTGGTATCGAATACGATAAACTTGAGGATGCTATCCGTCGTGTGTTTGGTCGTAAGGGTGAGGCTATTGTCGAGGCAAATATCAAGGCTCTTGCCATTGGACGCGAAGCCCAGAAATAAATAGTCAAATTGTAAATAGTCTAATTGTCTAATGTTAGAGACTCCAATTAAGAAAGAAATTGTTGACGGCCTTGTCGCTGAGCTTGGCATCAAGGACTTTTCTAAGGCTACAATCCGTGAGGTAAAGCAAGTAGCTGCGAAATCTGAGAAGGCGAGTGGGGTGGAGTTCATTAAGATGGAGATGGGTATTCCTGGTCTGCCTGCAGCTCAGGTAGGTGTCGATGCTCAGATAAAGGCTCTTCAAGACGGTATCGCACATAGTTATCCTGATATTCAGGGCGCTCCTGTGCTGAAAGAGGCTGCATCGCAGTTTGTGAAGGCATTCATTGGTATAGACATCAAGCCTGAAGGCTGTATTCCTGTTAGCGGAAGTATGCAGGGTACATTTGCTTCTTTCCTCACTTGTTCACAGCGTGACAAACAGAAGGATACCGTACTCTTCATCGATCCAGGATTCCCTGTACAGAAGATGCAGCTTCAGGTGATGGGCGTTAACTTTGAAACCTTTGATGTCTATGACTTCAGAGGAGAGAAGCTCGGTCCTAAACTTGAGAGCTATCTTAGTAAAGGCAATATCTGTGCAATCGTATATTCAAATCCCAACAATCCTTCATGGATATGTCTCCGTGAGGAAGAACTGAAGGTTATTGGTGAGCTTGCTACAAAGTATGATGCTATCGTGATGGAAGACCTTGCATATTTTGCGATGGATTTCCGCAAGGATCTATCAACACCTTTCGAGGCTCCTTATCAGGCTACGGTAGCACGTTATACGGATAATTATATGTTGCTCATCAGTGGTTCAAAAGCGTTTAGCTATGCTGGAGAACGTATTGGTGTAACATGTATCTCCGATGCCCTGTTCCATCGTCATTTCGATGCTTTGTCAGAGCGTTATCAAGGGCTCCCCTTTGGTCCTGTATTCTCTACCCGTATGCTATATGCCTTAAGCTCCGGCACAAGTCATAGTGCTCAGTATGCACTGGCAGCAATGCTGAAGGCTGCTTATGAGGGAAAATATGACTTCCGTAAGGAGATAAGTGTATATGGTGAGAGAGCAAAGAAACTGAAGGAGATCTTCTGTCGTCATAATTTCTATGTGGTTTACGATAAGGATCTTGACGAACCTATTGCCGACGGATTCTATTTCACGATCGGATATCCTGGTATGACTTCTGGAGAACTTGCTCTTGAACTGATGTATTACGGTGTGTCAGCCATCTGTCTCATTACCTGTGGTTCAGAGCAGGAGGGCCTAAGAGTATGTACATCATTCATCGAGGATCATCAGTATGATATTCTCGAAGAACGAATGAAAATCTTCGAAGCGAACAATCCCAGATAATAAATTAGCCCCCTGCGATGGGGGCTAATTTATTTCTTATCCTTCTTATTTTTCTTGTTCTTCTTGCTTTTCTTTACTACAATGGTACTTTCATCCGGCGACATGTCTACAGACTTAAAATGAAACTGATTTTCATTCAGGTTTCGGATTTCATACCTTCCAGCATTCTTTCCAGTATATTGTTTCCTTAACTTAACAAACTTCTTCTCAGCATCTTTGCGAGTGAGAGCAAAGATAACTATACAGGTGCTGTGAGGCTTCTTCATCTCATCAGCAAAGTAATCACGTAACTGATGAGAATAACTGTTCCTGCCAAGAAGGAACTTTGTCTTTTTGTCATACCAGACGCTATCAACAGTCTGTATGTCTGTGAAATATACTACAGAATCGGTAAAGTTGGCCACAAAGCCAAACATATACGCCTTAGGTGTTACCACAGGTGCTGCTGTGGCCTTGAAAGTTCCAATCATCATCATTGTGATGAGAGGCAAAGTGTATTTCCAAAATTTCATTATCCTAAAAATGTCTTTAATATTTTATTCTTTGTGCAAGCACGCAGACGACGGATTGCTTTCTCCCTTATCTGACGTACGCGTTCACGGGTGAGTCCGAACTTAGTACCTATTTCCTCTAATGTGAGCTCCTGCTGGTTTATGCCATAGAATGCTTCTACTACGTTACGCTCTCGTTCATTGAGACATTTCAACGCATTGTTGATCTCTGCCTTCAATGATTCCGCCACCAACTCACGATCTGCCATAGGAGCATCATTATTTATCAGCACGTCAAGCAGACTGTTATCTTCTCCGTCAACGAAAGGAGCATCCACAGATACATGATGACCATTGGCACTCATAGCCTCGTCGATCTTATCCTCAGGGATATCCAACTCTTCCGAGATCTCCTCTACAGATGGCTTACGCTCATTCACCTGCTCAAACTTGTTGAGTACCTTGTTGATCTTATTTACTGATCCTACCTGGTTTAGTGGCAAACGAACGATACGGCTCTGTTCCGCGATAGCTTGTAAGATACTCTGACGTATCCACCACACAGCGTATGAGATAAACTTGAAACCACGAGTCTCATCAAATTTCTCAGCGGCCTTTATCAGTCCCAGGTTTCCTTCATTTATAAGGTCTGGTAACGAGAGCCCCTGATTTTGATACTGCTTAGCCACAGAAACGACAAAACGGAGGTTAGCCTTCGTAAGTCTTTCTAAAGCTTTCCTGTCACCATTGCGAATTTTCTGTGCCAGTTCCACTTCTTCTTCAACCGTGATCATCTCTTCCTTGCCGATTTCCTGTAGGTATTTATCAAGGGCTTCACTTTCGCGGTTTGTGATCGATTTCGTGATTTTAAGCTGTCTCATTTCGTTGTTAGTTATTTAGCTAAGGCGCAAAGTTACAGCAAATTATCGTAACGACCAAAAAAAAAGCCGCAAATTTTTACATTTGCGGGCTTTTTTCCTCAATTTTCACTATTCACTATTAACTAATCACTAATTATTCGTCTTCAAGAGGCACTGCAAAGTAGCCTTTTCTTCCTGTAGGATAGATACCCTGTATGTAGAGTACTGGCTCCTTCGACTTAGAGGCGTCCTTCACGATCTTCTGCAGATCATCAATGGCCTTAACACCCTGGTCGTTGACTTTCTGGATGATGAATCCCTGAGGCACTCCAGCGTCCTTCAGCTTACCGCCACTTACCTTCATAACCTGCAGACCATAGCCGATATTCAACTGCTCCTTCTGAGAGTCTGTTACAGGACGGAAGGTTCCTCCAAGAATATCCAGATCCGCATCCTTCACAACCTTTGTATTACCTTTCTCATTCTTCAGAGTGAGTGTAGCGGTCTTCTTAGACTTTTTGCGCAGATAGGTGATGGTTATCTTGTCGCCAGGACGCTTCTGGGCTATGATATTCTGAAGTTCACCGAACTTTGTTACCTTCTGACCATCGATATGGGTGATAACGTCACCTTCCTTCATTCCGGCATCAGCAGCAGCACCATCTTCAATAACATTTGCAACATAGATACCCTCCATAGTACCGAGGTCTACCTCGTTGCCCTTTTCCTTCTCTGCATCTACATATACATTGACGTCTGATCCCTGAATACCAATCATCGCACGTTGAACATTACCATATTTCTTCAGATCGTCTACTACCTTATTCATAATAGTAGTAGGTATAGCAAAGCCATAACCGATGTTCGAACCTGTCTGAGAATAAATCATCGCATTAATACCGATGAGGGCACCATTGGTGTTTACAAGGGCACCACCTGAGTTACCCTGATTGATAGCAGCGTCTGTCTGTATCATTGATGACACACCCTGCCCCATAGAACGTGCCTTTGCAGAAACGATACCTGCTGTTACGGTATTATTCAGTCCCAGAGGGTTACCTACTGCAAGAACCCACTCGCCAACCTTTACATCGTCAGAGTTTGCAATCTGTATTGCTGGCAGATTCTTTGCGTCGATCTTGATGAGAGCGAGGTCTGTAGTGGCATCTGCTCCGATAATACGTGCAGAGTATTCCTTATTGTCATTGAGGGTTACCATAAGTTCGTCAGCACCATCAACAACGTGATTATTTGTTACGATATATCCATCTGTTGAGATGATAACACCTGATCCGGCACCAACTCGTTTAGGAGTCTGTACCTGACGTTGACGTTTCCCACCATTACCCTGGCCTTGTCCTCTTCCGAAGAATCCTCCGAAAGGATCAGAGAAGAAATCCTCGAAAGGATCAGAATATTCCACTGTCTGTACCTTTGAGTTCTGGGTGTTCTTGATGTATACCACACATGGCAGAGCTTTCTCTGCAGCGAAAGTGAGGTCTACAGGTTGTCCTGCAGGCATAGATGTCACAACAGGTGACTGAGCAGGAGTAGTGGCAGCGTTAGTCTTGTTGAATGCAACAACAGACAATACGAGTGCTACAGCGCATACGGCTGGAGTAGCTACATTTACAATTTTTTTCATATTTGCGTTCATTTTGTTATGATTTTAAATTCAACATCTTATTAACTCTGGACAATGCAATATACAGTGTGTCCGTTGTTTTCGAGTGCAAAGATAGGTGCATTTTTTGTTAAACTGACAAATTGTCTTGATAATTTGTCCCATTTTAACACTTCTGCCAATGATTTAAAAGCTATTTGCGTTTAACACTTCAAATCTTAAATAGTAGACAAATTTAAGAATTATTGCATATTTTAGTTGATGATTTGCAATTATGTATAGAGGAAGATATAATTCTTCCAACCATAATTTCCTTATTTCGATAAAAATGTCTACCTTTGCACCCGAAAACACTGTTTCGGCTTGTCGCTGGCCTATATGTCAGAGGAAAGTCCGGGCAGCATAGGGCGCTCCACTTCTGAAAGTAGAAGCTATTGGTGACAGTAGGTGCCGGCAGAAGAGAATGACCGCTCAGCAATGAGTAAGGGTGAGAAGGTGGTGTAAGAGACCACCAGCCTGCGGGTGATCGCAGGGCTGTGCCGACTGGAGGCTGCAAGTTCATGTATACCGTCGTCATATAGGGTAGCCCGCCCGAGCATAGCACGATGGAGGGTAGAACGCTAGAGCCATGAGGTGACTTATGGAGTAGATAGATGACAGGCTAAAACAGAACCCGGCTTACGGAGACAGTGTTTTCTTTTTCTATAGTATTTTAGACATTGTATAAATTGAGCATGATTTCTGCAAAAAAACTTGCAGAATTATTTTTTTTTCTCTATCTTTGTCGTCGAATACTTTTTTTAATTACTAAACAAATAACTTTTATGAAGAAGAAATTCATTTGCGCCGTTTGTGGATATATCTATGAAGGCGATGCAGCTCCCGAGAAGTGTCCAGTATGTAAGGCTCCTGCTTCAAAGTTCTCTGAACTCCAGGATACAGGTGACGTTACTTATGCAACTGTTCATAAGATTGGTGATGGTAAGCCTGAGGGTGTTAGTGAGGAGATGATCAATGACCTGCGTGCTCATTTCAATGGTGAGTGTAGTGAAGTTGGTCAGTATCTGGCAATGGCTCGTCAGGCAGATCGTGAGGGTTATCCCGAGATTGCTGAGGCATTCAAGCGTTATGCTTTCGAGGAGGCAGATCATGCTTCACGTTTCGCTGAGCTGCTCGGTGAGGTTGTTTGGGACACGAAGACCAATCTGGAGAAGCGTGCTGCTGCAGAGGCAGGTGCTTGTGAGGATAAGTTCCGTATCGCTAAGAACGCAAAGGCTGCTGGTTTCGATGCTATCCACGACACTGTTCATGAGATGGCAAAGGACGAGGCTCGTCATGGAGCAGGCTTCGCAGGACTGCTGAAGCGTTACTTTGGAAAGTAAGGATACAATAAATCTGAGAATAATCCGTTTTGTACATAGTATGAAACGGATTTTTTATATCCTCATAGTGTTTCTGATGGTAGCTTGTGCTGATGATGACAGTTTTAGTACAAGCAGTAGTCTTCGTCTGTCTTTCTCTGCAGATACCATCAGTCTCGACACAATATTCTCGCGTACCCCTTCGTCTACTTACACCTTCTGGGTGTATAACAACAATGATGACGGCTTGCGTATTACCGATGTTCATCTTAATCGCAGAAATCAGACAGGCTTCCGAGTGAATGTTGATGGTTCTTATCTCGATAATAGTCTTGGTTCTCAGGTGAACGATATCGAGATACGTCATAACGACAGCATTCTTGTGTTTGTAGAAATTACATCACCACTGTCATCACAGTCAGAGCCGAAGTTAATAGAGGATGATCTTGTCTTTATCCTTGAGAGCGGCCAGCAACAGAAAGTGAATCTTCGTGCTTGGACGTGGAATGCTGAAAAACTATATGACCCTGTGATAGTAGGTGAACAACTAATAGAGTCGTCTACACCTATTATTATATATGGTAATATGACTATTCCTGAGGGTGCAAGTCTTACTCTCCGAAACACCACACTTTTCTTTCACGATAAGTCAGGTATCGAAGTATTTGGAGACCTTTCCATTGAGAATTGCCTGTTACGTGGCGACAGATTAGACCGTATGTTCTCTAATCTGCCTTACGATCGTGTAAGCGGACAGTGGAGTGGGATTCATTTTTATGAGTCTGCACTTAATGGAGTCATTAAAAACTCAGAGATACGTAATGCATGTAATGCTATCGTGCTCGACTCTGCAGCTCTTGATACCACAAAAGTTCGTCTTGCAATGAAAAAAAGTATCGTTCACAATGCAATGGGATATGGTCTGATGGCTGTAAATTCTTCGATATCTCTGGAAGACTGTCAGTTTACCAACACCCTTGGCGATTGTGTCTCAATTATTGGTGGTGTAGCAGATATCACTCACTGCACACTGGCGCAGTTCTATCCTTTCACAGCAGAGAGTGGTGTTGCTCTGAGTTTTACGAACTTCAACGGCACATCCGACATCCCACTTCTGCGTCTTAATTGCAGCGCGTCGATTATTACAGGTTATAAGGAAGACGTACTTTTGGGTGGTGTAAGGGATACTGTTGCCGCTTTCGAATATTGTTTCTCAAACACTCTTCTGCGAACGCCAAAAGTGACTACTGCCGACAGTGTCCGTTTCAAAAATGTCATCTGGGAAACGCCTAAAGACTCTATACAGGGAAAGAAACACTTCCTTGTCATCGACGAGAAAAACCTATATTACGATTTCCACCTCGATTCTCTTTCTACCGCCAAGGGTTTAGGCTGCTATTACTAGAACTCTGAGAATGTGAGTGGCATCAGCGGACGTATGCCATCAACCACGTATACGTACTTACGACCATAGAGCAGGATACGAATCGGATGACCGGCACGTGTCTCACTCTCTATGATCACCTGACGGCAAGAACCGCAAGGACCTGTAGGCTCTTCTGTGAGTTCTCCGTCAGTACCTCTTGCTGCTATCGCCAGAAGACTGACACCAACCTCAGGATACTGTGCTCCTGCATAGAAGAGAGCTGTACGCTCAGCACACAGCCCAGAGGGATAGGCTGCATTCTCCTGGTTACAACCGGCTAACTCCACACCGTTGTCAAGCTTTACAGCTGCTCCTACATGAAACTTAGAGTAGGGGGCATAACTGCGGTTTGTGGCATCGATAGCCATCTCAACAATATGCTTCTCGTCAGATGTAAGTTCATCCATCTGACAGACCTTTACTACGGATTTTAGTTCAATTTCTTGCATAGATAGGTAATAATTTCTGCAAAAATACAACTTTTTTATCAATAAACATTATTTTATTGGAAAATAAATGTTAATTTTGCAGTCATGAAAGATATGAAGAAAACAGTATTGACAATTGCAGGCTGTTTTTTGGTGACAGTATGCTCTACTGCTCAGATGCGGTGGAACCAGAGATATCAGCAGTATATCGACCAGTATAAGGATATTGCCATCGAGCAGATGAAACGTTGGAAGATTCCAGCTTCTATAACACTTGCCCAGGGACTCTTTGAGAGTGGTGCAGGCCAGAGTCGTCTTGCCGTACAAGGTAATAACCACTTCGGAATAAAGTGTAACGGATGGGATGGACGTAAGATCTATGAGGATGATGATGCCAACAATGAGTGCTTCAGGTCTTATAGCTCAGCCTTCCAGTCGTATGAGGATCACTCCCGATTCCTGGCAAGCGGAAAGAGATATGCATCGCTGTTTGATCTTGAGATAACTGATTATAAGGGTTGGGCAAAGGGGCTTAAGGCTGCTGGATATGCCACAAACCCTCAATATGCCAGCAAACTGATAGAACTTATCCAGCTTTACAAGCTCTACCAGTATGATACCGCTAAGGGATATGACAAGTTTATGTTTGAGCATACCAAAGATCATGGTGTCAGCAGTGCAGCCCTTCATCCCATTAAGATCTTCAATAAGAACTATTATCTTATTGCCCGTAGTGGAGATACTTTTGAATCTATAGGTCAGGAGATAGGTATCAGCTATAAGAAGATTGCCAAATATAATGAGCGCGACAAGCGTGACCAGCTGGAAGAGGGTGAGATAGTATGGCTGAAGAAGAAACAGAAGAAGGCTCCAAAGGATTATAAGGGCCGTCTGCATTATGTCCGTGCTGGAGAGTCGATGTACTCTATCTCTCAGAAATATGGCATCCGCCTTAAGAGTCTCTATAAAATGAATGGTCTAAATCCTGATCATACCATTCAGGTAGGCGACGGACTGAGACTGAGATGATGTAAGATGTAAGAGGGAAGAAGGCTATTTTGATTTTTCTTTCCTCTTTTTCTTTTTCTTCGTTGAGAAGAGATCCTTCAAACCATTGAAATCCTTCTTCATAATCACACCAATACCCTGAGTGTTGAGTGATGACTTCGTGAAGTATCTGTCATTAGTCTGATTATATACCTTCAGTGCGAGGTTTCCGTTGGGGAAGAGCAGATACTGAAGGTCGAAATCACCAATAAACGATGGTGTCGCCTGACGGGCATTATCACGATATCCGAACTGTCCGTTTAGCAACAGACGGTTATTCAGCATCCTTCCGCTGATAAGTCCTTCATACTCCGCATTATGCCAGCCTTCATTACCTGTAGAGATATTGGCTCCGAAGTTCCAGTTGTCGGTTTTGATAACAGTGCTCAACAAGGTGTTAATCTGAGTAGAGAGTGTACCTGAAAGGAAACTCTGCATGGCCAGTGTAGTACGGTCTGACTGATCTGTGCCGGAGTTGTTTGCTCCCTGATTATAGAATCGTCCGATACCCAACAGATAGAGCACCTGCTGGTTCATCTCTTGCTGTCCGTTGATGATAGAACGTACCATCTGTTGTTCGTCGGCATTCACAGTAGGCATCTCGAGGTCGAATTCCACCTTTGGAGAGTTCGGCATTCCTCCGATGTTCATCAGACAGTTCACACGTATGGTGTTCGATGCGAAGCTGTTACCTATATTAAGGTCTGACAGTGATACACCATTCACTGTATATACCGCCTGCAGATTGAGAGCCGCATTATATGGATCGCCTCCAAACACGATTGTTCCTCCACGATTGAAGGTGAAGTTCTTCTTGATGATATTCTGTATGGTGATGCCGTATGTGCCATGATCTACGGTATAGGTGCCGAACATATTAAACGGTCCTTTATTATGGAATATAGCTCTGATGGTACCTTCACCATTAAGAGTGATATAGTCGCTGGTATTCGCATCCATCAGTATCCTCATTGTGGCATCGGGGGTACAGTTTACAAGGAAGTTTATATATATATCCGTTGGGATGTCAATCTCTTCTTCCGATATTCTTTTTCCTTCATCCGCTTTTCCGACTGCTGCTTCTGTCTTACTTCCTGAGCCCCACTCAATAAACTCCTGGTTGCTGATGGCATCCGGTGATGACGCGTTATACACGAAGACAGTGTTCTTCTGTGGGGTGACATTGCAGTCGATTACCACCTCTCCTGAACGTCCATGAATAGCCACATCGCCAGAGGCATATACCGTTCCGTAGAACGACGACTCTCCGAAATCCCTGAAATCGTATGCCAGAAGATTATCTGCCTCTACAAAGAGATCGTAGGTCATGCTCGTAAGATGCTTGTGGTGTATTCCTCCACTCAGTGTTCCTTTATTTCCGTCAGCATCGTAAACAGCCATCTGGTGCAGTTCTATCTCGTCGGGTATGAAGTTCACTGTGTCATTGGTGAGGGTATATGTGGTGTTGAGTGCTGTCACCTCTGCCTTGCCTTCGTCTATGATAAGCTGTCCTGTGAGGTTGATATTGTCGAGTGTTCCTGCAAGACGCACATCACCATGCCCTTGACCTGTTATAGACGAGAGGAAGGTCTTCGTGAAGTTATGCATGAAGTCAAGATATGTACCGTCGGCACTTATCTGAAGGTCTATGGTGTTGTATGTTGGCGACACATATCCGTTGACGAATGTCTTCGAGTTAAGTCCGTCATCTGCTATAGCGTCGATATCTATTTGGCCACGTTCCTTTATCCATGCTGCTTCGGCATAGAGGGTACCCATGTGACCTCGCTCAAACTTAAAGTCGTCAACCACGATATCCGCATTCATCGCGAAATCTCCGAATGGCGCCACCACAGTAGCGCTGCCGGATGCTCTTCCGCTAAACTCCACACTGTGGAAGTTTACGAGATCGAGGATATATGCTACTTCCATTTCGTTAAGGTCCACTGTTATGGTGTCTTCTCGCGATGCTGTTGCCTTTCCGTCGATGATAAGGTGCTGCTGACCATTATTTATGGTGAACTGGTTTACGTATAGCTTATCGGCATTATATATGATGTCCGATGTCTCCACAGCCCATGTGGCACCATTGAGAATCAGGTGTGATGGCTGTACCCTGATATGTGCCTCCGGCTGATTGGCATTGTTCTTATAGAGACTTGTAATAAGATTCAGGTTGCCGCTGAAATCATCTTTGCTGGCATTGTTCTTAAACGCCAGCGATATGGTGAGATTATTGTCTGATGCCACAGCTTTCAGCGAGAGATCTATCTTACTTCCATCGTCCATGATCTTATTGAGGGCAACATCTCCCTTGATACTGTCGGAAGGTGTTGTAATGACGATATTTCCATTTGTATAGCGGCTGCCGTCGTATGTGATATCAGGTATGAGTCCTTCCAGATTGATTGTCTTCGTATTGTCATTCACACGTGCTCTCAAGGTCACAGGGTTGGCAATGCTTATATTCATGCCCAACAGCTTCTGCAGCCAGTCTGTCTTAAACACTTGAAGTCGCAAATTGAAGTTATTACCTGACTCTTTCTTCACCTGAGGCAGTCCTGGTAGTGTGGGTAATGCTGATGCCACGAAGTTGATGATGCTTTGGGATAGGGTTGTGTGTTCAAACTCTCCTTTGATCTCTGCCTTTGCAAAGTCGCTGACGAGTGTCACATAGTGCAGGTCGTCTTCAAAGCCGGAGGTGAGATACAGGTTGTCGAGGTTATACTGATTGCCGTTTTCTTCCACCATCGAGAAATTGCTGATTCTCAGTTTTCCTTGGGCATCGTTGATGGTCTTTGCCGTAAGGTCGGCATCGAGGTTGGCGGCGAATATGGCATCGCCCCAGTTGTCGGATAGTTTTAAGGCCTTAGGTGCCAGATGATTCAGCACTCCTTTTATGTTAATACTGTTAGTGGCTCCTGTCTTCGCCATGTTTCCTTCTACCTCTGCCGACAGGTTGGGGTCTTCAATCTTCAGGAAACCTGCTACTCCCTTATCAGAATATGAGCCGTTGATACCGATATTCGTAAAGGGATATCCTTTGTAGTCCATACGTGATACCATACCTTGAGCATTGACGGTGGGAATCTTTGATGCTATCTCTCCGTCGAGCTTCAGACTTGCTGCGAGGAGTCCCAGCTGTTCGTCGCCCAACAACTGTCTCAGGTCTATTCCCTCTGTGTCGATGCTGCCATTAAACTGTTTTGTGCCCGACATCAGGAAGTCGAGGTCTATGTTTCCGATACCTGTCTGTATCTGTGTCTGTACACTCATACCTCCGTCAGATTCTCCGTTGAGGTTGCCTCTGAGCCTTAGGTTTCCTATGTTTAATATTTCTCTTGGGATGTCTGGAATAGTCTTCTGCAGAAAGTCGAGGGTATTCTCCGACAGAGCGAGGTCATTTACCTTTGCACTCCATGATGGCTTGTCATTAGAGGTGTCTACGAGTCCGCTTGCAAGGATGTTTACATCTCCTGTTTCCGTCCATATATGCAGCTCTGGAATAGTTGTCGTATACCCCTTTCCTCTGAAGTTTGACTGCAGGTGTATTGGCCTTTGGAAATTCTTTAGCGGATTATAGAAACATCTTAGGTCTGAGGGTGTTATATATGAATTCGTAAAGCTTCCTTCGTACTCGAGAGTCTCTGTAAGGAGCTTGTCTTTCTTCATAATATATGATGCCTTCAGAGTGTCGATGGCGATCTTCGTGCTGGGCATCTCAATACAGAAATTTTTCAGTTCTGCATTCTTCTTTCCTGCCTGAAAGCGGAAGGTGAGATTGTTGAGTTCCAGACCTGACTGTTCCGTAAGTCCCAGACGTTTTACATTCACATCGACAGAATCTTCGGTGAATCTCTTCAGTGCTATATTTGCACTTATATTGCTTATCCTCAGATGGTGGGGATTGAATAGTCCGTCGGTCTTCGGGATATCTCCCTGATCATACAATATGCTGGAGCGTCGTATGATAAGTGAATTGATCCTAAGGTCGAGTGGGGAGGTGCTTGTGGTATCTTTCGATGCCAAAGAGTCGAGCACAAACTGGTAGTTTGGCTTTGATTCGGCATTACGCTTATAGAATCGTCCGTTGGCACCAAAGAGCTGTGCTGTGGATATGCTTATCTTTCCCTCTGCGAGTGCCAGCAGGTCTATCTTCACTGACATACGTGAGGCGAGCAGCATTATGCGGTTCTGTTGGTCGTAGAGTGTTACGTCGTTGATAATCACACGATTAAGGAATCCTAAATCAATGCTACCTACATTCACTTTCGTTGCAAGGCGTTCTGATAGCGCATCAGCTACCAGCCCTCCGAAGAACCTCTGGCATGCAGGTATATGGGTGGTGATAAGCAATAGTATGTACAGAGCCATCAGACTCCACACTATCCAATTTATCGTATGTTTTATCAGCTTCACCTTTTTGCCTCTTTCTGACAGTTATGGATAGCAATATTTTTGCTCTTAACTGAAAATTCTCCGCAAATTTACAACAAAAAGTTGTTATTACCGAATTTTTTACTCTAAAATACGCAGAATTTCAGTAAAATTTATTAATTTTGCCTCGCTTTAGTGCAACTATTCTATCAAACATTTATATAAATGGCAAATGTAATTAAGTTACGCAAAGGCTTGGACATTAACCTTCAGGGCAAGGCTGAGGAGAAGAAGATCCAGCTGAAATCGAATGGCAAGTATGCACTTGTGCCTGATGATTTCGAAGGAATCACTCCGAAGGTCGTTGTCAAGGAGGGGGATAAGGTCAAGGCCGGGGATGCGCTGTTTGTCAACAAGCAGTATCCCGAAGTGAAGTTTGCCTCACCAGTGAGCGGAACCGTCCGCGAGGTGGTACGTGGCGAACGAAGGAAAGTGCTTTGCGTGAAGGTTGACGCTGACGCCCAGCAGGAGTTTGTAGACTTCGGCAAGAAGGATGTCACGAAACTGTCAGGCGAGCAAGTCGTTAATGCATTGTTGGAAGCAGGTCTCTTCGGTTACATCAACCAGTTGCCTTATGCTGTATCGACCAATCCGTCGGTCATGCCTAAGGCCATTTTTGTATCGGCCCTGCGCGACAAGCCGCTGGCTGCCGACTTCCAGTACGAGGTGAAGGGGCAGGAGCAGGACTTCGTGACGGGTATCCAGGCGCTGTCGAAAATCGCCAAGACGTATCTCGGACTTGGTATTCAGCCCGACTTCCAGACGGTCATCCGCCAGCTGGGTATCGACAAGTATGCGGAGCTGAACATCTTCGACGGTCCCTGTCCTGCGGGTAACGTAGGCGTTCAGGTGAACAACGTCGACCCTGTGAACAAGGGCGAGGTGGTCTGGACGATTGGCGACCCGACGGTGGTGCTCTTCATCGGACGCCTGTTCAATACGGGTAAGGTGAACCTGACACGTACCGTAGCCCTCTGCGGTAGCGAGGTCAAGAGTCCTGCCTACGTGGACATGCTTGTGGGTGAGGAATTGTCGACGCTTCTCTCGAACAGCTATGATGCTTCGAAGAGCGTGCGCATCATCAACGGCAACGTGCTGACTGGCAAGCCGACCACGAAGGAAGGTTATCTGGGGGCTCACACCTCTGAGATCACTGTTATCCCCGAAGGCGACCAGGCTGATGAGTTCCTCGGCTGGATTCTGCCGCGCTTCAAGCAGTTCTCCGTGAACCGCAGCTACTTCTCATGGTTGCAGAATCCCTGGTTCGTCAGTAAGAAGAAGCAGTATGCGCTCGATGCCCGTATCAAGGGTGGTGAGCGTCACATGATTATGAGTGGTGAGTACGACAAGGTGCTGCCTATGGATATCTATGGTGAATACCTCATCAAGGCCATCATCGCTGGCGATATCGACCGCCAGGAGGCCCTGGGTATCTACGAGGTAAGTCCTGAGGATTTTGCTCTCGCGGAGTTCGTGGACAGCTCGAAGCTAGAGCTGCAACGTATTGTTCGTGAGGGACTTAATATTTTACGTAAAGAAAACGCCTAACGACTATGAGCTTTTTAAGAAATTATCTCAATAAGGTGAAGCCCAACTTCGAGGAAGGTGGCAAGCTTCACGCATTCCGTTCGATCTTCGACGGCTTCGAGACGTTCCTTTACGTGCCTAACGATACGGCTCGTACGGGTGTCAACATCCACGATGCTATCGACTCGAAGCGTATTATGAGTATGGTGGTTATCGCCTTGATGCCAGCCATGCTGTTTGGTATGTATAACATCGGCTATCAGAACTATCTGGCAGCAGGAACACTGGCTACGGCCTCGTTCTTCGAGATTTTCTGCTATGGTTTCCTGGCCGTACTTCCTAAGATTCTCGTCAGCTACATCGTAGGTCTGGGCATCGAGTTTGCGTGGGCCCAGTGGAAGGGTGAGGAGATCCAGGAGGGTTACCTCGTATCGGGTATCATCATCCCGCTGATTATTCCTATAGGCTGTCCGCTGTGGATGCTCGCTCTGGCTTGCGCATTCTCAGTGATCTTCTGTAAGGAGATTTTCGGCGGTACGGGTATGAACATCTTCAATCCGGCTATTGCAGCCCGTATGTTCCTGTTCTTCGCCTATCCTTCAAAGATGACTGGTGATACAGTCTGGGTGGCTCAGGATTCTATCTTCGGACTTGGCAACACACTGCCCGACGGATTCACCGCTGCCACACCACTCGGACAGATAGGGCAGGGTATCGACCCCAGCGCTTCTATCTGCGACATGATCTGCGGATTCATCCCAGGTTCTATTGGTGAGACATCGCTCATCGCCATTGCTATTGGTGCCATTATCCTGTTGTGGGCAGGCATCGCTTCTTGGCGTACGATGCTCAGCGTGTTCGTTGGTGGTGCTATCATGGCTTGCATCTTCGAACAGACAGGTCAGTCGATGACTTGGTGGCATCACTTCATCCTTGGTGGTTTCGCCTTCGGTGCTGTGTTTATGGCAACAGACCCTGTCACCTCTTGCCGCACCTCTTGTGGCCAGTATATTTACGGCTTCCTCATCGGTTCTATGGCCATCATCATCCGTGTGATGAATGCCGGTTATCCTGAGGGTATGATGCTCGCCATCTTCTTTGGTAATATGTTCGCTCCAACGATCGATCACTTCATTGTGGAGCGTAATATCAGCAAACGCCAGAAAAGATTGAAGAATTGAAAAATTGAAGAATTGAAATTATGGCTAAGTTAAATACGAATTCTAACGCGTACATTATAATATATAGCGCGGTACTCGTGGTCATCGTTGCCTTCCTGCTGGCATTTGTCTATCAGGCATTGAAGCCCATGCAGGATGCTAACGTTGCCCTCGATGTGAAGAAGCAGATTCTCTATTCGCTGAACATTCGTGGCTTGGACGGCTCTGAAGCTGAAGCTAAGTATGCTGAGGTCGTGAAGGAAGAGAAGGATCTCGACGGACAGAAGATTTATGAGTGTCAGATTGATGGCCAGAACATCCGTGTTGCCAGTCTGAAAGGTATGGGCCTTTGGGGTGGCATCAGCGGTTATGTGGCTATCGACCCAGAGGGTAAGGTCTATGGTGCTTACTTCAACCATGAGAGTGAAACTGCAGGTCTCGGTGCCGAAATCAAGGACTCTCAGGCTTGGCAGGAGAAGTTCATCGGCAAACAGATCTGGGACGAGAATGGCAACGTTGTTCTCTCGATTGTGAAGAAGGTGGAAGACCCAGCTACTCAAGTTGATGTGGTGACAGGTGCTACCTTGACTTCTAACGGTGTTGATGCTATGCTGAAAGACGGCTTGAAGAATATTAAACCAACTAAAGCTGAGGAGGAGTAAACTATGGCATTATTCAGTAAACAAAATAAGGAGGTCTTTACGAATCCGTTGAACCTCGATCACCCCATCCTCGGACAGGTACTGGGTATCTGCTCGGCACTGGCTGTGACATCACAGCTGAAGCCTGCCATCGTGATGGGATTGGCTGTAACAGTAATCACTGCTTTTGCGAATGTGATTATCTCTATCATCCGCAACACCATTCCTAACCGCATCCGTATCGTGGTGCAGCTGGTGGTGGTTGCTGCTCTTGTAACTATCGTATCTCAGATTCTGAAGGCTTTCGCCTACGACGTCAGCGTTCAGCTCTCTGTGTATGTAGGTCTGATCATCACTAACTGTATCCTTATGGGTCGCCTCGAGGCGTTTGCTATGCAGAACAAGCCTTGGCCTTCATTCCTCGATGGTGTGGGCAATGGTCTCGGCTACGCTATGATTCTTGTCATCGTGGGTGCTTTTCGTGAGTTGCTCGGACGTGGTACTCTTCTGGGCTTCCAGGTTATCCCTGATGCCTGCTACGACTTCGGCTATGTCAACAATGGTATGATGACGATGCCAGCAATGGCGCTCATCCTCGTTGGCTGTGTTATTTGGGTACATCGTGCTTACTTCTACAAGGAAAAGAAATGAATATGGAACATATAATTAGTTTGCTATTTCGTTCGATCTTCGTCGACAATATGATCTTTGCTTTCTTCCTCGGCATGTGCTCATATCTGGCTGTGTCGAAGACGGTGAAGACCTCTATGGGACTCGGACTCGCTGTGACCTTCGTGTTGACAGTTACCGTTCCCGTGAACTATCTGTTACAGACCAAGGTGCTGGGTCCTGACTGTCTCGCTGAGGGAGTAGACTTGAGCTACCTGTCGTTTATCCTCTTTATCGCTGTCATCGCAGGTATGGTGCAGCTGGTGGAGATGACTGTCGAGAAATACTCGCCATCGCTCTACGCAGCACTGGGTATCTTCCTGCCTCTGATTGCTGTAAACTGTGCCATCATGGGTGCTTCGCTCTTCATGCAGCAGCGCATCCTCATGGACCCATCTAACTCTCAGGCCATCACCTCTATCCTCGATGCTGTTGTCTATGGCTTCGGCTCTGGTATCGGTTGGACGCTGGCCATCGTGGCTATGGGTGCCATTCGTGAGAAGATGCAGTACAGCGACGTTCCCAAGCCTCTTCAGGGCCTTGGCATCGTGTTTATCACTGTAGGTCTCATGGCTATGGCGATGATGTGTTTCTCTGGACTGAACATATAAAGGTAAAAAGGTAAAAAGTAAAAAGGTAAAAATATATGGCTCAGTTTATAGCATATAGTATAGGAGTATTCCTGTTGGTAATACTTTTATTGGTGATTATTCTGTTGGTGGCAAAGAAGTATCTGAGCCCCAGCGGCAATGTGAATATCGAGATCAATGGCGACCGTACCATCTCCGTAGCCCAGGGCAACAACCTGATGGCGACACTCAACCAGAACGGCATCTTCCTACCTTCTGCCTGCGGTGGTAAGGCCAGCTGCGGACAGTGTAAGGTACAGGTTCTTGAGGGTGGGGGCGAGATCCTCGACTCTGAGAAACCACACTTCACACGTAAGCAGATCAAGGACCACTGGCGCTTAGGTTGTCAGTGTAAGGTTAAGGGCGACCTGAAGATTCACGTAGATGAGAGCATCCTTGGTGTTAAGGAGTACGAGTGTACCGTTATCTCTAACAAGAACGTGGCTACCTTTATCAAGGAGTTCAAGGTACAGCTGCCTCCGGGCGAACACATGGACTTCCTGCCAGGCTCTTACGCTCAGATCAAGATTCCTAAGTTCGATTGCATCGACTATGATAAGGACTTCGACAAGAGTCTCATTGGCGATGAGTATCTGCCAAGCTGGGAGAAGTTCGGTCTGTTCCCACTTAAGTGTAAGAACCCCGAGGATACCATCCGTGCCTACTCAATGGCCAACTATCCTGCCGAGGGTGATGTCTTCATGCTGACAGTACGTATCGCTACACCTCCGTTCAAGCCCGATCGCAGCGGCTTCATGGATGTGAACCCAGGTATCGCCTCATCTTATATCTTCTCGTTGAAACCAGGCGACAAGGTTATCATGAGCGGACCTTTCGGCGATTTCCACCCACATTTCGACTCGAAGAAGGAGATGATCTGGGTTGGTGGTGGTGCCGGCATGGCTCCGCTGCGCGCACAGATCATGCACATGACGAAGACTCTGCACACCACAGATCGCGAGATGCACTACTTCTACGGAGCACGTGCCCTCAACGAGGTGTTCTATCTCGACGACTTCCTCGGTCTGGAGAAGGAGTATCCAAACTTCCACTTCCATCTGGCTCTCGACCGTCCGGATCCCGCAGCCGATGCTGCAGGCGTGAAGTACACTGCTGGCTTCGTTCATCAGGTGATGCTCAACACCTACCTGAAGGATCACGAGGCTCCAGAGGATGTAGAGTACTACATGTGTGGTCCTGGTCCTATGTCAGCAGCTGTAGTATCCATGCTCGACTCTCTCGGTGTCGACCCAGAGTCAATCATGTATGATAACTTCGGTGGCTGATGAAACAGACCAAGATAGTAGCTTCCATCAGCGACAGGCGTTGTGACACTGACTTTATCCGTTCGTTGTTCAACGCAGGCATGAACGTTGTTCGTATGAACACCGCTCATGCCTCTGAGGAAGGTATAAAGACGATAATAAGTAATGTCCGTGAGGTGAGCCGTCATATCGGCATCCTCATCGACACTAAGGGCCCAGAGGTACGCACCACGGGTTGTCCGGAGCCTATCGAGTATAAGACAGGCGATGTCGTAAAGATCTTCGGCCGTCCTGAGATGGACACCTCCCATGACATCATCAATCTCTCTTACTCAAACTTCGCTGCCGACATCCACGAGGGCGACCATGTGCTCTTCGATGATGGAGCCCTCGACATGCTCGTCATCGGCATCAACGGTCCTGCTGTCATCGCACAGGTACAGAACGATGGTTACCTTGGCTCTCATAAGAGTGTCAACGTGCCTGGCGTGCATATCGCCCTGCCTCCTCTTACGGAGAAGGACCGCAAGAACATCATGCTGGCCATCGATCAGGACATCGACTTCATAGCCCACAGCTTTGTGCGCTCGGCAGCTGATGTGAGAGCCGTACAGGCCATCCTCGATGCCTACAACAGCGATATCAAGATCATCTCGAAGATAGAGAATCAGGAGGGTGTCGACAATATCGATGAGATCATCGACGCCTCGTATGGTATCATGATTGCCCGAGGCGACCTGGGTATCGAGGTACCCATCGAGCGCATCCCGGGCATCCAGCGTCAGATTATCCGTAAGTGTGTCGAGAAGAAGAAGCCTGTCATCGTGGCCACTCAGATGCTGCATTCGATGATTCAGAATCCTCGTCCCACACGTGCTGAGGTTACCGACATCGCCAATGCCATCTATTCGAGCACCGATGCCTTGATGCTCTCTGGCGAGACAGCCAGCGGCAAGTATCCTGTGGAGGCTGTCAAGACGATGTCGTCTATCGCTGAACAGGCAGAGCGTGATCGTGCCCAGAATCATATCGACATCAAGTTGTCGGAGAATTGCGATATCCGAGAGTTCATGGCTCATTCTGCCATCGAGGCCACAGAGCGCCTGGGTGTCAAGGGTATCATCACCGACTCTACCACAGGTACCACAGCCCGCTCCCTGGCAGCTTTCCGGGGACCGCATCCTGTGCTGGCCATCTGTTATAACGACAAGCTCCAGCGACTGCTCAACCTGTCGTATGGCGTCATCCCTGTTTATCAGAAGGAGCATATCGGCAGCGAGAAACTTTTCCTGGCAGCAGTGCGTATGCTTCGCCAGAAGGGATATGTGGAGCTCGACGATAAGATTGCGTATCTTAGTGGAAACATTGGAGCCGGAGGTGCTACGAAGTTTTTGGAGATAAACACCGTAAAGGAGGTCTTCGAACAGAATTACCAGTTCCATCTCCCCAACGTATAGAAACAGTAAGGTGGTTGTCAGTAATTGACAACCACCTTTTTACTTAATGTCACATCGTGCCTGTGTGTGCACTAAAAAAACAAAATAGCTAAAATGCTAAAATGCTAATTTCTGATTATTCTGGATAGTTACCTTCAATGTATGCTTTAATCAGAGAGGCATGAGAAAGGGGACTCTTTGGATTCCATACATCCTGATTGGTATTATAGTCGAGCAGAACAACTGGCTTGTTCTTGGAGATGATGCGGATGGCAGTTACTAATTTCTGGAGCTTATTCTCCAAAACCCATTTGTAACATGGAAGATAGATCAACTTCCGGGCTGTGAGGTAGCCAAGCAGTTCCTCTCCATGAACGCCCTTACGATGTCCGAGGCAAAGACCGAACTTGCGCTTAGTTCGTTTCATGTTCTTCATATCACGCTTCGAGAACAGGCTGGTGTCTATGTCGTTATCCTCAAACACTTTCAAACCTTGCCAGATGCCTTCGACAGACAAAGCCACTAGGTCTTCAGTAAAAGGAACAGGAATACCACCAATGGGATAAAATGGGCTGAACTTGACAAATTCATCCTGGGCTTTGCTTGTCACATCGATGATCATCGCATCAGGATACTTTTCTTTCAACGATAAAATCGGCTTCCCGTTTTTATCTTTCTTGCCTGGTTCGAGAGGTTTTTTCTTGGATTCAATAATAATCATGGGCTTCATTTTAGAATCTGAAGCAAAATTACCACTTTTCTCCGAATAAACATTAATTTTCATCATAAATCACCTTTTTTTTTATAATTTACCCAATGGCGGGCATAGTATATTGCCAAAAACAAGGAAAAAGTAATCAGTTGTGTGAAAAAAACGCATTATTTATCATCACCAAACACATCTATGGGGTCGAATTCTTCTATACGTTTAAAACGACGCCATTCTTTGACAAATAGCACATCGTCTTCGCTCTCAGGCTCAGGGGGAATAGGGTTAAGGAAAGGTTTTTGTTTTATATACTCCACTCCATAGTTGCGATATTTATCAGCGCAAAAGCATGGAACGTGAAGAACGATATCCCCAATGTTCTCCAAATCTTTGAATAACTCATAAGGAACAGCTCTTGGATCTTCTGCATAAAGATAGATGTCTTTCAGA
>CACWLC010000004.1 GCA_902761605.1 uncultured Prevotellaceae bacterium
GAGCGGTTTGCGAACAATTTGCGAACAAAATGCGAACAAAATCGCTCGATAATTAAGATTTCTCTAAGTTCTCTATTTTGGCTGCAAAGTTAGTAAATACCTGATAAACAACCAAATAGAAATCGGAAAAATATTTTGTGAAATCTTAAAAAATCTTACTTTAACAGACTCATAATCTGGAGGTCCCTGGTTCAAGCCCAGGCTGGTCCACAGACAGACAAAAAGGCGCTGAAGAGGATTCTCTCCAGCGTCGTTTTTTATTTTCTGCCCTTCTTATTTATATTAATAGGTGTGCTATGTGGGAAAGCGATGGAGTAAGCCATATCCAGGTTGAAGAGCTTCACCTTGCGCATGCCGATGCCAAGCCTTACGGCGACTATCGCCCTGAGCAGTTCACGGTGCTTTCGCACAAGATGTACATCTAGAAAAGTGTCATGAATGTCATGTGTCATGACATTCATGACAAGTACCTGGCTAAAAAATATTGCAATGAGGATGCATTTTTTTGTGATTATATTCGTAGGCCGCAATGAAAAAGTTGTACCTTTGCAACGTCGATGAATGAAACGGAGAAGTCGGCCGTTAAGGATAAAAATTGCGAGGGTCAAATCTGGAAATTGCGCGCATTAACCGTAGCAAGATTTTCCTTTAAGACAGGGTATCAAAGCTTCTTTAAAGACATAGTAACATATTAACAAAATTAATTAACAAATCGAAAACTAAATTAGATTATGGCTATTAAAGTAATTGCACAGCGCCGCGAAGTTAAGCTCGGCAAAAATCCAGGTAAGAAGTTCGTCATGCGACCAGAAAACCCTCAAGTGGATCGTACAGATCATCGCATCTATCGCATCAGCAATCCTCACAGCCCTCGGAGCAACATCCTGCATGGGTCTGTAATAACGAAAATCGGCTGCCACGCAATGTGACAGCCGGTTTATTATTATAGTCTTCTTATATTAGAACACCTGATTATCTTCTGGATACAGATACCAGTCAAGATAGTTTCTGTGGTCCTCACACCACTCGCCGAAGCCGTGGCCTACCGTCATATAAGCTCCGAACATATACCCTTTCTTACGGAAACCAATCTCAACACCCTCAAGCGGATATTTGAAGTAACGTGTCGGAATCTTCAGAGCCCAGGGAAGGTCCTTGAAACTAAGCGTATTATATTCATACAATGTCTGAGCAGCCGCAAACTCATCAGTATGCGTCTCCATTACTCCTCCGGTATAATAGGCCAGTATAAAAGGATCGATCATATCGAGAGTGATGTTGTTCAGATTCGATTCACTCTTGAAATAAACCGTAAACGTGACGTTCTTGGCATAGGTGATGTCATACTGATCAGAATAAGATCTCGACACATTGTATTTGTACCTCGGGAAGTCGCCGTTGATCTCAGGGAGGTCGTCGCCCATAGCCCAATGAGCATCGAGGAAGAGATTCACCACAGCCTCGCCATTACGGCCCCTCTGCAGGATATCCTCGGTCTTGATGATCTCCATACAGGTAGAGGGAACATTCTTGTTCAGAGTCTTTTCGTCCTTAGCCTTGATGCTGTCGATGTCCTGATAACGATAGCCCACCAAACGGATTGCGCCCGTAATCGGCCTCGAGGCTCCTACAGCAGAAAGGGTAGCGTGGATATCCATCGTCTTCTGACCCGTGCGCTCCAGACCAATTCGCAACACAACATCATTGTAATCATAGTCGCCTGGCTCAGGGAAATCCTCCTCGTAGCAGTATGTGTAGGCCATAATCCTCGGAGTTGCCAGACGCGGTGACTGCTTGGTAGCTATCGGACTGCTGAAACTGACACTGCGCGAGGTCTTGCTGAAAGATGTAACGGTATATTTGCCGTCATCATCAACGAGAGCAGCATAGAGCGTCGTCAATAAAGCCGGCATCGACACCGACAGGGTTACCGTCTGACCATAACTGACGAACACCCTCGACATCAGTTCCGCCTCAGTCGATTCAACAGGGTTTTCACTATATATCTCAAGACGCGAGGCTCCAACATTAGCATCGATAGAGACACTATAGGTTCGGTTTTCCGTCAACTGCCAAGTATGCTGCTGGTCAACACTGTCCACAGGTGATACATAACGTATTATCTCCTTATGGCGCTCAGGATCATATACATCCTTCTCACCACATGAAACAGCACCCACAAGCGAGGATACAGCAGCCAATATCAAAAGAATTCTTGCCTTACACATATCAATATTTTATATGTTTCGGCTGCAAAGTTACAAAAAAATTGCAGACTCCAAAAGATTTAGCCTCTATTTTTATATTTTTGTTGTAAATAGCAATGTGAAGCATGAGCCTATCAGGTGATTTGATATAAAAATCGTCGGAACATCGCAAAACGAGCCGAAAATATCGACTTTTAGCGGCTTTATGAAGAGGAACAAATTGGATTTAACTTTTATTAACTCCACATATTACTATCTTTGCCATTTTTATCGTAATTTTGCACCGTCAATTGATTTTTTATAAAAAGTTACGTAACATCATTTTAAATCTTATTCAAGATGAAGAAGTATTTGATACAAGGAGCATTGGCTCTCGTCGCTTCGGCAACATTAGTAAGTTGTCATGTCGACGATGATTTCTCAACTTCAATAGTAAGCGAGAAATTCAAAGCTTATGAGCAGGTATTCGAAGAAGAATTCGGCAAGATCAACCCAAACCAAGACTGGGGCTTCGGTGAGGCCAGCCAGGCAACACGCACCCGAGCTGCACAAACACTAAATGCTCCTACACGAGCATTATCAGACAATTTACCTGCCCAACCAACATTCAGGAGTAAACCTGCTGTACCGACATTCAGTTCAACTGTTCCAAGTGGAACACTTAAGGCTATTAAAGAGAACTGGGCAGAAAATGGTACATTCTATATTGATAATACATGTAGCAGTTCTGATTTGGAGAATCCTCAGAATCAGTCTGGCGTAACTATCTACGCTAATGGCAATAACATTACCTATCCGTTTGCTACAAACCAAAATGGTAATGGCACAAAAATCATCGTTACGCAGAATTCTACACTTACTCTTACAAGTGTTGGTAATAACCTGACGGTTTATTTAGCCTCTGGAGCTACACTAAACCTACCGGACTATTCTACATTCAAATACGCAACACTATATATGGGTAGCGGAAGTACAATTAATGTAGCTGGTGACCATAATATAATTTTTGCTGCCGGCCATACTATTATCAATGATGGCGGAACATTCAACAGCAACACAAATCTTACTGTTCGAGAAGCATCACTTATGTACAACGAACATGACATTACAGTCAACACCCTCAACATAGAGGATACTTATACAATAGACGGTGTTACAAATGGAGGAGAAATTGTTAACAATGCAACAATTAATGCAACGAATATTAATATGAAGGCTGGTGGTAAGTTCCATAATTTGGGGACAGTTAAAGTATCTAACAAGACATACATCACCAACGATGATACATCACAGTGGATGAATGATGGACAATACACCACAGGAGAATTTTATCTCTATGATTGCAACCGCATCTATAACAACTGTAAACTTACTGTAACAAGTAACGGAACAACAGGAAATGGTAAATTTACTTTGGCAGAAAGCCAATTTGTATTAAACGGCAATGCTAGTGTGATTTGCGACTCTTTTGAATGGGAGTCTAATGCTGGCGGCCAATTCCATATGGGTAGCAAGTCACTTTTGAAGGTTAATGGTACTATTTTGTTGAAGAGCAGTAACTATGGTTATGGATTCCATGGCTATGGATCTGATTATGCTGTTATTCAAGCAAACAAGATTGATAAAGATACCGGAGGCCAATATAAAGCGTGGTATGATGGAAAATTATACATTGCTACTGATGATCATTTTGCAGAAGGTGGCACAACTAGTCAGCCTTGGATATATTCTGAAAGTGAGGTGATATTTAAGGGCAAGGCGCCATGTCCTGTTACAATCAGTTCTACTAATTGTAATCCAGGATACTCTGAAACCGGTACACCTCCATCAAGTGGAGATGACCCATCAATTCCAATAGTTAATGAAAATTCTTACACAAGACGTACATACAAACAATATCGTTACAAGGTTAATTTATTGGAGTGCGGCCGTATCATGTGTGAGGATCTTGGTAAGGTGAGTGCAAGTGATATTGACTTCAATGACGTTGTGTTTGATGCATATATTTACAAAATGGTACCGGTAAGCAGAAAGCGTATTGTCAAGGTTGAAAATGGCCAAGAAACCACACTACAAGATTGGAGTATTTGGTCAGAAGATACTGAATATGACAGCTATGCCTATAAGTCCACGGATATCTATCTCCTTGCCGGAGGCGGTACTATTCCTGTAACCGTTGCTGGAGTTGATCTCAAGAACGCATATAATACAAGTCACACAATGCTCATCAATACTGTTGACGACAGCGGCGAGGATGATGCCAAGACTTATGGTAATGTTTATGACAACAGTCAGAGCTATAAGCAACCGGCTGACTTGAAGGACCTGCGCAACATAAACACTCTGAAAGATATCAAAATAGTAGTGAAATATGGTTCTCAGGTATATGAGCTTGAAGCATATAAAGGTGCTGCACCTCATAAAATCTGCGTTCCCATAGGAACAAGGTGGCCGTATGAGCGAGTAGAAATCAATAAGGCATACGATTTCAATACTTATGTAAAAGAAGTATCTCCATCCGACACTACAATAACATTTGATAGCACCAATGCTATAGAGGAAATCTATGATGCAGAAAAGAATCTCGTCGGATATTATATCAATGAGAAGAGTAATGCAATATGGACAACCACTCCTACTGATGATCAAAACAAAAACCGTTACCAGGGCGAAGTAACAGGCGTTCCTTACACGGCTCGCGCAATCGACAGTCTCCTGGACAGAACCAGCGGTGACGGTCTGCCTGAAGACAATCAATATACAGAAGAAACTGTAACTATTAGCAGCGGATATAATTCTGGTGACCCAGTACTTGTGCGTAGAAGACATTAATGTTTAACTCCTAAAATGAGAACAAAGAATATGAACACAAAGAATATTTTCAGAATGCTTCTCGTAGCAGCAACGCTGCTCTTGGGAGCTAACATTGTTAAGGCTGCAGATTCAGACTTATTGGTTAAAACTATAACCATGACTAGTTGGACTGAAGAAAACTTGCCTTTGGGTATTTTTGATAATGCAAACATTAATGATACCATTAGAATTTTCGGATCAAGAATAGATAATAATGCTCAACATAGTGAAGTCCATATTCAAACAAACAATAATAATCCTATTTTTAGTATTAATGACTGGAATTATACTGATATTTTTGCTAAAGGATATATAGACTTCCCCATTAATCAAAATGCATACAATTCCCTGCAAAGATTATACAATTGGGATAAGTCTGTAGAATATAATCATAAGATATGTGGATCAAATATTAAAATAACAAAAATCTCCTTAATTAAAGACAAGACCACAAAAAGTCCTTGGAAGGCACCAGATACTGCACCCGATGGTGGTACAAAAATCATCAATAGTAGTATTCTCGATGCTGTAACAGTCGGAACCACACAAGTTGGTAGTGAAAGTCATACCTTTAAAGATACTGAATTCCCCAACTATCTCAACCTGCGGTCAAACATTGATTTGACAGCATATAATAATGATAGCAAATACGGTACGCCTATTACACTAACAGTAAAGACTAATGCAACGATTTCTTTCTTCTATCGCCGTCAATGTGATGATGGCAAAGATGAAAATGCCAATTCTTTCACTAATGACAACAGTAAGGATTTAAAAGTATGTGCAGGAACAGATCTTTCTAGCAAAAAGACTGGCAATATAACTCGAATTGAAGCAACTAGTGACGGAAAGAATGGCTATATTACCAAAACATATACACTTGGGGCTGGTACTTATACTGTCTATGCTACAGGCACAACTATTCGTCTCCATGGTATTGCATTTGAAAATTATATTGTACCTAAATACAACGTTGATTCTAGCACTACAGGTTATGGACAAATCGAATTCTTAACAAATAACTATCAAATTGAGGCTGGTACAACAGTTCAGTTTAAGTTAACCCCCAGTGCTGGATATCAGCTTTCCAGTTTTACGATAAAAGATTCAAACCAAGACAATGTTAATTACACTCAGAGCGGTGGAGTCTACAGTTTTACGATGCCTGCACTTAATGTTACTGTCAGTGCTACATTTACCGAAATTACACCTGAGACACGAGAAGTTACGGTTGGTGGAAACGGATACAAATATAGTACATGGGCTCCTGACATAGCTATTGACTACACAAAGACTCCAACAGGAGTTAAAGCTTACAGAGCTAAAGGTACAAAAACCACAGGCGGTCAGCTTGTTGTGGTATTAGAACAAGTAACTGGGAAAGTTTATGCAAATACACCTGTTATCTTAGCCGCAGACACAGAAGGCCAGAGCTTCACATTCACACAGGCTGTTACTGGTGCATCAGACGCAGGAACAAACTTACTGCGCCAGGGTACAGGCGGTAGTATCGGTCCAAATGACAACTACTATATTCTGACATTAAAGAATGGCGTAGTGGTGTTTGCACAGACGAAGAGCAGTAGTGCCTTAGTTCCAACAGACAAGGCATACCTAGACTTATCAAGTGTGAGCGGAGCACGTGCTCGTACCATAAGTCTAAGCTTCGGTGACAACGGTAACGGCACAACTGCCATAAACGGCATAGAGGAAAACGCTGAGATGGAGAATACAGTAATCTACGATCTGAGAGGTCAGAGAGTAGATAAGCCTACCAAGGGGCTGTATATCATCAATGGCAAGAAGGTGATGATAAAATAAACAAAAATAATAAAGGCTTCCGATTTTGGAAGCCTTTATTATTTATACAGATTTATACTTATCTTGCGGCGAAGTAAAGGCCGTTGCAAGCTGCAAACTCAGCATCTCTTACACCCTGCTCGTTGAGTGTGAAATCGCGAGTCTCACCGTTCATCTCAACCTTGATGCTCTTACCGTCCTCGTTGAAACGGAAGATCTCCTTAGTGAAACCGTTCTGACTCATCGACCAGCTGTTGTCCTTCTTGTTGTATGTGAAGAGTGTGATCTCACCGTTAGGAGCCTTTACCTCATAACCGTCCTTAAGATATTTCACGGCATAGAGGCGACCATCCTGACCCATCACATTCTGAGTCTTACCAACATTTGAAGCTACTGGGTTATCACCGCTCCAGAACTCGATCGTATTGAGCACGAGAGCATCAACAAGTCCACATACAGGATAGCAGATAACTCCCAGAACAAAACCTACCACAGCATTAACGAACTTATTGTCCGTCATGTGTGTCTGCCAGTCAGCATACTTGTTGAAGAGACCCCAAGAGCCAACCATACACGAACTCAACATGCAGGAGCCCGCAAGAAGGCACACTGCCACTTTCAAATTAATCTTTCTCATAATCAAAAATATTTAAAGGGTTAAAGTCTATTATTTCTCCGTTTAGAGCATCGCCAGCGCCTTATTCTCAGCAGCCTCCATCAGCTCCCTTTCACCAGGACCCTTATCGTTAAGTCCACAGAGATGAAGCACTCCATGTATAATCACACGATGAAGTTCCTCATCGTAAGGTCGCCCGAACTTATCAGAATTGGTGAATACAGTATCGAGAGATATCATAAGATCGCCGTTAATCGTCTTTCCATCACAGTAGTCGAAGGTGATGATGTCGGTGTAATAATCATGCCCGAGAAACTGATTGTTGGTCTCGAGGATCTTATCATCATTGACAAACAGATAGGCGATATCGCCCACCTTCTTTCCGTAAGACGCCGCAACCTTTCGTATCCAGTTGCTGGTTTCGCGCTTTCTGATGTTAGGGAACTTCACTCCCTCAGCTTCGTATGTTATCATTTTCCTTTATTATGTTCATTTTTTCGCTTTGGGCAGATAGTCACTCACATCCACCCCGAAGTGTGACAGTTCTCGGAGGGCACTTGACGACACACTCGCCAGTTCCGGTTCAGTATAGAGAAGTATGGTCTCTATGCCCCCAAGCCTGCGATTGAAATCTGCCTGCCACTGCTCGTATTCGAAGTCGCAAACACTACGTACACCTTTTACTATATATTGTGCTCCCTCAGACTTTGCGAAGTCCATAGCGAGACCATGATAGGGTTTCACCTCGATACGGGGCTCATCGGCATAGACATCACGTATGGCCTGCATGCGCTCCTCTGCCGAAGGCATATCAGGTTTATGCACATTATCCCCCACTACGCCAATCACCAGACGGTCGAAGAGCGGTAAAGCGCGTCGGACGATAGAATCATGCCCGATAGTAAACGGATTAAAGCTTCCTACGAATATCCCTGTCCTCATCACTATGCACTATTCGTTATTCACTAATCAAAAAGATTTGGTTCCATGACGTTTCCTCCGTACGGATTCCGTCCGAAGTGCTTATATGCCAGTTCGGTCACCATTCGTCCGCGAGGAGTTCGCTTGATAAAGCCCTCCATAATAAGGAAAGGCTCATATACCTCCTCAACAGTACCGGCATCCTCACCGACAGCAGTAGCGATAGTTGTGATACCCACAGGACCGCCCTTAAACTTATCAATGATGGTGAGCAGGATCTTATTGTCGATCTCGTCGAGGCCATACTTGTCAATATTGAGGGCTGTAAGGGCAATACGGGTAATCTTTGTGTCGATACGTCCGTCGCCCTTCACCTGAGCGAAGTCTCTTACACGTCGAAGGAGGGCATTTGCGATACGTGGCGTGCCTCTTGAGCGACCGGCTATCTCCAGTGCTGCATCTTCTGTGATAGGCACATTAAGGATGCTTGCCGAGCGCTCTATGATCTTCTGCAACGTCTCTGGCTCGTAATACTCCAGGTGCATGTTGATACCGAATCGAGCCCTCAGAGGAGCTGTAAGCAGACCGCTACGAGTTGTGGCTCCCACAAGTGTGAATGGGTTAAGGTCTATCTGTATCGAACGGGCAGATGGACCTTTATCAATCATGATGTCGATGCGGTAATCTTCCATGGCGGAGTAAAGATACTCCTCGACCACAGGCGACAGACGATGAATCTCATCGATAAACAGGACGTCGTTCTTTTCAAGGGACGTAAGGATACCGGCGAGGTCGCCAGGCTTGTCGAGCACAGGTCCTGAGGTAATCTTGAATCCAACACCAAGCTCGTTGGCTATGATATTCGAGAGTGTGGTCTTTCCCAGTCCTGGAGGTCCATGAAGCAAAGTATGGTCGAGAGGCTCCCCACGATATTTGGCAGCCTCAACGAACACCTCAAGGTTCTCAACGACCTTCTTCTGTCCACTGAAATCGCTGAATGTCAAGGGCCTCAACGCATTCTCAAAGTCTTTTTCACCCTGAGAAAAGCGTTCTTCGCGTATATCGAAATCGTCGTCCATCATAATCGCCTGCAAAATTACGAAAAAAGCCACAGATAACAAAAAATCTGTGGCCTTTTTGCACTTCTTCACTTTTTTATTTATTTCTTTTGGCTATCTGATGCCGCCTCCGGAACCTCCTCCAGAGAAGCCGCCGCCACCGCCCCAGGAGCTGCTGCCGCCTCCACCGGAAGCTCTGGCCTCACGCGCTGCCTTATTGGCGACAGCACGAGATGTGCTTGAGTGCATAGCAGAATAGATCATCGGCAGAGTCATATCATCAGCCATCTGCCCGGCAATCTGATCCATATTGAAGTACTCAGGATTGATCTTCTTCATATCCTTTATCACCTGGTCAGCGATACCGAAGAGAGTGGCGTAGATCATATAATCCTTCCACAGAGTCACCTCGTTAACATGACGCTCGTCGAGAAGGGAGAACTCTTTAAGGAATTTCCTAAGTCCGAACACCTGACGCACATCCTCCTGACGATTCTTATAGTCGGAAACGCCTGTCGAAGTGTGAAGCGTATTGATAAAGGAATCCATAATGCTCTCATTTCTGCTGCTCTTCATAAATGACTTCAGTTCACGAGGCTCAAGGATGGTATCATCACCTGCGGCATTCTTGAAGATACTGTGCACCTTACGCATCAACAGGGGCTGACTGCCCGGATCCTTCAACTCGTGGATTACGAAGTTGCTTTCTGTCTTTCCCTTACTATTCATCCGCTGCTCGATACTGATGGCGCCCATATTAATAAGTTTCAGGATGCATGCAGAGAGCAGGTTGTTATAGTCGTTGCCGAAATAGCGATAGGCATTGAGCATGTCGTTGGCCTGCTGCAGGTTACCCTTCAAAGGGATATCGCGATACCAGAGCAGGTTTTTATTGACTTTCCTACGCGCATACCATACATATATAAAGTGCGCTATAAAACCGACTGCAGGCACGAAAACAGCAAAGAATAATATTAAAAGGCCAAAGAGCATGTCGATAAAGTCAGAGTCGCCTTCATCGCTGTTGTAGTCGCTACCCTCAAAGGCTGCTGTCTGTAAATCCTCAAAACTGTTCTCATAGACATACTGCGGGTCGAACATCCCTTTCTCAAAACGGCACATTACGATCATTGCGCTACTGCTTTCGAACGGTTCGCTGCTCTCAGCCACGATGCTGTTGTCTGCGAAATTGATCTCTCCACGATAGCGGAACCCCCAGATGCCAGTGGTCTCAGGACCGATTCTGGTGGAATCATCCTCGGCAACGATAGTCAGTTTTACGTGTTCAGGATAGGGATTAATCCCCTGGGCAACGAACATATAGTTGAAGCCGTCGGCATCGCTGAAGCCCTTTACCAGATTGGTAACAGTATACGATGTGATATATGTGCGGTCCCCTTGTTCGCCCAGACCCCAGCAGAGCTCATACCCGTCGGAGGTTTCGTTGATACCACATTTACCAGCTTTCCAGTCACGGTCCTCATCGACATCCCAAAACTCCTCATATTCATAGCGATGACCTGTCTCGTCCTTCACCATGAAGTCACGTATCTGACTGCCTTCCAGATTGCCTATGACGATATAGCACTCTGTGCCTTCCCATCCTATATCCATCTTACGTGTCTCCGTGATGTGCGCATCACCATTACGGCTCAGCACCACGCGGATGTCGAGAGAATTGAGACTGGAATAGGCCGACAGATTTATTGCCGATGCCAGCAGCATCAGCAACAAGAGCCACTTACTTCTTGAATGCTTCATCAAGGTTTGGATATGATTTCTTCTCCTCGCTGTCAACTTTCAGATAGTCTTTCTGGTCGAAGTGGAGCATAGAAGCCACGATGCTTGAAGGCCACTGACGAACCATACGATTCATCTTCGTAGCAGTATCGTTGTAAATCATACGTGACATACGCACGTTCTCCTCATATTGTTTCATACCCTCCTGAGCCTCTCTGTACAGATCGCTGGCCTTCAGTTCCGGATAACGCTCGAACACCACGTTGAGCTTGCCCATCATCTGTGTGAGAAGGTCACTCTGCTCGTTGATGGCAGCAGGAGTATTGGCATTACCGAGGTTTCCACCACGTGCCTGTACGGCCTGGATGATTGTCTCCGACTCATGCTTGGCATACTGAGCTGCAGTCTTTGCAAGTGCGATAACTGCATCGAAACGGGAATTAAGCTGAACCTCAATCTGGCTAAGGGCATTCTTACACAACTCATCGAGATTTACCAGCGAACGCTGGGTAGAAACGAAGTAGCCTCCTATGATGACTACCAAAGCGATAATGATAATTAATGCTGTCATAACTAAATAATTAATGGTTCTTTGGGCGCAAAGATACGAAATCTTTTTGTATTACAAACAAAAGTCGTCGAAAAATTCCCAGGAAGTCGTCGAAAGTTTCATCGTACATATGGTTTTTCACCTTACCTTTGCACCAGAAACAAATAAAAACGACAAGATATGAAACAGATTAGATTATTCTTCGTGATGATGATGCTGATGATCTCAGCAGTTGTAATGGCCCAGAAGACAACCGTTAAGGGTGTGCTAATGTCGAAGTCCCAGAATGAGAGCGAGCCCTTCGCTACGGTAAGAATCTTCAAGGCTGGCAAGAGTGATAAGCCGGTGGCTATGTTTCTTACTGATGAGAATGGACTGTTCTCGCAGGAGGTGAAAGGCAAGGGTAAGTATGACATCGTGTTCAGCAGTGTTGGTAAAGAAGATCTCCGTCAGACCATCGACCTCGAAGGTAATGGCCAGCTCGACTTAGGTACATTATATATCAAGGATAACGATAACATGTTGAATGATGTGGTCGTTGTTGCCCAAAAGCCTCTTGTAAAGATGGATGTAGACAAGATGAGCTATAACGTGGCCGAAGATGAGGACTCAAAGTCGAATACCGTTCTCGACATGCTCCGTAAGGTGCCTATGGTGACTGTCGATGGGCAGGATAATATTACTGTTAATGGTTCTTCTTCATTCAAGGTTTATGTTGACGGTATGCCAAATGTGATGTTCTCAAGCAATCCTTCATTAGTATTCAAGAGCATGCCTGCCACAGCAGTAAAGAGCATCGAGGTTGTTACCAATCCTGGTGCAAAATATGATGCAGAGGGTGCTGCAGGTATACTTAATATCGTGATGAACAAACAAAATCCACAGGCAGCTCAGAGCATGAATGGTTACAACGGTACTGTCCGTGCCTCAGCTGGAACAAAACAACTCGGCGGAAGTGTATTCGTAAGTGGTCAGCAGGGTAAGCTTTCTTACAGCGCTAACGTTATGACATCATACAACAAGCCCGGTAACACCACTACCGAAATGGAGCAGCTTAGAGATAACGGAACATCGCAGATTATGACCTCTGGCAATGATGTAAAGACTCCATTCACTATGGGAAGCCTGACTCTGGGTTATCAGATTGACTCTATGAGCGTCATCAACGCAACAGCACAAGTTAACAGCATGTCGATGAAAAGCAATGGTACAAGCAATACCACGATGAGTGGAAATGGTTACGGCAGCGGCTTCAGCTACGGTAGCACAACAGACATGAAGATGTCTCGTACATCATTCAGCGGAAGTCTCGACTATCAGCGTTTCTTCAATAAGGAACACACCCAGTCGCTGGCTCTCACCTATCAGCTCAACTATAGTCCTGCTACCACAGAGATGACCAATAATTTCGGTACAACATCCTCGCTTATAGACCTCACAAACCGCAATTCGGAAAATAAAGATAAAACCACCAACCATATCTTCCAGCTCGACTACTCGATGCCTCTCGGCATTGGTCAGACACTCAATCTCGGAAGCAAACTTCAGCTCCACGATGCTACATCTGATTCGAAGTACTATCTTAAGGATGTCTATGACCCAAGCTCAAGTTCTGAGTATGAGTATAAAAACTCTATCCTCGCAGGTTATGGTGAATATGCAGGCAACTTCAGTAACTTCGGAATCAAGGCTGGTTTGCGTTACGAGTATACCTGGCAGGATGTACAGTATCATCTCGGTAATGGTCAGGACTTCAAGACAAGTTACGGAAGTCTTGTTCCGACTGCCAGCATGCAGTACACACTCTCTCAGGGCAGCAATTTAGGACTTACATACAACATGCGAATCTCACGTCCAGGAATCTCTTACCTGAATCCGTACGTTGACAAGACCAATCCCATCGCTCTCACTTATGGTAATCCAGACCTCGATGTTGAGAAGGCTCATAACATCTCGCTCGTGTATAATATGTTTACCCCAAAGTTGATGGTTAATCTGAACCTCCATCATAACTTCGTAGACAATGCTATCTCACAGTATAGCTTCTATGACAGCAACAATCTGCTCAACACCACATACGGCAACGTAGTAAAAAGTCATCAGACCGGTCTGAGCGCATACGTCAACTATCTGTTGACTCCCAACACCCGTCTCTTCATGAACGGAAGTCTCAACTACACCGACCTGAGCAGTGATGCCCTCTCACAGAGCAATAGCGGATGGACAGCTAACGTGATGGCTGGATTACAGCAGACCCTCCCATGGGATCTCAAACTCAGTGCTTTCGCTATCACCTCAACAAAGAACTATACACTTCAGGGATGGAGCGGCGGATTCAACCTCCTCACAGCAAGTCTCTCGAAGTCATTCCTGAAAGACAAACTCAATCTAAGTGTTTCTGGTCTGATGGGGCTCAACGATGGTGGCTGTCTGAAGATAGAGAGCTACAGCGAGGGTAAGAATTTCACCAGCCATACAAATATCAAAGTGCCTATCTATGGTGTGACATTTACAGTAAGCTATACCTTCGGAAACTCGAAGATGACAGCCAAGCAGCATACAAGCCGTGTACAGAATGACTTCATCGAACAGCAGTCACAAGGCGAGGTCATCAACAGCGTAAGCTCAGGCAACGCCAATTGAAGACATAATGTCTAAAAAAAGTTATTCTGTTACCATGTCTTTAAAATATTCTTTGTCAATTCAGAATAAATTCTTAATTTTGCAGCGATGAAGAAAATTGAGAAGAAAGACATCTGGTTGTTTCTGGCTCAGGCAGCTGTATGGCTCATCATACTGCTGTCTCTGCCGCTTGCCACATTCCTCAGTACACAAGATCTCCATGCTACGAAAACATCTTTCTTCGTAGTATGGGGAATCCTACAGGCTCCACTTGTAATATATTTCGTTAATTTCTACATCTTGGGGCCTTTCTTGTTCTTCCGTCAGAAATACTTGTTCTTTGCCCTGTGCAATCTACTGCTCATCCTCGCACTCAACTATCCATTCCTCTACGTTTGGTTGAAAAGAGACAGTTTACCTGAGATGCCCAATATGACGCCCAACATGTGGATTGGTTTCTTCTCCGGTTTCTTCATGTTCCTCCTGCTCAACTGTGTTGTGGCAGCTATCGCAATCGCCATACTCCACTTCATACGTACACGTAAAATCAAGGAACAGCTGAAAGACGAGAAAGCAAAGAACACAGAGGCAGAACTCGCATGGCTGAAGAATCAGATAAACCCCCATTTCCTGTTCAACACACTGAACAACATCTCTAGTCTGACGCAGATAGACCCAGATGCCGCACAGGATGCCATTGCCCAGCTCAGCGACCTGCTGCGCTATGCGATGTATGAGACGAACAAGAACACTGTTCCCATTGAGGGTGAGGTTGAGTTTATGCGTAACTATATCTCACTGATGAAGCTACGTTGTAATGAGAAGACTGAGGTGGTTACCACATTCGACATAAAGAAGAATATAGACATCGCTCCGCTGTTGTTTATTTCATTAGTGGAGAACGCTTTCAAACATGGGGTTAGTAGCAGTCGTCCTTCGAAGATAGATATCCGTCTGCTTCAGAATGATGACGAACTGATATTCAACTGCGACAACACGAACTATCCCAAAGACGATGCTGATCGTAGTGGTTCTGGCATAGGACTGGAGAATACACGTCGCCGTCTGGATCTGATGTACCGCGACCGTTTTAAGTGGGAGCAGGAACTCAAGGGAGATATTTATCACGTGAGAATTACATTGAGCATCGAACACTGACCATTATGAACTCTGAACTAACCTGTATCATAGTAGATGATGAGCCCTTGGCTGTCAAACTGATGGAGTCGTTTGTGGCTAAGACACCTGATCTGAAGCTTCTTGGTTCATTTACTGACTCGGTAGAGGCTATCAATGCCGTAAAGGAACAGAATCCCAATATCCTTTTCCTGGATATCCAGATGCCAGACCTCAACGGTATGGAACTGGCTCACATGATACCCGATAAGACACGTGTTATCTTCACCACAGCCTTTAAAGAGTACGCCTTTGAGAGTTATGAGGTAAAGGCCCTCGACTTCCTTCTTAAACCCATAAGATACAATAAGTTTATTGCAGCTGTAGACAAGGCGAAAGAGTGGTTTGGGAGAACAGAGACCACTCCTGTAGCAGAACCAAAGGAAGAAGGAGCACCCCAGCATCTTTTCCTCAAGGTAGATGGCGAATATCGTCAGATAGCCATCAGCAACATCCTTTATGTCTGTGGGATGAAAGACTATGTGATGTTCTACCTCACAGATGAACGTAAACCACTTATCACCCATCTTACGATGAAGGCTGTTGAAGAGATGTTGCCTCAGGAACAGTTTATGAGGGTGCACCGTTCTTATATCGTTGCCCTAAATAAGATACGAAAAGTTGACCGCAATGACTGTATATATATAGGTGATGAGATTATCCACGTTACGGAAGCTTTCCTACCACAATTCCAGAATTATCTAAAACGTATGATTATATGAGAAAACTACTTTTATCCCTGTTGCTTGCAGTAGTATGTCAGTATACTATTGCCAATCAGACTTTTCCCCAGAAGGGAACGTTTGTCAGTCCTACCGACAAACATATCCTTTATACAGGTCGTATCAGTTTCGCCAATCCTGAGCGTCCAGCTTGGAATTTCCCGGGCATACAGATTATCACGGCTTTTGAGGGTACATCTTTGCGTATGATGGCCAAACCCAAAAGCGGCTATTTCATGGCTCAGATAGACAATGCCGAGCCTTTCAAGGTTGCCTTTCGTGGTGAGCGCGATTCTGTGGTGACCCTCGCCACAGCTTTACCCTACGGAAAACATATTGTACGTCTGATGTATATCATCGAGGGGTATGAGTTCTATCCTGAGTTCTGGGGGTTTGTTCTTGACAAAGGTTGTTCATTAGCAGATGCTCCTGCCCTACCCTCAAGAAAGATTGAGTTCATTGGCAACTCCATCACCTGCGGATATGGCAACGAGGGACTCCTTAAGGAAGAGCATTTCGAATATGAGACAGAGAATCATTACTACAGCTATGCCTCTATCACAGCCCGTAACCTTGATGCCCAGCACTGGGTTGTGGCACGTAGCGGAATAGGAGCATATCGTAATTACGATGGTCCTAAGGAAGGTACTCCAAAATCATGCATGACTGTGCAATACGAATATACTGGCTATGCTTACGATAGCGAACTCCGTAAGAACGCAGGATTCGACAGTGAGAAATGGGACTTCAGCCGCTACCAGCCAGATGTGGTGTGCATCAATCTGGGTACCAACGACCTCTCCACTAACAACTACTCCTTGAAGCTTCTTAAGCAAGCTTATAAGAATCTGCTGAAGATGGTGCGCAAGAACAATCCAAAGGCTAAGATTGTGTTCCTCACAGGTTCGATGCTTTATAATAAGGAGCTACAGGAAACCAAACAACTTCTCGACGAGGTTACCGCCGAAGCTCATAAAGCTGGTGATAAGGAAGTTTACCGCTTTGATATGTCTCCTATCGCAGGCGACGGCTGGATAGGCAACGACTGGCATCCTAATATCTACCAGGACGAGAAGATGGCAGTAGAGCTAACCGCCTATCTCAGGAGCCTGATGCAGTGGTTCTAAGATTGCCATCAGATCATTCATCGTCTCTGCTCTGAGCATTGCGATACGTGTAGGCCTGAAGTTGGCAATACCTTTAAATATTGGTGTAGCAGCGAGGTGTCTTCTTGTGTGGAGGATACCTCGTTTCTCGTCTATACGCTCTACGTTAATCCTAAGAAGCTCTTCAAGAATATCTATCTTCTCATTATAGGTCAGTTCGCTGTTGCCAGTATTATCGAGATAGTCACGCACCTCTTTGAATATCCAAGGGCGCCCGAAGGTGGCTCGCCCTATCATTATGGCATCCACACCATATTCGTCGAAGGCTCTCTTTGCCTCTTCAGCAGACGTGATGTCACCATTTCCGATGATTGGGATATGGATACGAGGGTTACGCTTTACCTCACCGATAAGGGTCCAGTCGGCATTACCTGTATACATCTGTGAACGGGTACGTCCGTGTATCGTCAAGGCCTTAATGCCGCAATCCTGAAGCTGTTCTGCCAGTTCGGTGATTATAAGTTGTTCGTGGTTCCATCCCAATCGCGTCTTCACTGTGACAGGCAACTTCACTGCATCAACAACCTTCCTTGTTATGTCGAGCATCTTTGGGATGTTTTGTAGCATTCCTGCCCCAGCACCTTTGCCAGCTACCTTCTTCACAGGACAGCCGAAGTTCAGGTCAATAAGATCTGGTCCTGCCTGTTCTACTATCTTTGCCGCCTCCACCATAGCATCAGTGTCACGCCCATAAATCTGTATACCTACAGGACGTTCCTCATCGCTGATAGTCAGTTTGTTGATAGTAGACTTAACATCCCGTATCAAAGCCTCAGCACTTACAAACTCCGTATACACCATCGATGCTCCGAAACGTTTACAAAGCAGTCGGAAGCCGATGTCTGTAACGTCTTCCATAGGTGCCAGGAATACTGGTTGTTGTCCAAATTCTATATCGCCTATCTTCATGCCAATTATGAGTTAAGATAAGGAGCAAAGGCACGATCGTAGTCTTCGCTCTCCGATAGTTTGCCGTCTACAAGACAAACCAGTTCCACATTGGCACGAAAACATATCTTCTCGTCAGAAGCCCTATAGATATCGTGGTGGAAGATATATTTAAACCCATCCTTAGTGAGTTTAAGACACGACAACATCTCATCGTCAGGACGTAAGGGATATTTAAACTGCATCGACATTCGTGCCACCACTGCATCCACGCCTTTTTCATGCATCTCTGCAAAACTAAGACCACACTCTTTCAGGAAGAGATGACGGGTATGTTCGCAATAGTGCAGATAATTGGCATTGTTGACTATTCCTTCTATGTCACATTCGTAATCGCGGACCTGCATAACGGTCTGGAAAATATATTTTCTGTTCATAACGGCTGCAAAGGTACTGTAAAATGTGCGAAATGCAAAATTAATCGTGATTTATTTTGTTTTCAGACTTTGAAACGTATGTAGGCACGATCATCAAACGAATTGCTTCCAACTGAGAAAGCCTTTGTGGCCTTAAACTCACCAATGTTTAACGGATCATTCTTTCGTTGCCATTCAAGTCGCTGTTCAGATGCCTCAAGGGTTGGTTCCAGGAAAGGGTATCCATCGCTGGCAAGTACCACCTCCCAAGGATTGAAGTCGAGAGTAATAACACGAACACACTGTTGAGGGATAGGGAATCCATCGATGACGGCGTAGGTCTTGTTCTGTTGTTGCATAGTCTCAAGCATGTGGGGAATGATAGCCTCACGGGCTGTATCATGTTCAAGAAATGACTCCTTAGGCTCTTTGCTCTGAGCAATTATTGCAGCACGCTGCTCGGCCAGTTCCTGCTCGTAGGGCTTGGGATTGTCGTAATACTGTCCTCCCACCATACACTGGCAGTCGCCAATCATCCATATCTCACGATTAAGCCTGCTATAAACGATAGCAGAAGCTGTCAGTCTTTCCTCGGGATGAGCAGCCAACCGCTCCAGGTCACGCTTCTTATATTGGCTGGCGATAGCACGAGAGACACCATTACAGAACTGCTGACAAGACAAGTTGCCTTTGGCATTACGTATATACCTGCTGATGAGCTGCATACAGTATCTCCCGTTGCTCCGGAAAAGGCTGAACCTTCTGTCTGTCTTCGAGGTCGAGCCGTCGATGACTGCTATATAATCGCCTGTAACAACAATCCCGTCCTCACATTTCTTTTTCGGGTTTTTGGCAATAATCGTCTGTTCTATAATATCCATGAATCTCACTTTTGAGGGTGCAAAGTTATGAATAATTCTTGGATTTCTTCAAATATTTGACAGGTTTTCCTGAAAAAGTTTGGAAGTTATCGGAAAAGTTACTATCTTTGTTGCCGAAAATGTGAATTCTTAAAAAGAATGCTATGGAACAATTATTGCATTATGTGTTTAAACACAAGATGTTCCCTTTGCGGGAACTACAGACAATTGACGGAAAGTCCGTCGAAGTGATTGACCCCGGACTGCACAATAGGAATGCAGGTCCAGACTTCTTTAATGCCAAAGTCAGGATTGGCAATACTATGTGGGTTGGCAACGTTGAGATACACGACAAGTCATCCGAATGGTATCTGCATGGTCATGATAAGGATAGCAACTACGATAATGTGGTGCTCCATGTGGCTGGTGTAATAGATACCGATGTTAAAACCTCGCGAGGCGAATATCTGCCTCAGATGCAACTCGATGTACCCCAACAGGTAAAAGAACACTATGATGAGTTGTTGTCAACAGACAGTTATCCTCCCTGTTACAAGGTCATTCCCTCGCTGACAACACTTATGGTTCATGCCTGGATGGCCGCCTTGCAGACAGAACGTCTGGAACAGAAGACAGAGGCTATACGTCATAGGGCTGAACTTTGTGGCGGTTCGTGGGAAGATGCATATTTCATGACCCTTGCACGTAACTATGGCTTTGGTATTAATGGAGAAGTCTTTGAACAATGGGCAAGAAACATACCTCTTCAGGCAATAGCCCACCATCGCGATGACCTCTTCCAGATTGAGGCTATCTTCATGGGACAGGCGGGACTGTTAGAATTAGAAGCCGTACCAGATTATTACCAACAGACTGCCCTCAATGAAGGATACTTTGCAAAGCTACGTAACGAATACCTCTATCTGGCACATAAGTTCTCGATGAAACCAATGGATTATAAGTTTTGGCGGTTCCTTAGACTTCGTCCTCAGAACTTCCCACATATCAGGATATCGCAGTTGGCCAACCTATACTATCAGCGTAAGGCAGGACTCAGCCAACTCATGGAGTGCGAGACCATCGAACAGCTGAAAACAATTCTCAGTTCACATGTAACGCCCTATTGGGAGACCCACTACACCTTCGGATCTACAAGCAACAAGAATGAAAAACATCTATCCTACGGCTCCATCAATCTTCTGATGATAAATACAGCCATACCCATGCTCTTCGCTATAGGCAGACATCGTGGGAAAGAAGTGTTATGCGACAGAGCCTTTGATTTTCTGGAACAACTGAAGGCAGAGAACAATCACATCATACGAATGTGGCAACAAGTAGGTCTGGAGGTAAAGACAGCTGGTGACTCACAGGCCCTGATACAATTAAAGAAAGAATACTGCGACAAGAAAGACTGTCTTCGTTGTCGCTTTGGTTATGAATACTTAAAACGCAAATAACTATGAACGAACAAGAGATTTTCTACGCTATGGCGATGACTCGCCTTACCAACTTCAATTTTCAACAGGCTTTGGAGTTATATAAAGCCGTAGGCAGTGCACAACAGATTTACGAACACCGTTATGATATCGGGGATATCCTCGACGACTGTTCTCCACGACTCATCGAAGCCCTCAAAGACTGGGATGAGCCGATGAAACGGACAGATTTTGAACTCCAGTACATGCAGGAACATGGTATCCGGGCTCTGACTCTCAACAGCGACGACTATCCTCAGAGACTCAGGGAATGTCCTGACGCCCCCATCGTACTTTTCTATAAAGGTAATGCAGACCTTAATCAGGCGAAGATAATAAATATCGTCGGCACAAGACAATGCACCCAATATGGTCAAGACCTTATACGACGATTCCTGTCCGATCTCCGTCAGTATTGTCCCGAGGTACTGATTGTCAGCGGTCTTGCCTATGGAGTTGATATATGTGCCCACCGTAATGCCCTTGAGTGCGGTTATCCCACCATTGGTGTCCTTGCCCACGGACTCGACCAGATATACCCATATCGTCATCGTGAAACAGCTACCCAGATGCTCTCACATGGGGGACTGCTCACAGAGTTTATGACTCAGACAAATGCCGACAAACCCAACTTCGTACGAAGGAACCGAATCGTGGCTGGTGTTTCGGATGCTTGCATTATCATTGAAAGCGCAGCTAAAGGTGGAGGCTTGATAACTGCAGAGATAGCCCAGAGCTACAACAGAGCCGTATTTGCTTTCCCTGGTGCTGTTGGAATGACTTATTCAGAGGGTTGCAACAACCTCATCCGAGACAATATCGCAGGACTGATAAGTTCTGCCAAAGACTTCGTCAATGCTATGGGATGGAAAGAAGAGATGTTAAGACAGCAAAATTATGCCGATGGAATCGAGAGAAATCTCTTCCCAGACCTGTCGCCAGAAGAAATGAAGATTGTTGATCTGCTCAAACAAACCAACGATCTGCAACTCAATATAATAAGTGTAAAATGCAGCCTTCCCATCAGTCAGCTGACAGCCCTTCTATTCCAGATGGAAATGAAAGGTGTGATAAAACCTCTTGCCGGAGGGATGTATCATCTCCTTATGTGACGCTAAAAAATCGAAAAACGCTATGAAAATCTCTAAAAATCTTATAGATTGTCGAAAATAGTTTGTATCTTTGCAGCGTTTTAATTCGAATTGGAATATGAAGATAGCTTTAATCGGCTACGGAAAGATGGGTAAGATGATTGAGCAGATTGCCATCAGCCGTGGTCATGAAATTGTGAGTATCATTGATATTGACAACCAACAGGACTTCGACAGTCCTGAGTTTGCATCTGCCGATGTGGCAATAGAATTTACAGCTCCACAGGCCGCTTATGGCAACTATTTGAAGGCTTGGGCAAAGGGAGTGAAGGTAGTAAGCGGTTCTACAGGTTGGATGAAGGAACATGGTGACGAGGTGCGTAAGGCTTGTAGCGAAGGCAAGACCCTTTTCTGGGCTTCGAACTTCTCTATTGGCGTAGCAATCTTCTCTGCCGTAAACCGTTATCTGGCAAAGATCATGAACCAGTTCCCACAGTATGACGTTGAGATGGAAGAGACTCACCACGTGCACAAACTCGACCACCCATCAGGTACAGCCATCACCCTTGCCGATGAAATCGTAGAGAATATCGACCGTAAGGAAGCATGGAAAGAAGACACCACTGATCCTAAGTATCTTCGTATAGACCATATCCGACGTGGTGAGGTGCCTGGAATACATACCATCCGTTATGATTCTGATGCAGACCTTATCACCATCACCCATGATGCCCACTCTCGCAAGGGATTTGCTCTTGGAGCAGTGTTGGCAGCTGAGTACACTAAGGAGAATCAGGGACTCCTTACTATCTCTGACATGTTTAAGTTCTAACTTCTGGAAAAATGGTGAAAAAGAAAGAACTGAACATGAAGAAGCAGTGGGCAAAGTTCATCATTGTCCTGGTGCTCTATCTGCTCTTTCTCTATTGGGTTAAGTCGTGGTGGGGATTACTTGTTATCCCATTTATCTATGACGTCTATATCACAAAGAAGATAAAATGGCAGTGGTGGAAAGAGTCAGAAGGTCCGGTGAAATGGGTGATGTCATGGGTTGATGCCCTTGTCTTTGCCCTTGTTGCCGTATATTTTATCAATCTGTTTTTCTTCCAGAACTACGTCATTCCATCGAGTTCTCTGGAGAAGTCACTGCTTACAGGCGACTACCTTTTCGTGTCGAAGGTAAGCTATGGTCCACGTATCCCACAGACACCGCTTACGATGCCACTGACACAACATACACTCCCTGTAGTTGAGTGTAAGTCTTATATTGAATGGCCTCAGTGGGATTATCGTCGTGTGAAAGGCTTTGGACCTGTTCAGCTCAATGATATCGTGGTGTTTAACTATCCAGCCGGTGACACCTTATGTTCAAGCTTGAAATACCAGGCCTTTGATTTCTATCGCCTGTGTTATGAGATTGGTTATCAGCGCTATCCGCAGCGTCCTGACCCTGATTCCCTTGATGCAGGAGTACGTCGCCAGCTCTTCGAGGCCATCTATCAGGGAGGACGACAGTTTATCGAGGAGAACCTGCAGGAATATGGAGAGATTATCACCCGTCCTGCCGATCGTCGTGAGAATTATGTGAAACGTTGTGTTGGTCTTCCTGGACAGACTCTTCAGATAAAAGATCATATTGTTTATCTTGATGGAAAAGCCAACAAGGAGCCAGATAATGTGCAATACACCTATCGCATGAAGCTGAAACAGAACCTCAGTGATGAGGTGATGAAAGATCTCGGCATCACGATGGAAGACCTGATGAGCCTGAATACTCTCGGCTATATGCCTCTGACAAAACGAGCTGCTGATGAGCTGAAGAGACAACAGCTTGTGGAAGGTATAGAACTGAACACTGAGGCTGAGGAATGGGATATCTACCCATTGAATGGTAATCTTCATTGGACACGTGACAACTACGGTCCGATATGGATCCCAAAAAAGGGTGAGAAGATTGCCATTAACATGGATAATATCGCTATCTATGAGCGTCCTATTCGTACTTACGAAGGCAATCAGTTAGAGATAAAAGACAATAAGATTTTCATAAACGGTCAAGAAGCAAAGGAATACACCTTTAAACTTGACTACTATTGGATGATGGGCGACAACCGCCATAACTCTCTCGATTCACGCTACTGGGGCTTCGTTCCTGAAGACCATATCGTGGGTAAGCCTATATTTATCTGGTGGTCAAGTGATCCTGACCGCAGTGGATTCTCTGGTGTACGTTGGAACAGACTCTTCAGATTCGTAGACAATATCAAGTAAGTGAAAGGAACGCTCCGATTTATAATCGCCTTGGTAATAGCATTGGTGACGGTGCTTGCCTTCAGAGCGCTGGTGATGACAGTCTGCACCATAGAGGGTGATGGACTGTCACCACAGTTTATGGAGGGTGACAGGGTGGTTATAAACCGATGGAGCTACGGACTACGTACTGGCAAGAAAGGAGGTCTCTTTGACTACGGGCGTATATGTCAGCAGAAGATGGAAAAAGGCGATTTCATCGCATTTGAAGATCTTTACGGACGTATATATATATGCCAATGTGCTGCTTTGCCTGGAGACACTGTATATTTGGATAATGACAAAGTCCCTTGTGTTGTTCCTGGAGTTCAAACATGTGATGACCAAGATTACTATTGGGTGAAGAGCATCAATAACGATAATCCCATCGACAGCCGTATGTTGGGTTTCATCCCTGAGGAACGTATCATAGGCAGAGCTTGTCTGATACTCTTCAGCCACGACCCGGAGGCTCCATTCTGGAGGGGATACAGTTCAGAACGCTTTTTACTGCCGAAATGAAAGCACTGCTTAGTACAACCTATTTCGGTCCCGTGCAGTGGTATCAGAAACTATACCGTAGTGAAGAGACAGAGATCGAAGCATGCGAGAATTTCCAGAAACAGACTTTCCGTAACCGTTGTGTCATAGCTACCACCCAGGGTACTCAGGCCCTTACCTTTCCTGTGGTAAGGAGTGACAACTCCACCATCAAAGACATACGTATAAGCGATCATGGCAACTGGCGCCATCTGCACTGGAATGCTTTTCAGAGCGCCTATGGGGAAAGCCCATTCTTTGAATATTACCAAGACGACATAAGACCATTCTTCGAAAAGAAATGGGAATTCCTGTTGGACTTCAACGAGGAGATAAGGTTGAAAATCTGCGAACTCATCGACATAGAGCCGAAGGTAAGACTAACAGATGAGTTCAGGACAGAGAGTCTGGAGTTTAAGGATTATCGCTCAGTCATTAACCCCAAGCACCCCATGGAAGACCCAGACTTCGAGTCCAAGCCTTACTATCAGGTATACCAACAAAAACACGGCTTCTTGCCAAATCTCTCTATCCTCGACCTGCTTTTCAACATGGGTCCTGAGAGCGTCTTCTTTCTATAACAACAGAAAGAAGCATCGAGAGCACCAGTACTCCAAAGATTATCGCAAGTGAAACAGGTGTAGGCACTTCGATATGTGGCATATTGATATCAAAGCCTACAAGATTTCCCAACTCATTCACGTATTCGTTCATCGCCAGAAGCATCTTTACGCCTACAAAACTGAGGATGATGCCCAAGCCGTATTTAAGATAGGTGAAGTACTTGGCTACTGCTGCCAATGCGAAATAGAGTGCTCTCAGTCCTAAGATGGCAAAGATATTAGACGTCAGAACAATAAAAGGATCTCTCGAAACAGAGAATACTGCAGGGATAGAATCGACAGCAAAGGCTACGTCAGTGGTCTCAATCACCAAAAGAGCGATGAAAAGAGGGGTAGCTAGTCGTTTGCCGTTTTCTATCACGAAGAAATCACCCTCATGCATCTTGTCTGTAACAGGGAAGAACTTCTTAAATAGTTTTACGAAGATATTCTTCGAAGGATCTACACTCTCGTCATCCTTATGTCCGAACATCTTGATGCCAGTATAGATAAGGAAGATACCAAAGAGACCAAGTATCCACTCAAACTGCTGTATCATCGCCGTACCGGCAAAGATAAAGATACTACGCAGAACCAATGCTCCGAAGATGCCCCAGAAAAGCACCTCATGTTGAAATTTACGTTCGATTCCAAAGAAAGAGAAAAGCATCAGGAACACAAACAGGTTATCCATCGACAGCGATTTCTCTATCAGATAACCCGCAAGAAACTCCATTGCTTTCTCATGTGCAACGTCTATTCCTCCAGGATAGAACATATATATACCAGCGCAGAACACCAGTGACACACCTATCCACACAGCCGTCATTTTCAGTGCCTCGCTGACACTCACCTCATGCTGACCCTTCCTGCCAAACGACTTCAGGTCGATAATCAGCATGATAAACACCAGCACATAAAAAACAATCCAAGCCCAAAGGGGTATATTTATGATTTCCATAATTCCTTTATAATAAAAGCGCTGCAAAATTAAACATTCCTTACCTCTTCTCCAAATCCATTAAAACATTTTAAGCATTAATTTAAAATATTGTATAAAACTTGGAGGTTTGGAAGATTTTTATTATTTTTGCAGCATCAATTAATTAAAAACGAGAATCTATGAATTATCTGGAAGAAAAAATCAAACGCAAAGGTATCGTCTACCCTGGTAACATCCTAAAGATAGACCAGTTCCTTAATCATCAGATTGACATACAGCTCATGCGTCAGATGGCATGGGACATGAAGTACCGTTTCGAAGGGCTTGAGGTGACAAAGATACTCACCATCGAGGCCAGTGGTATCGCTATCGCTACTATGATGGGGCATCTATATGACGTACCAGTAGTTTTTGCCAGAAAGAGCGAAACGGTAGTTACCCCTGAGGACAAATATATCTCTGAGGCATTCTCATATACCCATAAGCAGAAGAACAAGGTGTTTGTTTCGAAAGAATATATCCTACCGACAGACAAGGTGCTTATCGTAGATGACTTCCTTGCAGAGGGAGAGGCTGCTCTCGCACTGACAGACATCGTGAAACAGGCTGGAGCTGAAGTTGTTGGCATAGGTGTCGCTGTGGAGAAGGGTTATCAGAATGGAGGCCGTATCCTGAGGGAGAAAGGCTACAAGGTAGAGTCGATGGCTGTGGTTCAGGCGATGGATTATGACTCACAGACCATCACTTTCCGTGAAGAGGAACCAAATGGAAACAGACCAACCAACATCACAGAGCAGGACAAGGAGTTTATGCGCGAGGCCATCCGTCTGGCCAGTGAGAGTGTAAAGAATGGAGGAGGTCCGTTTGGAGCTGTTATCGTGAAGGATGGTAAAATCATAGCAGGCAGATCAAACTCTGTAACCATCGACAATGACCCCACTGCTCATGCTGAGGTAAACACCATCCGCGAGGCCTGTCGCCGTCTTGGTACTTTCGACTTGTCTGGCAGTACTATCTACACTTCATGTGAACCATGCCCTATGTGTCTTGGTTCTATCTACTGGGCACGTATCAGCCGTATCTTCTACGGCAACACCCGCAAGGATGCCCGTGAGATCAACTTCGCCGATGACTTCATCTACGAGGAACTGGAGCGCCCGTTATATGCCCGCACCGTTCCCATTATGCCTCTCCTGAGAGAAGAAGCCCTCAGCTCTTTCCGTCTCTGGCAGACAAAGACAGACAAAACAGAATATTAACGTTTTCTGGACTTCCCTCCGCCAAAGTTTGTTGTGCGGAGGAGAGTCTCAGCTTTCTCAATCATCTCAGAAAGCTGTTGTGTAGGTTTCTCTTCCTTGCGTGCAAGGTCGAGAAACTTTTCTAAATACGCCTTAGCCTGTTTGCCATCTGACAGGAAATAGTAGTATGCACTTGCAATATTATAATAGGTGGCGATAGAAGTGGGATTATACTCCAGATGCTGCTTCCAAGACTCCACAGCTTTATCATATTGTTTGGTGAGATAATAGCCTTCGCCCTGCGAGAGAGTTATGGCTTTCATCGTGGTTGTATCAGGCTGCATCAGTTGCAAGGCGATATCCAGATAGCGCAGACCCTCTTCATAACTATGTAAATCGATGCTTACTGCTCCAAGACGATAGACACAGCCTGAATGTTGCATCTGACTGAGATAAAATGCTGGGAGCAAACAGTTATAGGCCTTATTAAGGCTGTCGATACGGGTGTAGCACATGCCTGCAGAATAAAGAGTGTTGAAGGTGGAGTCGCCTTGAGCCAGAAGATGTTCGTAGATCGTTACAGCCTTATCAAATTGACGATCAATAAAATATGCATCGGCAAGGGCTCGATTTACGAGAATATTCGTAGAGTCAACAGCATAGTACTTCAGAGCCACCTCGAGTCCTTTCCATGCTTGGTCTTGTTTTGTATAGCCATGAGTAAGGCCGGCAATCATCTCTCCATCCATCGGGAAGTGCTTTACGAGTTGGGTGGCCCAATAGACATAAGAATCGTTGTCACCTTGTTTCTGATAGCCGTAGGCGAGCTGGCGGAAGGATTCATGGGAAAGCGAATCCTCTGGGATAGTCTTCAAAAGCTCAGAGGCTTCGCGATAATGTGCCCGCTTGTAGTAACAGTCGGCCAGTTTCATCTGAATTCCGCAGTCTATTATCGCGCTCTTTTCTGCTGATTGCTTTAGCCGCTCGATGATTTCATCCTGCTTCTCCTGAGGCAACTTCTCAAGTTGGTCAAGCGGAAGGTCAAGATGTTCTACGGCCCGCTCTTGACTTCTCTTCTTGGCAATTGCATATGCTTGCTGGTAATACTTCAGAGCCTCAAAGGTATTAAACTGCTGCATACAACTGTCACCAGCCTGAATAAAGATGGTGAGGGAATCCGCAACGGGTTCTACTATCTTCTTCTTGGCAAGAACCTCGCCCCTGACGGGGGTAATCGTCAAAAGGGCGAGGATGATTACAGTTAGAATTTGTTTCATTATTTAAGAGAGAGATTTATTTCTTAGTGGTGATAATGATAACACCATTCTTGGCCTTTTCACCATATTTTTCGATGGCGGGTTGAGACTTCAGCACTTCCATGTGATCAATGGTCTTCGGATCGATTTCCTTCAATTTGGAGCCATCAATTGGCTTGCCATCAACGATAACATAAGGTTCATTTTCGGGACCATACCCTACAACAACAGTCTCGTTCATCACATTGGCGCCTTTAACGTTTTCGGCAGGAATATCGCCACCACCTTGCAAACGGAAACTAATTGGAATAGTGTACTTTACACGAACAGGCTCGCCTTTCTGTGTCCCAGGCTTCCAGTTTGGCATGCCATTGATTACGCGCAGGGCCTCTGCATCAAGAGCGGGATCAATACTCCTAACAATCTTTGCACTCGTAATGCTACCATCCTTTTCTACGATGAACGTTGCTATCACACGGCCTTGAAGACATTTGTCTTCAGCCTCTTTTGGATAACGAACATTCATTGCAACATACTCCATAAGCTTTCCAACACCACCAGGGAATTCAGGCATCGTCTCTGCTTGATCAAAGATTTCCTTGTTAGGGCTGGTTCCATCCTTATAAAGAGCAATCATGTAGGTTCTGTCTTTTGCATACGCTTTGCTGACACCAATGGTATAAGTATCGTAGCCAACATACATCACTTCAATTCTGTCACCTACAGACACTTCAAGGCAGAAGTTACCGTCTTTGTCTGTAACAGAACCCTTTTTTGATCCTTGAATTGTGACAACGGCACCAACAATGGCAGACTTGTCTTCTCCATCAAAGACCTTTCCTTTCATTACGAATTTCTCTACATCAGAAGCCTGCGGATTCTCGTCGGCTGTAACTACCGATTCGATTATCTGGATATCCTGTCCGGAACCAGTCTTTACAGTAGCGTTAGCCTTGCCTTTCTTCACAGGCATTTGTTTCTGCGGCTCATCATAGACATAGTCTGTAACGGTACGTGCATTCAGGGCGAGTGTAATGCCTACGATGGGGATGAGGGCTAACAGTTTCATCAGACGGCTGTTCTTTGAGGTTTTATTTGTCATCATTGTGATTCGGTTTTTGAGGGCACTATGATTGATTCCGTTAGCAATGGAGTACCCGCCAATGCCTCCGGCTTTTGTGATTAACAGGTATTGATATTGACGCGCATTGATCCCTTGAGAGAGTACAGCACCGTCGGCCTCGTATTCGTGGATAGCACGCAAGTCGCTGCGAAGCATCCACATGGCGGGATTAAACCATTGAAGGGCGGTGAGGGTATCCACGAGGAGCAGGTCCCACGAGTGGTGAAGACGTATATGCCCCCGTTCATGAGCGAGAATCGCAGAATCTGATATCTCATAGTCATTACGATTCATCACGATATAATGCATCCAACTGAATGGTGCAATTTGGGCGTTTTCTGTAACACAGATTGTAATACCATCTGATTGAAGATGCTTTTCACATCGCTTAGTCAGCATTAGTATTCTGAACATCGACATAAGGGTATGGCTTAATGTTACCACCATACCTATAATAAATAAGGTGGACAGCAGAATTTGCCAAAGAGGTGTTTCTGCAACAGATTCTGCTATAACAGCATCCATTTGCAAGTCGTCGAGAGTAACCATAGGCAAACCCTCCATCTTCACCGTCCTGTGCATTGTAATCACACAGAGTGGCAACAAATAGGATGCTAATGCCGTGAGCAGAAGCACGATACGGTTCACACGATGGAACGTCTCACGAGCCAGCATCAGGCGGTAGAACATATAAAACACCGCTATCAGCACTGCTACCTTCAAGTCGTATGTCAGAAACTCTAGCAACATGAGATTTACGATTTACTGTTTTCTATCTGGTCGATGAGTTCACGCAGTTCTTCTACAGAGATTTTCTCTTCCTTTACGAAAGAAGAGACAGCTGAAAGATATGAGTTATTGAAGTAGTTCTTTATCACACCGGCAATCGACTTCCTGCCATACTCCGCCTCTGTGATGAGGGGATAGTACTGATAGGTGTTGCCAAACTGCTTATGATCAAGAAATCCCTCTTTCTCCAGTATGCGTACCATCGTTGAGAGTGTATTGAAGTGCGGACGAGGCTCATCGTAAAACTCCAGGAGCTCTTTCACAAACATCGGGCCGTGCTGCCAATACAGATCCATGATTTCCTTTTCTTTATTTGTAAGTTTCTTCATTGTCGTAAATGCCTTTAGTTTTCAATCAATTATCGCGTCGTTATCAATATCTGAGCGCAAAGTAACTAAAACTTTTCGTTAGATACAACTAAAAGCTTTCGTTTTTAAACTAAATTAATTAGTTTGGCAAAGAATTAACATCTGCTAACTCTCCTTAGCTGATATCGGCTCCTGCTGGGCGAAAAAATTAGTTCTTAAGTGAGCGGATATATTTCATAAAGTCGTCGATGAGCTTTATGCGCTCCTTATTGGGTGTTTCTATCAGCGAGGCTCCATTGTTAAACTGCATTACTGTAGGCTTGCCTTCCTCGAAAACAGGCCAGTAGGGTAAATCTTTTCCGTTAGGATTACCACCCGTCTTTGCGAAGTTCACCCAGTACTGCTGCATCATGTCGCTCACCTTCTTCTCTTGAGGATACTTGTCAGCCTCATCGTCAAAGGCACCCTTCAGATAGAGCATATCATCAGCATGGGCAGCGCCACGACGTTTGCCTTTTGCATAGACGGTACGATCAGATTTCTGGGCGAGGTAGGCAGAATAGACAGGACTCTTACCAGTCTTCTTCTGTAAGGTGGTCCAGGCATAAGCTGGCCATCCGAAGCCCACATCGCGAGTAAAGTCACGCATGCTGAAAAGTCGTTCTTCAGCCGTACTTCCTGGATAGTAAACCTTGGCACTATCGGCCCATTGTCCAGGCAACTGGCTAAACTGCTGATTATAAGCCTCTACACTTACTGAGTCGTACTCAACAGCTCCCTCATCACTATTATGCATAATCAGCACGGGTACATCATTATAATTACCTTTCTCGTAAAGGCTGTAGATGGTCTCAGGGATTACATAGCCATCAACGATGGGCATGCACAGCTGAAAGTTTGCTTCATTACCCGTCAGTTCTTTGGCATCCATCTGACGCATCTCCTCGATAGAGTTTTTCTTCAGCTGACCCATAAACATCTGACCATACATCTGGGCCATTTCCTGTTTTACCACATTAATAGATGACATAAAGGCTCCGCTCTGACTGATACATGAACGGAACAATCCCTTAGCCAAGGGCGAAGCACACAAAATATGACAACTCATGGCTCCTGCCGACTCTCCAAAGATGGTGACTTTAGAGGGGTCGCCACCAAAGTTCTTGATGTTACGCTGAACCCATTGGAGAGCGAATATCTGGTCAAGGATTCCATAGTTGCCAGAATGTCCATCCGACTCTTTAGCCAGATCGGCGTGCGCCATAAATCCAAGGGCTCCTGCACGATACTCGATAGAAACAGCGACTACCCCTCTGCGAGCCAGACTCTGCCACAAGTCTCCTCCGTAATGCTCTGTACGAAATGCACCACCATGTATGAAAACCATCACAGGCAGGGCCTCTTTGACGCTCTTGGCTGGTGTGGCGACACTGAGATATAAGCAATCCTCGCTCATCATGTCGTACTTCACGTAGCTCTTTTCTGGCTGGGGAGGCCACTTGGCTACATCCTCAGCCTTCAGCACACTCTTCCAAGGGTTGGCAGGCTGTGGTGTCTTCCATCGCAGTTCGCCAACGGGTGGTGCTGCATAAGGAATCGCTTTATACACAGCGAGGTCTGTTCCATCCAGAACGCCCTCAACATCGCCTGTTTCTACATGCGTTTTCAATAATGGTTGCGCCTGTCCTTTTGTTCCGAATAGGGCGAGTAATGTGATGATAATAATTGTTTTCATATTCATTTTTGTATTTGGTTTATGCGTTGATTCAGCAAATCGCAGATTTCTTGGGGAGATTTTGACAGACCTCTTACGTAGATTTCGTAGGGATAACCCTGAAGAGCGGCTCTCGAGCGCCGTTTGCGATCTTCAGCTATATTTTCCTTACCTGCTTCCCACGTACCTTCCTTATAGTGTATACCAATAAACGTACGCCCTTTGAACTTATCGACATAGAAAGATTCAACGCCCGAGAGTCTGACTACCCATTCCTCCTGCGTCTTTACAATCAGAGAAGTGTCGGTGATTATCAGACGGGTTCTGTGCTGAATGAACCCAAAATAACCAAACATTACAAGTGTTGTTGCCATTGAAAATATGACCGAGAGAAAAGCCGAATCTACATTAGAGTCGATGTAAAAACGTAGCCCTATTAGTGCTGCCATTCCAACAATCATAGCCAAAGTACAATATACCCAGACCTTAGTTGATACGTTGATTTTAATTTCTTCCATGCTTTTGTAAGTTTACATTAAATGATTACTCGTCTCTGTATTCCAAAATATCCCCTGGCTGGCAACCAAGCTCGCGACAGATGGCCTCGAGAGTGGTGAAGCGCACGGCCTTAGCCTTGCCTGTCTTCAGGATTGAGAGGTTTGCTAATGTCAAGCCGACTTTCTCGGCCAACTCGCTTAGCGACATTTTGCGCTTAGCGAGCTCTACGTCTAAGTTTACAATGATTTGTCCCATAGGCCGATTAAATGGTTAATTCCTGCTCATTCTTCAGCTTGATGGTATCCTTGATAAACTTTGGCACGAAGAAGAGGCTTAAGATCACGAAATAGGCTGGAGCGCCAAAGATGTAGCGGGCAAGTGATGAAAGACTGTCCATGTGGTCGGCTTCGACATGAGCGTAGACGTATTCGAACATAAAGCCCGAAATGAAGAAATGGATTAGTAAGACTACGGCAGACAAATAGTACAGCCAGATGCTCCACTTAGTATACTGCTTGTTGACGTAAGTAAGCCAGCACATGATGAAGTAGATGGCTGCAAAAATCGTCCTAAAGATAAGTTCGTACAGATTAACCAGATGATAGCAATAGTCATAGCCCGTCTGGGCAGAGCGCATGTCCTGTATCTCGTCGACGTAAGAATAGCCCACTAAGGCGAGCACCACGATCAGCGCGATGATTGACCAAAGATTCTTTTTTGCAGTTTGCAAGATGTTTAATGATTCCATAATTTATTGTTTTAATTGGTTTATTTATCGATTTTCGATATGCAAAAGTAGATATTATTTCCGAACTCACCAAATAAAAACAATAAAAATTTATCGAAAAACGATATATTTAACTTCGGTTAACAGAAACCCGGGCATATTTCTTGCCGGTATCGGCAAATTTTGGCGTATTTTTAAGCGAAATCGGAACAAAACTTGCCGATGGGCTTATTTGAGAATAAGTGCCTCTGGTCGCTGAATAAAATACACTTTTTCGCAAAAAAATGGCCATCCCTAACATTTTTGGCGTAAATAGCTTATTATAAGCCGGTTAACGATGTTAGGGTATGCTTTCAACCCTAACATATCCCTCACATAACCCTAACGTCATCTCTCACATATTACTAAGTAACCTTTTGGGGTCTTTTTGAAATTATCCAACAATATTCATAACCTGCAAAAAAGCCTGTTTTTATTCCCAACGAGGGAAAATTTGCGGCCTCACTAGGCAACAATTGTTTCATAGTATAGTAGCAAAAAGCGGGTAATAGAAGGAGATACGAAAAACTATGACATCCTCAAATTGTATCATCTTCGAAATGTGCGAAATGTTAATTTACACGCAAATTGTGCTTTTTTTGTGTAGTTTTGAGGGCAAAAACTTGCAGGTGCCATTTTTATGTTGTATCTTTGCACCATGAAAGCCCGCTGTGGAAAGCGCGCGATATTACTACAAGCATATAGACCTTAACGGATAGGTTAATTTTTTGATAATAGTATATATATGGAGAAGAGTTATCTTTTGCCTGTAGAGACTCCAGGAGCCTCTCAGGAGGGAACGCTTGTGATAGAGCTGTTCCTAATGGAGAACTACCGATTCCGTCGTAACATCCTCAACGGTAAGGTAGAATTTGCAATCCTGCCAAAGGCTGACAACACAGCTGAAGGCAATACTGCCGAACCTATCGGCAGTCTCTCTAGCGCCTCTGATGAGGCTGAATTAGAATTCCGCCCTCTGACCCAGGCGGCCCTCAACAGTATCATCATTCGTGCCAAGCGCGAACAGGTATTGGAGAAGGGAAGCCCAAAGACGGAGATAACGGAGTATGTGACATCAGAGGAGGTGCCTGAGCACAATCCTGTGCAGGAGTTCCTCAACAGCCTGCCAGAATGGGACGGACAGAACCATATCGCTAAGGTCCTCTCACGTCTGCCCGGCATCACCTCCGAGCAGCTTAACTACCTGACTATCTGGCTGCGATCCTCTGTTGCCCACTGGATGCAGTTGGATATGCTGCATGGAAACGAGTGTGTACCAACGCTTATTGGTTTTCAGGGTTGTGGAAAGACCACCTTCGTGCGACGCCTGTTGCCTCTGCATCTGCGTGAGTATTACCTCGATCACTTGAACCTTGCCAACAAGTTTGATAAGGAGATGGCTCTTACGAACAATCTCTTCGTCAATCTCGACGAGTTGGATGCCATCCGCCCCAGCCAGCAGTCATCGCTGAAGCAGACATTGTCTGTAAGTAAGGTGAACGGGCGTCCTATCTTCGGCAAGACGCAGGAGGATCGTCCTCGTTTTGCATCGTTCGTGGCAACCACCAACAATCGTCATCCCCTGAAGGATGTCACAGGAAGCCGTCGATACATCTGCATTCAGATTCCTGATGGTCAGATGATAGACAATTCCGGTGAAATCGATTATGGCCAGCTTTATGCCCAGGTGGTTCACGAGATTCGCGACTTGGAGGCTCCATACTGGTTTAACAACGATGAGGTGGCCCGTATCCAGCAGCTGAACCAGAACTTCATGGAGAAGAAGGACCTTACGGAGATGGTATGTGCCTGCTTCCGTATTCCTGAAAAGGGTGAGGCAGCGAGGTCGATGAACAGTAGCCAGCTGATCTCTGTCATCCAACAGGATTTCCCAACGTTGCCAGATACATTTGGCACGAAGGTAAAGCTTGGCAAGACGATGAATGCACTCGGCTATGAGTCGAAATCGCACTCCAACATCCCGTTCTATCAAGTTGTCCCTCTTAAGAAGTCAGCATGACTAAATGTGAGGGTTGGGTGAGAGAAATGTTAGGGTTAAGTTAGGGTTGAAAATTCGCGGAAGTCCGATAAACACAGGGCTTCCGCGATATTTATGTTAGGGTTAATGATTTTCATGGTAAAATATTTGGTAATTTCGATTATTATTTGTATCTTTGCAACTAATATATGATGCATTAAACGACAAATCCGCAATTTATACATAATATATGATGCATAATAGATATGTATTTGACCCTTATCCTCTACAGGTAACAATGCAAAGGTTGGCAGAAAACCTGAAAGCTCGTAGGCTGGAGAAGAAAATCTCCACAAAGAGTTTGTCGGAGATGAGCGGCGTGCCAGCTTCCAGTATTCAGCGCTTTGAGCTGAAGCACTCCATCTCTTTGGAGTCGTATGTCAAACTTGCTAAAGCATTGGGCTACTCTGAAGACATAATGCAGTTACTCTCTGAGCCGAAATACGACACGATGGAGGAACTATTGGAAATAAACAAGAATAAAACCAGAAAGAGAGGCGTATGATTAAGGATTTGCAATCTGTTAGTGTGACTTATCACGGAAGAAAGGTAGGAACTCTTTCTATCAGTAGTAGACAAGTATGTCAATTTGAGTACGATAAGGATTGGCTGGTAGATGGTTTCTCGATTTCGCCTCTGAAACTTCCACTAAAATCTGGTATCATGACTGCCGATTATTCACCCTTTAACGGGAATTTTGGGGTGTTCGAGGATAGTCTGCCTGGGGGGTATGGAGAGTATTTGTTACGAAAAGTACTCAGTAAGTCAGGCATTAACTATGGAGCGTTGACGCCTGTTCAGCGGCTAAGCCTTGTTGGAAATTCTGGTATGGGTGCTCTGTGTTATGTTCCTGAGACCAAGATGCCGCAAAGCGAGTGGCAAGGTTCATTTGACGAGATGGAGCAGATGGCGCTCGAAGTGCTGTCGGAAAAATCAGAAGATCATGCAGATGTGCTTTTCTATCGAAGTGGCAACTCTGGTGGTGTCCGTCCCAAATGTATCTATACAGATGCAGAAGGGCATTGGCTGGTGAAGCTTCGTCATACCTATGATCCAAAGAATATTGGAGAGATAGAGTTCAAGTATAATCAAGTAGCTCGTCAATGTGGTATTATCGTTCCTGACTTCAAGCTGATAGAAGGAAAGTACTTTGCATCGAGGCGTTTTGATATTGAGGACGGAAAACGCCTACATGTTGTAACGGCAAGTGGTCTGCTTAATGAGCCAATCACACCTCCCAAGATGGATTACCATAGTTTGCTTCAGCTTACTGGCTATCTTACACAATCTCCAACAGAGGTGGAACAACAATTTCGCCGTATGGCTTTTAATGTCTATGCTCGCAACTACGATGATCACGCACGTAATTTCAGTTTCATCTGCCGTGACGGGAAGTGGAAGCTGGCTCCTGCATACGACTTGACAAATGATAATACGTTAGGTGAACATGCTTCTTCCGTTAATTATAAGGGTCTTCCAACAGACGAAGATATGATAACTGTCGGCACCAATATTCGTATAACCCGTGCTCGATGTCAGGAGATTATTGAGGAAGTAAAAGAGGAGACAAAGGAATTAAGGTGTCTCTTCTAAGGAAATCAAAAACAGCCCCGTCTTTCGACGAGGCTGCATTTGCTTTTATAATACTACTATTATTGTCGATTTGTTGACTTCTTATTAGAAGTTGTAGTATACACCGAAGCTCAGGTTGCTACCGTCGAGGTCAAAACCAAAGGTATTAGCAGCCTTAGCACCCTCATAGTCATCCTTTGAGTTCTGGTAACCCAGGAAACCTGCATGAGCTACGAAGCTCAGCTTGTCGTTGAGGTTTACAGCAACACCTGGCTTCAAGCCAATAGAGAAGGTGTTGTTCTTATCACCAGCGTTGTCTGTGTGTAAATAATCAACAGTACCATCAACGAACAGGTTTACCTTATCGAACTTAGCGAAAGTGTAACGAGCATAAGGAGCAATCTCGAAAGCCTTTACCTTAGCTGTAGTCTTTAAATTACCACTCTTGAGAGTAGTCTTGTGCTCACCATAACCTACAGCGATACCAACAGCCCAGTTCTCATCGAGGTTGTAACCAATCTCTGGCACAAGCTTGAAGAAAGTCTCAGAGTTACCATCCTGTGAAGTGGTCTGAAAACCAACACCACCACCTACGTAAACCTGTGCATTAACAGTCATAGTCATCATTGCAACGAGTGCAACAGCAAAAATCTTTTTCATAATCGTTTTTTCCTTTTGTTAATTATATTTTGGTGAGCCTTTCAGCTACACCGTTATCCTGAAATCGGGTGCAAAGGTAAAGGCTTTTTTCTTGTTGTGTGCGCAAACAATATGGGTTTTTTACTATTTTTGCGCTTTCTTTGACATAAATCATGAAAATAGCACATGACGCTGGAAACGTTATGCAAAATTTACATTATTTTTTATAATCCCCGCAAATAGTGTTTAATTAGACTTAATAGATTTGGAGGAAAAGGATGGAATATTTAATTTTGCAGCGATGAAGAGGCTGTGGATCATATTGTTAGCGATGGCGATTAATGTCGCTGGCGTTTTGGCTCAGGAGCATGAGCAAGACTCTGTGCAGCCTAAGCGACAGTTAACTGTGGTTGATGTTGAGACCCTCGTACCTGTGGTTGGAGCAAACGTAGTTGGCAAGGATATGACGCTGACCACAGATTCTATGGGTATCGTCAATGTGCCCAAGGACAGCAAGAGTCTCGCTTTTTCTCATGTGAACTACGAAAGCCGTATTATTAATACTAAAGAGGTACGCGATACTGTATATATGATCTCGAAACTTCTGAACCTGAAAGAAGTCGTTGTCTTTGGAAAAGGCAAGAAGCGTGATTTCTCAGAACTTCAGAAACGCTTAGGCATAGATAAGGTCGAGGGCGAGTTGCTCAGCGGAGGCAAAGTCAGTATGGACCTGATTGCTACTTTCAACAAACTCTTCGTCCCCAAGAAATGGCGCAAGAGCTGGAGAAAGAAACAGCGTATGAAGCGCCTTCAGGAAAGACTCGACGAATACTAGACATTCGTGATCTATTTTATCTATCGTCACAAATCAGTTCTAAAACTTCTTCTGTTAATCAGGGTGAACAACTATTTAAAGAAATTAACGAAATTGCATAACTACAAGAAATAGTTGTGCGCTTATATTTTTTTAGTTATCTTTGTCCCCAGATACTGAAAACGTCATTGATGTTAAACGATTAAACGAAATCAAAATGAAGAACCTATCAAATAAAGAACGGGAAGTTATGGAGCTGTTCTGGCAACATGGACCTATGTTCGTAAGGGAATTGCTTGAGCACTACGAGGAGCCAAGACCACATTTCAACACGCTGTCTACGATTGTGCGCCGCCTAGAGCATCAGGGCTATATCGGCCACAAGCAGTATGGCTCTACCTATCAATATCACGCACTGATCACAGAGCAGGATTATGCTAAGAACAGCATCTTCCGACTGGTTGACAACTATATCAAGGACTCCTACAAAGGACTTGTGTCAACCTTTCTAAAGGAAGAAAAAATCTCTCTCAGCGAGTTGCGCGACCTTATTTCCCAAGTAGAAACTTACGAAAAAACTAAGAAATGATAACCCTCTTCCTTACATACGAACTGAAAGTAGCTGTTCTGATAGCCACATTCTATATCTTCTGGCGATTGCTGACGGCCAAAGAAACTTGGCATCGACTGAATCGAATAGTGCTGCTATCGACAGCAGTAGCATCGTTTGTCCTTCCGCTATGCGTGATAACTATCCACCAAACGGTAGAAGTAGATCCCCTTCCTATGGAAGCGATAGATGAGACTATGCTGCCAGAGACAACTGCGATGCAGCCAGAAGTAGCATTCTCGCCCTCAACAGTTACCCCTAAGCAGGAACAGCACTTCGACTGGCAATTGCTTCTCGCTGTTATATATATAATAGGTGTCGCTGTGGTTCTGTCGAAAATGCTTCTATCTGTTTGGCGATTACACAAGATGGCTCTCGAAAGTGAGATTCATCCTCTTTCTGATGGGCGTCAGATAGCGATTAACGAAGAGGCCAAGACTCCTTTCAGTTGGTTGAAGACGGTTTTCTTAAACCACAAGGATTATGAGGAAGGGACAACAGCCCTCCTTACGCATGAACTGGGACACATCAGACTGCACCATTCAGTCGATGTGCTCTTAGTGGAACTGCTTACTGCCCTGCAATGGTTTAACCCAACGATGTGGATGCTACGCGCCGATCTGCGCACCATCCACGAGTACGAGGCTGACCAGCAGGTACTCTCTCACGGATTCAATGACATTCAGTATCTACATCTTTTAATCCGTAAGGCCGCCAGCCAGAGCAGGTATTCTCTGGCCAACGGTTTCATTAACAGTACCCTCAAAAAACGAATCAACATGATTACAAAACCAAAATCCAGTCGCAGACAATGGCTTCGCTTTGCCTATCTGCTACCCATCATAGCCGTATCATTAGCGATGTCTGCAAAAATTCAGAAAGTAGAGATAATAAAAGCTAGTCCTTCTGTGCTAATCGACAATGAGACAGAGAAGATTACAGACGAGAACTGCCTAATCTTACTGATTAATGATATGGACGATTTGAAGAAGGTCGCTCCTGAAAGAGGCTTGACAAGGAAGATGAAGAGTAATCTCGACTTCAACGATCACTTCACCCAAAAGAGCATGGACGGTAAGACTATCATTGTACATCTGCCAAAAGGTACAATATATGTAAACGACAAAGAGTCGAAGAAGATGGATGACGATGTTAATTATGCATTTCCCAAGGGTGGCTTTGAATGGCAACTTAATGGACAGCCGTTTGACGAAAACAATATTCCTGTCCTCCACTTCAAACTGCTCAAGAAGATCGAGAACCACTGGAATGGCAAGAAGAATGTAGTTAATCTCATCACGAGCAATGAATCAGCCATTATTCTCACTCAGAAAGATGGTTGTGAATGTATCGGTGTGAAAGTCCCTGCGGGGGCTTTCTACACCTGGCTGGTTAATGGTCAACTAGCAGAAAGAGGAGTTGTTAAAGAAGACGGTTGGTTGAATTCGAGAGGTTATTATCCTTTTTACGACATGCTTGTTATGCTCGATGGCAAGGAAATCAATAATAATTATATTCCCCATGTGCCATTGAATAGCATCAAGGAAGTGAAACTGCTTCAAGGCGAGAGACCACGCACAATTGAACTCTACACCCATCATGTAACAGAGTTCAACAGAGATACAGATTTTGACTATCCTGCTGCATATAAGGAGAATGTTAAAGCATGGATATTCTTCAAAGCCGAAGATGCTGCAACAGGACGACAACTGAAAGGAGCAGAGATTACTGTTGTGGAAACGGGACAGAAAGCAAAGACAAATAACGAGGGTTGGTGCGAACTGAAAGTACCTTTGGGTACTACCGTCAAAGCAACATATCCAGGACTGGAAGACGAGAGCTATGAGATAAGTCAAATTAATGGCAACGAAGTGCAAGGCTGGACTTTCTGGATGAGCAAGCCTGGTGAGCATATCTATATGACTGTAGATAAGAAAGCGGAGTTTTCTGGTGATCAAGAGGAATGGCTCACCAAAAACACCCAGCTACCCAAAGCCACAGATGGCAAAGGACAATCTGGTCGTATTGGCATTTGGTTGGTTGTCAATGAAGACGGTTCAGTAAGTGGCGTTAGACTTAAGCAGGGAGTCAACAAGACGCTGAACGATGAGGCTCTCCGATTATTCCGTAGTATGCCCCATTGGAAGCCTGCCATCAAAGATGGTAAACCCGTCAAGAGCCTTGTCCTTACAGGTGTTTCATTCAAAAATGTCCGAGAATCATAAATCGCAAAGTCTAAATGCAAACTATTTGCAAACTCCGATAATGGCAAACTATCGGAGTTTTTACTTACCTTTGCACATTATGATTAAAAATGTGGCGAAGATCTTCTGTTTAATAGCTGTGGTGATGATAGTTGGTTGTCAGGACTATGGCAATAAACACTATTATCATGAGCTGGAGAAGATCGATCATCGGCAGAATCGTGAACTGGCAAGGCGCGAGATAATGGCCTTACAAAAAGAGATAGCCACCTATCCTGACTATATAAAGATGTATCATCAGCTGCTCGTAGCAGAACTGAACGAGGAAGCTACGCCATATAGGAATATGGATGTGGCACGTCAACTGGTGGATTATTACGAACAGACCACCGATCGCGAGAAACTGACTCGCAGTTATATTATCGCTGGTCATATCTTCGCCAACTGCAATGATGGCCCCAAGGCTCTCTCCTATTATTATAAAGCAGAGGAATTGTTGGATGAACAAAAGGATCCAGAAATGCAGAACCGTCTATATTCCAAGATGGCTTATCTCTTCCTTCGCCATAACATGCCAGACCAGGCAAGGACCTATGCCACTCGTTCGCAAAACTACTGCTGGCATAATAAAGATACACTCGGCATGATTCAGGCCTTGCGATATATCAGCGAAACTTATAAGCAAGTGCCAGGAAATGAACTGGCTAACCTTGAAGAAGCCTATAAGTTGGCCAAACAATCCCAACAATATGAACTGCAGAAGGAGCTGATAATTGATATTGCCAGCTGTTATTGTGATAATGAGCGCTATCGTATGGCACTAAATTACTTACGCCCTCTTAAGAACAAATTGCCACAGAACGACAGACATCGGGTGGATGCTCTGTTGGCGAAGGCATATTATCATATAGGTAATGGTGACTCCGCCTCTATCTTTGCTCAGCGCGCGTTGGAAGATGGCAATTCCGTCAGCAAGCGCGATGCCCATGAGGTTCTGGCACATATAGCTATCCAACAAGGTCATCGCGATGCTGCAAATGAACACTTCTCTAAATACAAGGAACTCAACGATGCCCTGAACAGGATACAAAGCAACGAGACTATTGCACAGATGGATGCCTTTTACCACAATCAGAAGCAGGCAGAGGAAAATGCGCGACTGAGGTTCGACAATAGCCATAAGCAGAATGTGATAGTCATCGTCATTGCCTGTCTTGTAATTTTGGTTATTCTCTTTGCCACATATATTCAGCGCCATCGGCGAAAGCAGGAATTGATGGCGCTGCGAATCTTGCAGCTTGAAGAGTTTAAACTGGCTTATGAAAAGACTGATGAGAATGAACGCAGTCAAACGGAGCAGAGTATCCAACAAACAGCCATTTATCAGCGGTTAGTCACGATGGAAGAATCAGATCATCCTAATGATGAAGAATGGCAGGCTTTGACAGATGCCATCAATCAGGCTTATCCTCAATTTACACCTCGCTTACTGAGCCTCTGCAAACTGACATCTCATGAATACCATGTCTGTCTTTTGCTGAAAGCAGGCTTTGAACCTATCCGCATCGCCAACCTCACCCTTCGCAGTAAGGCTGCTGTATCCACCGTCCGCAGTCGTCTCTACGAAAAGGCCTTCGGCAAGAAAGGCAGTGCCAAGGACTGGGATGAGGTGATCCGCACACTCTAACTACAAATGCAAACTATATGCAAACTCCGATAGACAGGCGCTATCGGAGTTTTTTCATACCTTTGCCGCCATGAATCGAAAAATCTCTCTCGTTATGCATAAACTACAAACTATGCTCATCCTCGCCCTGCTGACGGTTCTGCCGCCAGTGGCGGGGATTTCCTGCTCTTCGCAGGCTCAAAGGAAATCGCAGCAAAAGGCATCCGATCATGCTGTGCTGTCAGTAACTTATGAGGTTATCCGTCAGATGACTGAGGAAGACACGAGGAAGACAAAAGACCTGATGCGCCTCGACATCGGCAAACATGCCTCGCAGTTTCGAAGTGTCATTATCGAGTGGGTTCAGGACAATGGTCTTGTATATGGCAGTCCCACAAGTCTCAACCATCCTTTTACTGGTTATAAATGGCAGCACGAACAGGTGGTGAAGAATCTTCCGAAGCCAGGTTACCTCTACTTTACTCATGGGCGCATTTCTACTCGCGATAAGATAGAGGGCTTATTCAATTGGAAATTTAGTGAGGGAGAGAAAATGGTCTGTGGATATCCTTGCAAAAAAGCGATGACAACTTTCAGAGGACGGACTTGGACAGCATGGTATGCATCATCGTTACCTTATAGTGACGGACCTTGGAAACTATGTGGATTGCCTGGTGTTGTTCTCGAAGCAAGTGAGGCGGAGGGCAAGATTGCCTTTCGTTGCAAGAAAGTAGAAAAGAACACAGGCTATGGTATTGTGCTGGTTAAACAAAATAATACGCCGATGCTACGATTACAGTCGGACATGCTCGACGTTTATACCCCAGAACGAGCCGCAGAGCTACTGATGTTGGAACAATGGGACCAGATAGCCTTTTCTGATGTCATGCTGAACGCCTCTACAAACGGCATCAAAGGTAGTAAAACGGAATATGTTGTCAAGGACGGCAAGAAAATAAGCATTCCTTCTAATCAGACTGCCATCCTCTATGAGGTATATCCTAATATCGACATGAAAGAAAAATATCCACCTGCTATCATTAAATAATTACTTTTGCAATATGAAACGAATTAAGACATTGTTATTAGTCCTTATTCTATCGATGTGCGCAATGGCCCAAAGCGAACGCTTTTCGATTACGCTAAACGTGGACTCGGCCATCGCCAGTGAACCACAGAAAGTGTATCTGTATTCGATGATTGAGAAACAGATGCAGTTACACGACTCGCTCAGTATCGACTCTGTACACCGTATTGGTACAATGCATGGAAAGGTGCCCTATGAGTATGCCGTTAACCTGATGTTCGCACGTAGAGGCCCAGGTGTAGTGCCCGTTGTGGTGAAGAATGGTGACAGCATTACCATTCACGTCGGCGACGAGGACGATGGTTTCCGACTGCGCTATCCAAGAAGGACAGAAGGATCGGAAGCTATGAAGGAATATGTAGGTTATCAGCTTATGCAGGATAGCCTTGACAACATCCGTACAAAGGTCAGGATGCAGATGCAACTCATGGGGCTCCCTGAGGCAAAAAAGGATTCGCTGAAAAAGCTGGATGATATGCTATTCCGCGAATATGAGCATAATAAGGAGATTTTTGCTATGAACGCCAAGTATCCTTATGCAGCGATGGGTGTAGGCGGCAACATCTACAGCAACCATAAATGGAGCCCAACTACTCACACTTACAAGGAAGAAATCGTTGACTCAATCATGAATTCACTAATAAAGCGCTTTCCTGATTATCCACCTATCCGTGCCCTCGTGAATGACAGCACGCTTGGCAATTATATGTCGGCAGAGAGTTTTTCTATCAACAGTATTTTCTGGAAACGCTATAGCAATCGTTTTTATGATAGCGAGACCGACTCGATAATCCGTCCATTAAAAGTGGGAGACTATTTCAATATCCTCAGCCTTAACCAATATCGGGGACAATACCTGTATGTTGACTTTTGGGCTTCATGGTGTCAGCCCTGTCTGATGCAGATGCCAAACATAAAGCAGGCTGCTCAGATGTTCTCAAAAGACTTGATGGTCTACCTAATCTCTATCGACAAGTCTGGCAAAGAGTGGTGGAGCGCTGTGAAAGAACATGATCTACGCAATCACTTGGAAGACGAGCATCCTTATATGATACACAACATCAGAGCCTACGACCAGAAGGGTAATATGAACTCTGACGTACGTTCACTTGGCATAAAGACTATCCCACACAATTATCTTATAGACCGCTCAGGGCGTATCATCGCCAAGAATATCTCTGGCGCGATGCTTATCGACAAAATGCAACAACTATTGGAAAAGGAGAAACAACAATGAAGAAATTGCTGATTATAATATTAACTGTTCACTATTCGTTATTCACTTCTAGCCAGACAGACAGTCTTAGGCAAGAAGCACAATATTGGGCAGAGCGGGGATATTTCAATAAGAGCCTTGAAGTATCAAGGCGGTTATCAGACGACAGCCTGACTATCAGCGATATGCGGCTACGTTATGATAATTTTGCCAATCTGGGTAATCTCGATTCGCTCTTCTACTGGGGAGATAAAATCCTGAAGCGCGACCCTTATAATATCTCGCTGATTCTCGACTACACGCCTCGCCTGAATAAAGGCAAGGCGTCAGATATGGGAGGCAGGGTGACATATCCTGAGAAAGTTATCGATATCTGCAAGAAGTATCGTGAGCGCGATTCTACACATATTCTTGTAAATCGCCAATTGGCAGAGGCCTATTATAATATAGGTAACTTCGACCTTGCCCTACCCTCTCTGAAACAATTAGAGTCTGTGGGCGACACTTGCTTCGGCACACTTTATTCCCTCGGACTTACCTATCAGCGTATGGGAGATAACAGCAGTGCCTACGATTATCTATCGCGAGCCACCATTATCAATATCGATGCTAATCCCTATTGCCTCTTTACCCTCGGCATTGTATGTAATCGCATTGGATATGGTGCCGAAGCCCTAAGTTATCTCGATATGGCAAAGGAGCGGATGATGCCAGACCGCAAAACTCTCTTTCGATTGCATAAGGAACTGGCAGAGGCTTTTCGTATGAAAGGTGAGCACGACTTCCGTCTTGAAGAATTACAGGAGTGTATGAAACTGGCTGATGAGAAAGACGTCAACGAGCTGACCTACGAAATGGGGCAGTGCTACTTTATGCTGAAGCAGCGAGACAAGGCTAAGGAATATTTCAATAAATTCCTCGATGCCACTCAGAACAAAGAATACAACGACAATATAAAGTTCAAACGCGAATCAGCCGAACAAACTCTCCGTATGATGATGTGGTAAAGAATACTATTCCGTTATTCGTCAATAAATTCTAAAAGATGAGGTCAAATTGAATTCTTTTCAAATAAAAGCCTTACTTTTGCAAACAGATATGGAAGATAAGTAGTTAGTATGAAACAGCGATATGCAGTCATTGTGCTTTTTGCATTGATAGTAGCTTCAAGTCTAACCAGCTTTAGCAGCTATAGTTCAACAAGTAGGCTGGTGAATGAGGATATGGATAGAGCACTGGCTATTGCTTTGGAGGAACAGCAGAGCAATGTAATCAGTCAGGATACCATCCTCACGTTCAATAACCATTTGCAGATTCCCGAATTGCGAGGGAAAGCTACTTTAGCAGTAGACACCCGAGGCCAGAAGTTCAAAGCATATGCCCATTGTTCAGAAGCAACGATTTTTGCCATATCAGATCAGAGATTTACAGCTGTCCTTTGGGCTATGACAATCATATGGGCTACCTTCTGTTTGTATCGCAGAAAAAGGATTGTGCCATTATTGGCTAATATGACCCATTATGGTGGATTAAGTTTCTCAGAATCTGATGGGCGTTTCTTGGATCATCAAGGCCAGCTTCTTAAGCTCACTCCCATGCAGCACCAATTAATGGAGATGTTCTTCCGTTCATCAACGCACTCACTTACAAAAACAGAAATCTGCAATGCCCTTTGGCCAAAGAAACCAGATGCCAGCGAGACCCTATACACACTCATCCGACGCATCAAACCTGTCATAGAGGAACACTCCAACTTAAAAATAGAATCAGACAGGGGAAAGGCCTACGAATTGAAAATAAAAGCCGTTTAGGGTTTAGTAATTCGCTTTTCGTGTGTATTAATTAATGTATGACAGACGAAAAGGAACTCGAAAAGCTGTTCAAACAGCATTACCGTCAGATGTATCGGCTGGCCACCATACTTCTGCACGACGATGCGGAGAGCAAGGATGTGGTGCACGATTTCCTGCTTAATAGTCGTTCATTCGTAGGTAGCATCACCACAGGTCCAAGTGTCTTCATCATGAAGCTTAGAGTGGACGATCCGCATATGCAGGCCGTCGATTGTCCTCAAGACCGTCTGGCATCGTCATTGTCACAGACCATAGATGTCCGTGCTACCATATCATAAAAGAGTCTTAAAGAGCAAGCCCCTCGATGAGTTAAGGTCAAAAGTGAAGCTTTTTTTGTTTTCTGGTCGAAAAATTCGATTGTCTAATCCTGGAAAATGGGGTTATCTGCTATTACTTGCTTTGCAGGAATACGGCGAATAATCTGGTCAGCTCCACAAACAACTACATCCTGACCCCTTAATGCTTTTTCCTGAAGCATTCTTTTTTCTGCCAACTCTAATCCCCGACGCAATTTTTCGTTAAACTCCTGTATTTCTTTATTTGACATAACTCTGCATCTTTAGGTACAACATTTCTTCGTCTATTACAGTATCGGCATTTCTGCCACCAGAGGCTATCTGCTTACGAGGATTCTCACTATTATCAAATATAACCCAAGAATCCACTTCTTGCATAAACAAATTAAACAAGTTGCATATGCCAGCAATGTATCTTCTATTAATAATATCTGGGGGGATGTTATGACCACCATTGGCAACTCGCTCTGAAACACGCAATTGAGCAAGCTTTGGGGAGTTAAGCCAGAAGAATAACACTGTTACCACATATCCTTTTGTTCGTGCACGACGTACAAGATTTATATAGGACTTAGTAGCAAGAGTAGTCTCAATAGAGAACGTTTTGCCTTTCTCCAATAGTTCATCTATTCGTTTCAGCATCAAACGTCCTGCTTCTATTGCAACACTCTCCGGATTGAATGGTGAAAGGCCTCTTGCAATCTCATCAGCATTCACGAACTCCTTACAATCAAGGATTTCGGGAAGTACTGTATATGATGCCGTTGTTTTTCCTGCACCATTGCAGCCACTGATGATATACAAGTTCTTATTCATTTCTGGAGGCAAAGGTACGAATAAGTGAGCACAATACAAAACAAAAAGACTTTTTTTTGTTCCACAGAAGCTTTTTCGTATATTATTCATAACTTTGCATCAAAAAATGTGTTGAGGTTAGCATTTGGGACCTCTGTAGGGTATTATAATAAAAGACGTGATGGAAAGACAAATGATTCAGCAGCTGTTCATGCAGCACTATGCCAAGATGTTGAGGGTGGCGCGCACTATCCTCTACGACGAGCAGGAGAGCCAGGATGTGGTTTGCGACATCTTTGCAAGCCTGCTTCACGGACATGTGGCTCTGATGCCTGAGACAGCGGAGAACTATCTTTTGAGAAGTGTCCGCAACCGTTGCCTCAAGAGGTTGCGCCATACATCGGTTCCCATCGCTGCGAGCGGCTATGCTGGACAAACCGACGATTCTGAAGAAGAAGACGAACGGTTGGCAGACATAGACGAGTTCATTGCAAGCCATCTTTCCGCACAAGAGCAACGCATCTTCCGCCACCGTTTCTCCGACGGGCTCAGCTATGAAGAGATTGCCACCGCCGAAGGTATCAGTCGTGTTGCCGTATGGAAACATCTTTCCCACGCCTTGAACCTAATCAGAAACCATTTTAACAAGTAAGGACTATGCAAACCCCAGACAAAAAGAAGCAGATGTTTCTTGACATGCAGGAGCATCCCGAGAAGTACTCAGAAGAGCAGATAGAGACCATGATGGACGATCTCGATCGTTTGCCCGATGTAGATGTCGCTTGGCAGGAGTTTCAACAGACAGGGCAATCCTCTCCACGACGTTGGCTTAAAGCAGCCGCTTCAATCATCGGCGTCCTGATGCTCTCAGGTATTGCTTATGCTGCTGTACATATCATCAGTCGTAATGCAGGAGTGGATGAGGAAACCCCGACTCATGAAGTTCAGAATATTAATTCACCACTAAATGATGATGCTATTGTCGAGACATTCACGACAGACAGCATCCCACAGACGCGTATCTTCGAGAACACACCACTCGACGAGATGGTAAGCGAGATAGCCCATTATTATAATAAGGTGGCTGACATCCAGAGCAAGGAGGCCCACGAACTGCGCCTTTATTACAAGTGGGACCCTAAGGATGCACTTGAAAATGTTGTTGACGACCTGAACCACTTCGATCACGTGAACCTCGCCATCGAGGACGACAAACTGATTGTGAAACCTTAATCCCCCATGAAAAGAGCAATGAAAAAGCTATTTATCCTGCTGTTATTGTGCTCAGCAGCCAACTGTATCGTGGCGCAGAAGATTACCCGCAGCTATCAAGACCAGTCGCTCAGCCGAGTGCTTGAAGACCTGAATGCCGCCACCTCCCGCCATGAGATATCATTCGTATATAACGACCTCGAAGACTTCACCGTCACCTGCTCCTTCGAACGCCTCAGCCTCAACGATGCGCTGATGAAGGTCGTTGGCTTCTATCCCGTCCGCATTATCAGGGACGGCGACAAGTATTTCGTGGAGTGCACCCACAAGACGGAGCGCCACCTGAGGGGAACCCTCATCGACGAACAGGGCCAGCCTTTGGCCTTTGCCAATATTGCCGTCCTCAATCCTGCTGACTCCACTCTTCTCTCTGGTGGGGTCAGCAACGAGGCGGGCCAGTTTGTCGTTCCCTATGAGCAACACAAAATCCTCGTCCGCATCAGTTTTATCGGCTACAAGACCGTCTATAGTCTCTGCACCCAAGAGGATATGGGCATCATCCGGCTCCAGCGCGACAGTTATGTGGTGAAAGGAGTTGAGGTGAAAGGCAGCGTGCCGCAGTACAAAGCGATGACTGGCGGTATGACCGTTGAGGTGCAGAACTCCATACTGAAAGACGTGGGCACAGCAGACGACCTGCTTTCGATGTTGCCCCGCGTAGAAGGTAGCGACGGCAAGTTCACCGTTTTTGCCAAAGGTGAGCCGGAAATCTATATCAACAATAAGAAGGTACACGACTCGAAGGAACTGATGCAACTCAAATCCTCAGACATCAAGAGTGTGGATATCATCACATCGCCTGGTGCGAAGTACAATGCAGAGGTCAATGCAGTCATCCGCATTAAGACCATCAAGCGGCAAGACGATGGATTGAGCGTAGAGGCATATACCTATGGGAAGTACAACAAATGGTGGACTAACTATGATGATTTCACCTTAAGATACCGTAGTGGCGGGTTGGAGATATTTGGCACAGGTTCTTTTAGAAATCACCATTATGCGGAAGACCCAGCTCTTTCTTCCGATCTCCTTTTCGACAACAAAACCATCCACATCGACCAGACAGCCCCAAATTCCGTATGGTTTACCTCTGTGTTTGGAAAGGCAGGGCTTAGTTACGACTTCGATGAAAATAATTCTATCGGAATGACATATAGCTGCTTTGGTGAACTTTACGGCGGCGGTTACTTGAACGGTACGCAAACCATCTATAGTAATGGAAAGTTGGAGGGTGAAGTGAGCCAATGGATGAAGGTTGACCACAGGACGATACCCGACCATGATGCCAACATCTATTATGTAGGCAAGATTGGCAAACTTGGCATTGACTTCAATGGTACTTGGCTCTGGCAGAAGTCCGTCAGCAGAGATGTAGAGACAGAAAGAAGTACAGAACTGGAAAACCGCGACATCCACAGCAATGCCGAAAACCGTAACCGGATGCTGGCTGCCAAACTCGTACTTTCCTATCCCGTGTGGAAAGGCGAACTAAGCGTTGGTTCTGAGACTACCAGCACCCATAGCGACGGCATGAGTGAGAATTTAGAAGGTTGGGTGCCTGCATCCAAAACCCATATCAAAGAAAACAACCTGGCAGGTTTTGCTGAGTACGAAGTGCAGCTAGGGCACTGGAGCCTCAATGCCGGACTGCGCTATGAGCACGTAAGTGCTGACTATGAGTCATATAGTATCCGCAGCGACATACAGCCAGAGCCGAGCCGAAGCTATAACGACCTTTTCCCTAACCTCTCTGCAGGTTGGCAAAAGGACAAGTGGGGACTGCAACTCAGTTACACCAAGCGCATCAACCGCCCCAGCTATCGCTCATTGAGCAACTACGTCCAATACGACAATCGTTATCAGGTAGAGGGCGGCAATCCTATGCTGCGGCCTGCCATCCGTCAAGACATCGACTTCAGCGCCACCTACTCATGGCTCAGTTTCAATGCCGGTTTTGAACACTATAGCGACAAGATTCTAAACTTCAGCAGATTCTATCAACAGGGCAGAGACATCATCATGTGGCGCAACGAAAACTTCGACCACTTCAACTGCTGCCATGCCTCGATAGTAGCCTCACCTAAATGGGGCATCTATACCCCGACGCTTACCCTCGGCTACTTCCAGCAGTTCTTCAATGTAAGGCAATACGGCATTGATCATAGTCTCACCAAACCTGAGTGGAGCATCAACCTGCGCAACTGGCTGAAATTGGGAAAGACTGCTAAGGCGATGGTCTATATCCACTACGCCACAACTCATGACTATGGCTTCAGCCGCCAACATTATGAGTTCAACGTGAATGCCCGTCTGCAGAAGACTTTCATGAAAGGTCAACTAACGGCAGTACTCTCTGCCAACGATATTTTCCGCACGCTCCGTGACAAATGGGAGGGCTACTATCCTGTTGAGGTTCTGACCCGCGATGCCTACCAATATTACAGAGATATCGGCATATCACTACAATACAACTTCAACCAGAAGCGCTCGAAGTACAAAGGCACAGGCGCTGGTAACGATGAGAAGAGCCGACTTTAATCATTCGCTCTCCACACTTTCCAGTCGCTGATTTCTTTGGTGAGTCGTCCTACAGCCTGTTCGCAATCTTCCGGATAAGCCAAAGTCTGGATAAACCACAGTTTCCGGTGTTGTACGAACTTGGCATAGTATCGGCGGCTCGTTATCCGTCCGTCATCACCATGTATATGCCCTGAGAGAATGAACCAGCCGTCACCTTTCTGCTGGTAAGTGGCATGAAGTTCTGATGCGTATTTTTCCATCGCTTGGTTGACGGACATGTTCCCAGGATTCTGCTCCACGAATGCCGTCTGCACTATCTCCGTGCTGTCCTGCCAGAAGCTGAACCTGCAGTTTCCCTTTTCCATCAGCGAGTCGTCGGTCTGCTCAAAAAATGATGGGTAGCGTATGGTGTAATCATAGGTCTCGTCGTGATACTCTTTCATAAGAGTGAGCCTCATGGCTCGTTCCAGTTTCTGCATCAACGGCATCTCCTCCTTCTCATGGACTGACACCCATATCATTACAGCTATGAACACCAACATCGATAGAAATAGAAATCTCTTCATACTGCGATATTTTTTGCTGCAAAGGTATGAAGAGATTCTTATATCGCAGAGAATTATGACTGACATTTGTCTGACATTTAGGTGGCTTTATATAAGATAAGGTATATTATTTGTTAAAAAAGAAGGAAAAAGACAAAACTGTTCACGTACTTAGGATTCTTTTTGTAATTTTGCCGTATGAAACAGAGATACGCCGTCATAGTGCTTTTTGCACTGATTATCGCGTCGAGCCTGACGAGTTTGGGGAGCTATAGTGCTACCGAAAGGTTGGTGAGTGAGGATATGGACAGGGCGTTGGCCCTGGCTTTGGAGGAACAGCAGAGTGATGTGATCAGTCAGGACACCATCCGCACGTTTAACAACCACTTGCAGATAGCAGAGTTGCGAGGCAAGGCAACGTTGGCTGTCGACACCCGAGGGCGCCAGTTCAAGGCATACGCCCACTGCTCTGAGGCCACCATCTTCAGTCTGTCAGACCAAAGACCGGCAACTATTCTTTGGGCACTGACGATAGGTTGGGGCATGTTCTGTTTCTATCGCAGAAAGAGGTATGAGCCGCTATTGGCGGGCATGACTCATTATGGCGGATTGCGATTTTCTGAATCGGAAAGTCGATTCTATGCCGAGGATGGTCACCAAGTTCAGCTTACCCCCATGCAGCACCAGCTGATGGAGATGTTCTTTCAGTCGCCCTCGCACTCGCTGACAAAATCAGAAATCTGCGATGCCCTCTGGCCCAAGAAACCCGATGCCAGCGAGACGCTCTACACACTTATCAAGAGGTTGAAGCCCGTCATTGAACAACATTCTGACTTGAAAATCGAGTCTGACAGAGGAAAGGCCTACGAGCTAAAAATCAGATAGTTAGTAGTCTGACAGACAAATGTCAGGGAAATGTCAGACAGTTTTTTCAAAGCTTTCGTTATTTGTTGCTACCTTCGCCGAAAAAATCAAGCGAAGCATTATGCAACAAACAACATTCCAAAAAATCAACACCTGTATGGCGTGGCTCATGTTTGCCATCGCCGCTATCGTCTACGGACTGACCATCGAGCCGACAGCCAGCCTGTGGGACTGTCCAGAATTTATTGCCTGTGGCTACAAACTGGAAATCGGTCACCCGCCTGGTGCGCCTATTTTCATGCTGGTAGCTAACCTTTTCTCTCAGTTTGCCAGCGACACGACTCATGTTGCGATGATGGTCAATCTGCTGTCAGCGCTCTTGAGCGCAGGCTGTATCTTCTTCCTATTTCTCACTATCACGCATTTAAGTGAAAAGGTAATAGTGAATAGTGAAAAATCCCTTCAACAGGTCATCACTATCGAAGCCTGTGGCGTTGTAGGTGCACTGGCCTATACCTTCAGCGACACCTTTTGGTTCTCGGCTGTTGAAGCAGAAGTCTACGCTTTCTCCAGTTTCCTGACGGCTCTGATGTTCTGGCTGATACTGAAATGGGAAGACCGACAGGAGGATCGCTGGATTATATTAATAGCATATATTACCGGCCTTTCCATTGGTGTCCATTTACTCTGTCTGCTTTGCCTGCCCGCTATGTCATTCGTGGTCTATTTCCGTCAGGCCAAGCGTGTCACAACTATGGGTATACTGAAGACATTGGCGGCAGGAGGCTTGCTTGTTGGCTTTATCCTCTATGGACTTATTCCCGGCATCGTCAAGATGGGCGGCTGGGCGGAACTGCTATTTACCAACCTGTTGGGTTGCCCCTACAACACAGGACTCATCATATACATCATCCTGCTGACAGCGTCGATCATTATAGCCTATTATAAGGTAAAACGGAGGATACTTAAATTGTCGCTGGCCTGCATCATGATGATACTGGCAGGATATAGCAGTTATGGCGTTATCTTTATCCGCGCCAATGCCAATACGCCGATGTGTGAGAATGCACCAGGCAACATTTTCGCCTTGGGCAGCTATCTGAACCGCGAACAATATGGAGATACTCCGCTCCTTTACGGCCCTGCATATTGCAGCGAACTGGACCGTGAACCCGAAGGTGAGTATTTGGTTCCTAAGCACGAGGAAGGAAAGGCTATTTACCGTCCCTCTGCTGATTCTACTAAACAGGAATACGAGTTGGTTCGTCACGACATCAAATATCTGTATAAGGAAAATATGCTTTTTCCTCGTATGCACTCTGGGCGGCATACCAAGGCCTATGAGGATTGGATGGGTGGAGTCAGGAAGGAAGGGAATCTGCCCACCTTTGCCGAGAACCTGCGCTTCTTCATCTCCTATCAGGTAAACTTTATGTACTGGCGCTATTTCCTGTGGAACTTCGTGGGACGACAGAACAATATCCAAGGACATGGCGAGGTGGAACATGGCAACTGGATTACGGGCATCAGGTGGATTGACGACTGGCTGTTGGGCTGCGACACATCGAAATTGCCGTCAGACCTGGCAGAGAACAAAGGGCGTAACGTGTTCTATGCCTTGCCGCTACTGCTTGGGCTGGCAGGCATCTTCTGGCAATGGCGGCGAGGGAGCGAGGGCAGACAGCAAATATGGATTGTCACGCTGCTGTTTGTGATGACCGGCCTTGCCATCGTGGTCTATCTCAACCAGACACCACTCCAGCCTCGCGAGCGTGACTATGCCTACGCCGGCTCCTTCTATGCCTTTGCCATTTGGATAGGGCTGGGGGCGGGACTAATCAGTGAAAAGTTAAGAGTGAAGAGTGAAAAATTTGCTACCGCTGTTACAGCTATTGTTTGTACTCTCTGTCTGGCGGTTCCCCTACAGATGGCATCGCAGACATGGGACGACCACGACCGTTCAGACCGTTACACCTGTCGCGACTTCGGTGCAAACTATCTGATGACAATGCAGGACGAAGGCAACCCTATCATCCTGACGAATGGCGATAACGACACGTTCCCGCTATGGTATAATCAAGAGGTGGAGGGCGTACGTACCGATACCCGCGACGTCAATATGGAATACCTGCAAACCGACTGGTATATCGACCAGATGAAACGTCCTGCCTACGACTCCCCGGCATTGCCCATCAGCTTAAAACACGAGGACTACCAAGAGGGCCGGCTTGAATATCTGCCAATCAGTACCGATAGTCTGACTATTGGGTCTGGGAAAGACGAGATGGTCATACGATTCAAAGGAAAGCAGGGACTCTATAAGAACGAGCTGATGGTACTGGAGATGCTGTCGCACGCTGACTGGAGCCGTCCCGTCTACATGTCTATCAACTCCGGAGGAAACTATCTGTCGTTCCTCGAAGACCATCTGGTGCTGGAAGGTCTCGCCTACCGTATATCGCCACAAGCTAAAGGTAAGCAGGTGGACGTGGAACGGCTGTACGACAACATCATGCATCGCTTCCGTTATGGTAACCTGAAGGCTCAGGGAATCTATGTGGATGAAGACGTGAAGCGCCTGACCAATACGCATCAGCTCATTATGGGCATACTCATCGACTCGCTGCTACAGCAAGACGACACCAAGCGGGCATTGGCCGTCTGCCGGAAGTGGCAGCAGGAGATGCCATGCGAAAACGTTCCTTATACAGATGCCGCCCTTTCTATGGCACGTTGCTATTATCAGACCAATCACCCCAAACAGGGTAACGAAATCGTCAATAGTCTGCTGCGCCGTTCTGAAGAGTGGCTTTCGTGGATAGAGACCATTAATCCCTCACGTCGCTTAGGCTCTCAGTACTCCCAGCTCACATGGATGCAAACCATGCAGCAGGCCCTGTCAATGGCGGTAGAATTTGAAAGAAACGAAATCTATAATCAATATATCAAACAATATGAAAACTACATCAAATAAGTATTTCATTGCATCTTGTGTTCTTATCGTCGCAGGCTATATCCTGATGTCCGGGCCAGGAAGCACAGAACAGTCTTTCAATCCCGACATCTTCTCTGCCCGAAGAATAGTCATCGCGCCCATGTTGTGTCTGGCGGGATATCTCCTGGTAATAATCGGAATCCTATACAAGAAGTAAAAAAATTGCGAAGGGGGCGGGATATTGTCGGGAAACTGTCGTATAATAAGTAGAAGAAGCAAATTAGTAACATCGAAAGTGAAGACAGACGGGCAGATTGTGGAAGCCGTGAAAGGCGGTCGGCGGAAAGGACATTACCTGATGGTCGACCGCTACGGACAGGAAGTTTTTGCGATGATAGCGAGAATGGTATCCGATATGATGGATGCCGAGGAACTGACGCAAGACACCTTCCTCCGCGCCTTCAGCCACATTGACAGTTACGACCCGCAACGGGCCTCACTTGGAACCTGGCTATGCCGCATTGCCTATCGTCTGACGCTTGACTTCATGAAGCGCCGCCGCCCGCTCATCATTCCGATTGAAGACCGCGAAGTTTGGCAGACAGACATCAGCGACAAGCAGTTGGAAGATGAACTGTCCACAGGCAGCGAGGAGCGGATAGAGAGACTGGAACTGCTTGTGGATGACCTGCCGCCCGACGAACGTCTGCTACTCACGCTCCACTATTTCGAGAATCGCAAACTTGACGAATGTGCGTTCATCATGGACACTACACCTCACGCATTGGCTAACCGCCTCTACCGAATCCGCAAGAAACTCTACAAACAACTTCAGAAGATATGACAACGTATAAAGATACCGACCTCCGCGAAGCCCTCCGTCGCAAATATGCCGACACACCGCAACTACCTGCCGACTTCATGCAGCGGATGCACCATGCTACGGAAAAGCAGATGTCGAAGAAATGGATAAATAAAGCCTCGGCAGTCTTAGCTGTTGCTGCATCTGTTGCACTTGTGATGCTGCTTGTATGGCCAAAGACGGTCAGGAAGCAGAATGTGATAGAAAAGCAAATTGCTGCTATCAATCCCATTGTCATTGAAGATTTATTGCCCGACTCTGCCGCTTCAACCATCGAAGAACCCACAACGACGGCTACAGTGAAGCATCAAGCAAAAACTGCTACTGTTCGTGCAGTCGGATCTGTATCCATATCTCCTGCCGACAGTTTAGACTATTATATCAGCAAAATAGAACGTGAACTGGCTGAGGTAGACGACAGCCTCTATATTGAACGTATTCAGCGGGTGATGAAGGCAGACGAGCGACTGCAGCGTATCGTTAACAACTACATCATGCATGAGTTGCATAAGGAGGGTGCTCCACACCAAGCCAATAATATTAATCCCGTAAATTCGAACGAAGATGAAGAATAGAAACTTTTTCATGGTGATTTGCCTGACGTGGACGATGGCAATTCAGGCCCAAGTGAGTGAGTCGGCACGTCGTATTCAAGAGAAGCTGCAAGCATTCGTAGCCTCTGGTGAGTATCATGTCAACAAGGGAGATGTCATTGATAGCGATGATGTTACTGGCAGCCGTACAACAGTATATGGCTTTAGTCAGATATTTGGTATAGAAGACCAGAACTTTACAGACATTACGCTCATGTTCCCTCATCTAAAGGAATTGGAGAATATGCTGCGAAGCGAATCCATCCATGCTGATGAGGTTATCGTTCACAATGCAGGAGAGGGTGCGCCGCTCATTCCCGGCATACAATACTCCTATGGAAGCAATTACGGCAGCGTCAGTCGTAAAATCGTATTCGGTAACCAGCAGAATATCCGTATTCTGTCCTTCAACGAACCAAACGGTTTCCGCTATGCAGTTATCCTTATGTGGGAGCAGACCATCAAGAAAGATAATGTGTCAGGTAACAATTGGATGATGAACGGCAGCATATTTGAGATATATGGTAAAAATCTTGAAGGCAGCCCACTATTCCAGCCTTATTACGACAAGCAGGATCAGACAAGCGTATTCAGTTCTTCGCCTGATTCAGCGGCACCGAAGACCTACGAGGAACTGTTGGCAAAGGTAAAGCAGACCTGCAACATCTATAAGCGTGAGACGTCGGGGGGCAAAACGGCTGCTGTTGTGATACTTCATAAGATGTGCGACGGATATCCCCGAAAACTGACGCGTGACCAATATTTTGCTCTGATAGAAATACTCTCTCCATTTACAGAGACAGCCATGGGACAGAGACACAAGGATATGTTTGCCTACACATGTTACACGCTCTACAAGAAGAGTGAGGTTTATGAGGAGCCTGTAGAAGTTAAAGAGCGTCCGGCTATGATTATTTCGGCAACAATTTCAACAGAACAGTTGCATAAGTATGTTTCCTACAATGGACTGATTATGAACGAATCAGCCGATTTGCAGATGGCTGATTGTCAGATTAGCGGCACTGCTCCTGCAAATGCCGACAGCGTAACCGTTAGTCGCTGTGTATCATCATTCGAGGACTTCGGGACCTTCCCCGTCCAAAACGGCCGATTCTCGTTCACCATCCAATTGCCTAAGGACGAAGTGTGCAAACTGACCGTAGATAAACGTGACTACACCTATTTCTGGGCCGATGGCCAGCCCATTGAGGCCAATCTGATAAAACGTTACATAAAGAGTTCCAAGGCATCGCAGCAGCGGAACAACTTTGTTAATGATATGGAAACAGAGCGTTTGCACAGGTTGAGATTAGACAATCTTTCTGAGGTAGATGCATCTTTAGAAAAGCAGCGTGAAAGTTATCGTCAGGTTATCTTCAAGGGCAATGACGACCTGCTTAAAGCCTTTGCCCTCTATAAGATATATACCGAGCTGACCTACGATGAACTGAAGCCATTCATTAGCGATAGATTCCGTTATGCCAACCATCTGTTCCTGGCACCTGTAAAAGAGTATGTGGCAGGATTAGAGAAACGACGTCCAGGTTCTCGTTATACGGATATACAACTAACCGACACAATGAGTAACGCCCACATGCTGAGCGAATTTATAGGCAAGGGATATGTAGTGCTACATTTCTGGGAAAGTTGGAATCGCGATCAATACGATATTCTGCCTCAGTTGCGCACTGTCTATGACAAGTATCATGCTAAGGGTTTGCAAATACTCAGTCTGGTTATCGATGGGAACTATAAAAAGCGATGGACAGATCGTCTGAACGAAGAAAACCTGCCTTGGCCGCAGTTTACAACAAGGTCACTCTCGACCTATGGTATCCTCTCATGGCCCGAGACCATTCTCATCGCCCCTGACGGTACCATCGCCGCCACTCCCGCCACGACGCAGGAATTGGAGACCGAACTGAAAAGAATTTATAGTACTAACTGATTATGATTCATAAACCCGGGAATAGTGCGGTGCGTCGTGATGACACGCTGCATTTTAATATTTGGTTCGCATCGAATCGGTCACACGGTCACAGCTGTGACCGTGACCGTTTCTGGGGAAGAACTAAGCCTAGCAAGGGAAAGAACTAGGTCTAGCAGGGGAAAGTATTAAAGGTAACAGGGGAAGAGTCGGTATCTAACCATCGTTCGCCTATACCCAAACGATCATGCGGCTATACCCAAACGATTGTGTCCCTATACCCAAACGATCATGCGGCTATACCCAAACGATTGTGTCCCTATACCCGAACGATCGTGCGGCTATACCCGAATTCAAAAGTTAACAAATGCTAATCATTGTTTGACTTTTGCTGGTTTATGTGTCTAATAAATGAACAGCGCTAAAAAAGATGGATAAAACGGCATTTGAACAGCAGGCCCGCACGTGGCGACAGAAAGCTCTCAGCGTGAGCATGAGCTATGGAGCGGGCAGAGACGAGGCAGAAGACATCGCCCAGGATGTGATGCTCCGCCTATGGCAGATGCACGACGAGCTGGAACGCTACGACTCCATCGAGGCACTGGCGGCATTGATGGCACGACATCTGTTGATAAACCATCAGAGGCGACGAAGGCCAGAGATGCTGGAAGAGGCGAAGATAGTCAGCGTAACCACCAGTCCCCATGAACAGCTGGAGATGAAAGAAGACGATGTCTGGCTGACGAAACGATTGGAACAACTGCCTACCACACAGCGCACCTTATTATATATGCGACAAGTGGAGCGGCACACTCACGAAGAGATAGCCCAACTGTTAGGCATCGAGACCACATCGGTAAGCACGCTGTTGGCAAGGGCACGACGAACATTATTAGAAGACATTAAACGAAGGAATAACTTATGATACAGTACACCAAGGAATACATCGGAAAATTGCTCGAAAAGTATATGGACGGCACTTCATCGCTCGACGAGGAGGACGTGCTTGCTCAGTACTTCCGCGGCAAGAATATACCCGAGGAATGGCTCTGCTACCAACAGATGTTCCAGGAGATAGAGGCAATGGCCCCACAGCCAAAAGCCCGCAACCGTTGGGCAGTGTGGGGTATTGCAGCCGCTGCAGTAGTGGCAGGCGTATTGTATCTGGCTGTTTCGCCTCGTCAGACAGGGTTTGTGCCCACAGAACCGCTCACGGCTCAGGCGGATACCACAAGCCAGCAGACCATTGCCCCCGCTGATACCGTTACAGCCCAGCCTGCCCAGACAGCTGAACCCCAGCAGCCCGCAAAGGTCAAGAAGCGCAGTCTTCGTAAGAGTGAACCAACGATTCACGACATCGACAAGGCATACACCCTGATGGCCGAGGCCATACAGAGACAGAGGGATGTGGAGCGACAGATAGCACAGGCAGAGCAGGAAATCATCGAGGCTCAGTTGGCAGCCTACGGATATATCCCCGTCATGCAAGAAGATGGTACCATTATCTATATAAACGAACAAACAGAATTAATTGCATATGAAGAGTAAACAATTCCTGGCAGTCAGCATCATGATGCTGAGCCTACAGACAGTACATGCACAAGGTCATATCAAACGTGCCTTCAACGCACTGACAACCGACACCTATACCAAGGTGGAATCAACTCATAAGCTTAACAAAGACCCAGAGACAGGCACCAAAACAGGACAGCTTGATGTCTATGAGTTTACGATCCCTGCAGCTCATCACAATCTGGTTGAAGACATCAAACAAGCGTTCGATCAGGACAAGGAAAAAGCCTACAGTATGAGTTCTGTATCGACGGCTAACAAGAGATCATACAACTATACAAGTTTAGCTGTGGGTGGTGAAGATAACGGCTATCCTATAGGTGAAATTAAGAACTCACGTTATATCTATGCGCTTTTCCTTGATCCTGAAGATAAAAGCAAAACTCATCGATATGCCTACGCTATGGAATGGTGTGAAGAAGGAAAAGAGATTGGAAAAGAGATTGTAGGCAAGCTCATCGTTACCTACGCCACAACGCAGGAGCATCGCAGAAGCATAAGACAACCAAGGGCCATCCGTGTCAATGGAAAAGAAATAACCATCGATGGCAACAGCATCTCATTTGGCAGCGGTTTCCCCTTCGACGGCAGTTCGGTGTTCGACTCCGATTCCCTCTTCTTCAATCATCAAAAGAGTTCCGAGTCATGGCTCAGCGAGTTTAACACCTATAAGAACCACTTTCTGAAGAAGCCTGATGGTAATAGTGCTACTTATTATGCTACATCTATCTACAAGCTCTGCAAAAATGCCGGGATGCTCGAACCCGAGGAAAAAAAGATTGTTGCCCAAGAACTTGCTAAACTAAAGCATGCCGCTAAAGACGAACTCATCCAAAATGTATTCCAGATGAGCATAAAGAAGCTTGGTGAATAGTTTGATTTCCAAGTGGTTAGCAAATGTCAGACAAATGTCAGCAAAATAATTCTCTCTCTTAATATTCTCTTCATACCTTTGCACGAAAAACAACTGGTATGAAGAGATTTCTTAAGAACAAACTTATTACAAAGAATATGAAGAGTGTAAGTGTGATTTTTACATTCCTGCTATCGGTGTACCCAAATGTAATTATGGCCCAGCAGGATTCAACAGCAGTTAGTCGCTCGGCCCAAGGGGACGCTTGCAAAAGCAAGAATGATTCCATCACATGGAACAAAGAGCTTGAAGGCATCGTAATCAAAGCACAGAAGCAGCTCATCAAGCAAGACATCGACCGCATAGGCTACGACGTTCAGGCCGATGAAGAGTCGAAAACTCTGACTGTGCTCGATATGCTGCGCAAGGTGCCGATGGTGACTGTGGATGGCGAGGATAACATCAAGGTAAAAGGTAACAGCAGTTTCAAGATATACAAGAACGGGCATTACGACCCCAGTCTGTCTAAGAACGCCAAAGAGATACTGAAAGCCATGCCCGCCTCGGCTGTAAAACGCATCGAAGTAATCACCGACCCAGGAGCCCGTGAGGATGCCGAGGGCGTGGATGCCATACTGAATATTGTGATGGTGGATGGCAGGCGACTGGATGGCGTAACAGGATCGGTAACCGCCAGCTATAACACGCTAGAGCATCCTAATCTCTCAGCCTATCTTACCACCCAACTTGGGAAAACCATCGTCAGCTTAAACTACGGCTATGGCGGCATGTCAAGCAAGGAAACAGAGCACATCAACTATGCCGAACGTACATACACAGCATCGGGCAATACGATGAAGGGACAGAACCAAGGCTCCAATCCTGGCTATATCCACTATGCAGATATTGATACCAGCTACGATATCGACTCTCTGAACCTGCTGTCAGCCTCGTTGAGCGGCTATTTCTATAAACTGGATGTAAAGGGCGGAGGCACAACCCAGATGTATTCGCCTGACAATCATCTGCTCTATGGTTATTCTGACACCTACTGGATGCCTGGCTATAACCACCACTCTTGGAACGGACGGCTGGACTATCAGCATAAGACGCGTCGCGAGGGCGAGCTTCTCACTCTCTCTTATATGCTCGCCCTGACGCGCCAGAACGATCAACAAGAGAGCAACTATACTGATATGCAAAATACCCCATTCAACTATACGGGTATGCTGAACGACAGCCACGAGCGGTTTACGGAGCATACCTTTCAGGCAGATTATGTACATCCGATAACCCAAGGACATAAGCTGGAAGTAGGCGGCAAATATATCTATCGCGGCAACAGCAGCCACACCGTTCAGGACTTCTATGCCACTACGCCCTACCCTACCTACGACAGCCAGTTTGAGCATACCACCCAAGTGGCAGCGGCCTATGCCGACTATATGGTGAATCTTGACAAATGGTCAGCACGAGCTGGTCTGCGCTATGAGCATAGCTATATGAAAGGGCATTATCCCGATGGCAGCGACAGCGACTTCGGACGGCATCTGAACGACTGGGTGCCGCAAGCCAGTGTGAAATACCAGATTAACGATGCCAACTCGCTGAAGTTGGAATACACAACCAGCATCAGTCGCCCTGGTATCTCCTATCTGAATCCTGCTGTAGTAAGTTCACCCACGCAGGTGACGTATGGAAATGCAGAGCTTAGCAGCTGTAGAAAACAGACCATATACCTTATCTATTCGTATATAGGCCGATGGCTCACGCTGCAACTGGCTCCTGCCTATAAGTACTTTGATGATGGCATCGGACGGTTGGTTTATGCCAAGGATGACATCCGCTACCAGACCTACGGAAACATTGAACGCCTGCATCGCTGGCAGTTTGAGGGCTATGTACAGTGGAAACCCTTCAAGACCACCACGCTCTCTACTAATTTCAACATGAGTTACGACAACATCAGCAACCCCAGTCTTGATCTCAAACATAGCGGATTCTCAGGGTTCTACTACATCAATGGCAGTCAGCAGCTGCCTTGGAAGTTGCGCTTCATAGCCTTTATCTACGGGCAGACAGGACATACAGTAGAAAATGTGTATAGTTACCAGCGTCCTTGGACTCAATACGGATTCTCGCTGCAACGTTCGTTCCTGAAAGACAATCGACTGACGCTAAGAATCAACGCCAACAATCTGTTCAGCAAGTATAACCACTACATCAGTTATACTACTCAGGGCGACACCTATGGCTATAGCGACTCAGCCCAACGCGGACGTAGAATCAATTTCTCGCTGTCTTATCGTTTCGGCAAACTTAAGGCCAGTGTCAAGAAGACTGAGACAACTATTGAAAACAGCGACGTTGTAGGCGGAATTACCAAAGGGCAATAAGAAAATTGTGTAGAAAAGACACTTTCTCAAAAAAAATTTGTAACTTTGCCGCGTTATGAGAACTTTATCAACTATATCATTACTCTGCTGCGCCGTTTTTTCATTTGCCCAGCAGGCCTTTAACGGTGGACAGCTTACCGTTAGCAATGTGGCAAAGAATGCCGTTCGTGTACAATTTACAAAGGGAGAGGTGAAGAGCGACCTGCCCGACTGGCTCTATGTGAAGCATGAGACAGTAGACGACTGCGACCTCAAGGTAACTGTTGACAAGAAGCGAAAGCAACTAATCGTTAAGGATCGTAATGGCAAACCCGTATTCACAGCCCTGCGACATCAGTTTGAGAATGGCGAAGCAACACTTTCTTTCAACTCCCCTAAAGATGAATTTCTCTTCGGATTAGGGCAGTTTCAGGATGGCTACAGCAATGTTAGAGGACTCTCACGACGACTGACTCAGGTAAATACCCAGATATCCATCCCCATGCTTATCTCCAGCAAGGGCTATGGTATCTTATGGAACAACTACGGACTTACTGATTTTAACCCATGTGGCCAGAGTATACGACTCATTAAGCACGAAGGCGGGGGAAAGCGTGAGGTGGTGAATGTAACCTCTACTGAAGGCGGAAAACAGGAAGTTCGCGAAAGACACATCTTCGAGGCAGCTATAGACATCAAGGAATCTGGCGATTATGCCCTGCTTCTGGATGTTGGTCAGAAGATGGCCCGTAGGCATAACCTCGCCATCGACGGAGAGAATGTCATCGAGATGCAAAATCTCTGGCTGCCACCAACAGCCTCTAAGATAGTACATCTGGAGAAAGGTCATCATACGTTGACTGCAGAGCTGACAAAAGACGACCTGCCTACCCTATATTATAATAAGGTAAAGGACGAGACAACATTCCATAGTCCTGTGGCTACAGCAGTAGACTACACCATATTCGTAGGTTCTCCTGATGAGATAATCGCTACCTATCGCCAACTTACGGGCGAATGTCCACAGATGCCGAAGTGGGCATTGGGCTATATTCATTGTCGCGAGCGATTCCATAGTTCTCAGGAGATTCTCGAGACTGCCAATCGTTTCCGTGAGGAAGACATTCCCCTTAGCCTCATCGTACAAGACTGGCAATATTGGGGCAAATACGGCTGGAACTCAATGAGGTTTGATGAGGATTTCTATCCTGATCCAAAAGCACTCACAGACAGTCTGCATAAGATGGACATCCGCCTTATGCTCAGCGTATGGTCTAAGATTGACAAGAACTCTGAGGTAGGTCGTCAGATGGAGAGTGACAACTATTATATCCCAGGCACAGACTGGATAGATTTCTTTAATCCTCAGGCGGCAGCTGCCTATTGGAAGAATTTCAAGGAGCGACTACTGCCTCTTGGTATCGATGCATGGTGGCAGGACGCTACAGAACCAGAGAATGACGACCTTGTTGGCCGAAAGGTAAATAATGGCAAATGGAGCGGTGAACAAGTTCGTAATATCTATCCGCTGTTAGTAAACAAGACCGTTTATGAAGGATTAGTTGAAGCTGGCAAGGAGCCGATGATTCTTACCCGTTGCGGATTCCCAGGCATCCAACGCTATGGCTCTGCCCTGTGGAGCGGTGATGTAGGCAACGATTGGGAGACTTTCCGTCGGCAGATAACAGCAGGTCTGGGAGTACAGGCAGCAGGTATCCCCTGGTGGACTTACGATGCAGGAGGATTTTTCCGTCCCGGAGACCAATACAATAATCAGGATTACATCAATCGCATGCTCCGTTGGATAGAGACAAGCGTCTATCTGCCCCTGATGCGAGTACACGGCTATATGAGTAATACAGAACCCTGGAACTATGGTTCTGAAGCCCAGGAGATAATAACCAATTGCATCAAGGAACGAGAGGCTTTGCGCCCTTATATTGAAGAGTGTGCAGAGCGAATCTCCAAGGAGGGTTATACCATGATGCGCCCATTGGTATTCGACTTTGCCGACGACCCACAGGCATTGGCTCAGAAATATGAATATATGTTCGGACCTCGTCTGCTTATCAGTCCTGTTACGGAACCCAATGTCACTGAGTGGCAGACCTATCTGCCTAAGACCAGTGGCCGCTGGCGTGACCGCAAGACAGGAAAATATTACAGCGGAGGTCAAACCATAACCACCGCTGTAGACAGGTCGTTCATTCCAGTATTCGAACTGGAGCGATAATCTTATTTGCTCAAGCTCTCGTAGATTATCTCAGCCAAGCGCTGAGCACCCTTGCCATTGGGATGAATTCCGTCAGGAAGCATCAGCTCATCACCTCCCTCGAAAAGGGTGTGGAGGTCGATGACCTGAAGGCCGTATTTATTAGCAACCTCCTGCTGGATGGGGATAATCTCATTTGCAATCACTGATTCATTGATATTCCATGACGGCTTCTCGGCCTTGATGGGTGTGCAGAGGAAGATTTGTGGCTTTGCGGGAGCAGCATTCTTGGCCTTCTTCTTGCTTTTCTTGGCTGGTGTTTTCAAATCAGGACGCAAAGAGAAAATCATCTGTTCCAGATCCTGGCGGAACTCTGAGCCGTATTGCCAGTTCTGGGGCTTAGAGTCGTTGGTACCCAATTTGATTATCACTACATCGGGCTTGAAAGCCTGTGCATCCTCCCACGCCAGTTCATTCATATAGGGCAGGTCTCCCTTGTTCAGCATCGTACGGCCACTAACACCAAAGTTCTTCACCCAGTAGCCGTTACCCAGTTTCTTCTGCAACAGGGCAGGATAGCCGTACTGTGTAGCCATGTCGATGCCATGACCATCAGTAATGCTGTTGCCGACGCAAGCCACACGGATGGCATCAGGCTGTGGTGTCTGGCGGGCTTTCAACCAGTTACCGAGATCTGTAAGCAACTGGTCGTGATACTTAAACCAAGGACCGAATCCGAAACCGTGATCACCTGTGGGATATACAAACATGGCACAGTCGTTACCAACATTGCGCATGGCCTTATAATATTCCAAGCCATTCGTCGTAAAAGGCACTAAGCGGTCATCGCTGGCAGTGATGATAACGGCAGGAGGCGTAAGGTGACGGCGCACCACATTCATTGTCGAGAAATCACGCACAAGGTCTGGGTTCTTCTGTCCCTCTTCACCAAGGAAATTGACACACGACCACTTGTGAGACACCCTTTCATCCATGGAGATAACGGGATAGAACAAGATGCTAAAGTCCGGGCGTACATCAAAGGCTGCATGTGTAGATATAACAGATGCCAGATGTCCGCCTGCAGAGAAGCCCATAATGCCCACATCGTGAGGATTGATGCCCCATATAGCAGCAGAGTCGCGAACGATGCGGATGCCACTCTCCACATCGCCGATGGGTTTGCTACGGTCGCCCCCTGGCAGACGATAGTTGACAACGAAATACGCGATGCCCTGATTATTGAGCCAATCAGATGCCAAATAGCCCTCATGGCCGTTTGATAATACGGAATAGCCTCCGCCAGGCACTCCCACAATCGCTTTCCCTGAAGGAGTCTGAGGAAGGAAGCAAACCATCTCCGCCTTACCGTCGTCGGTAAGTTTGAGCGTAAACTTTCTCGCTGTCTGGGCCTGCATCGTGATGGCAAGCAACAGCAGGCCAAATGAAATCAGTTTCTTCATAATTGTAATGGATAATATGTTAGTCTTGACTTATTACCTCGAGGGCCTTCTTTACTATCTCACTACTCTCGTTGAAAACAGAGAAATACTCACTCATCTCCCATAGGTCGCGGGCTATGAGAGCCTTCATCTGTAATCGGAGATAAGGCAAGGTCTTCTGTAGTTCAGCATCGTCCTTGGGCTTGATGTTCTGTTTCTCGCCTTCTGCAAGTATCTCATCAACAAGGCTCTGTGGAATCTCGAAGTTCTGCTTATAGTCAGCAAAGTCAGTCCAACGCTGCTTCAGTTCCTTACGATGATTATCAACGAAACGAAGATTCGACTGAATTACTATTGACTTGGCCGCCAACTCACGATGGAATTTAGTATAAATAGTGGTGTCGAGAGGGATGTAATAATCCGGCATGATACCTCCACCACCATAAACGGTGCGATGCTCACGAAGAGTCTCAAACTTCAGACTGTCAGCAAAGTGGATGCTGTCAGCATTGGTCAGTTCACCACTTTTCAGACGGTTTAACATATCCATAGCATAATCCTTTGCACCTCCCTTGGTGTAAGGCTTCTGGATACAACGACCTGAAGGCGTATAGTAATGAGCCACTGTGAGACGAATCATAGACCCGTCGGGCAGGTCGATAGGACGCTGTACAAGGCCCTTTCCGAAAGTACGGCGGCCTACAACGAGACCACGATCCTGATCCTGAATGGCACCAGTGACAATCTCTGCTGCTGAGGCTGTGTAGCTATCCACGAGCACAACCACCTTTCCTGTAGTAAAACGCCCTCCTCCACGTGCACGATATTCATATCGCTTTGTTTTCCGGCCATCAGTATAGACAATCATATCTCCACGCTTGAGGAACTCATCTGCAATATCAACAGCAGCCTTAAGATAACCTCCGCCATTCTCCTGAAGATCGAGAATAAGGTCCTTCATGCCCTGAGCCTGAAGTTTCTCCAGACTTGCAATAAACTCCTCGTATGTCTGAGCTCCAAAATTACCTATGCGGATATATCCGATGCCAGGACGAATCATATATGTGGCATCGATAGAGTGAACAGGGATCTTATCGCGAACAACAGTGAACTCAAGCTTCTCCTTAATACCAGAACGAACGATGCCAAGACGCACCTTCGTGCCCTTAGGACCACGCAAGCGTTTCATAATCTCCTCTTTCGACATGTTCACACCAGCAATGGCAGTATCGTTGACAGATATGATACGGTCGCCAGCGATGATTCCTACCTTCTCTGAAGGGCCATTGGTTACTGGCTGGATCACCATAAGGGTATCCTGCATCATATTAAACTGCACCCCGATGCCCTCGAAATTGCCGTTCAGGGGTTCGTTAAGTTCCTTTACTTCCTTTGGTGTAGCGTAAGTGGAATGTGGGTCAAGTTTCTCGAGCATGCCTCGAATAGCATCCTCCACGAGTTTCTTCTCATCGACACTGTCTACATAAAGGTTATTGATGGCAACCTCTGCGAACTGAAGCTTTCGCATAGGACTGTCATCACCACTATTAACTCTAAACTGAGCAGAAGTATTTATTGTAAACAGCGAGATTATCGCTGAACACAATACAAATCTTATCTTATTCATAAACATCCTCTTCTGGGCGGTCTTCCTCGATTACAAGGTTATCGATGATGAAGTTCTGACGCTCCATCGTATTCTTGCCCATGTAGTATTCCAATAGTTTCTGTACTTGGTCAGTCTTATGAAGGGTTACCTGTTCCAAACGGATATCCGGGCCAATGAAACCAGCAAACTCCTCAGGCGATATTTCACCAAGACCCTTGAATCGTGTTATCTCTGGGTCAGGTCCCAACTCGCTGATAGCCTTTACACGTTCCTCCTCACTATAGCAGTAACGGGTGATAAAATCACTCTTCTTGTCGGCCTTTGCATCAGCCTCAGCGATAACATGCTTATTCTTTATCTTTGTGCGACGGTTACGAACACGGAAAAGCGGAGTCTGTAGCACATAGACATGTCCTTTCTTTATCAGTTCTGGGAAGAACTGCAGGAAGAATGTGATGATAAGCAATCGGATATGCATTCCATCGACATCAGCATCAGTAGCCACAATGACCTTATTATAACGCAATGTGTCAAGTCCCTCTTCGATATCAAGGGCGGCCTGAAGCAGATTGAACTCCTCGTTCTCATAGACAACCTTCTTGGTGAGCCCGAAGCTGTTGAGAGGCTTTCCTCTTAGCGAAAAAACCGCCTGAGTGTTCACATCACGGCTCTTGGTGATGCTTCCGCTGGCAGAGTCACCCTCAGTAATAAAGATGCTCGACTCCTCCTTGCGCTCATTCTTGGCATCAGAGAAGTGGATACGACAGTCGCGTAGCTTGCGATTATGGAGGTTGGCCTTCTTAGCACGTTCGCGAGCCAGTTTGGTAACACCAGCCATCGCCTTACGATCACGCTCGCTCTCCTTGATCTTATTCTCTAAGACTTCTGCCACATCGCTGTGGATATGTAAATAGTTGTCTACCTCCTGTTTTATGAAGTCACCAACATACTTATTTATACTGATACCCTCAGGCGACATCACAGTAGAACCCAACTTAATCTTTGTCTGACTCTCAAAGATCGGTTCCTCGACATTGATGGAGATAGCGGCAACTATACCGGTACGGATATCGCCATACTCATACTTATTGAAGAACTCCTTGATGGTTCTTGCAATGTGCTCCTTAAAGGCACTCTGATGAGTACCGCCCTGAGTGGTATGCTGTCCGTTGACAAACGAATAATACTCCTCACCATACTGATTAGCATGGGTAAAGGCAATCTCTATGTCATCGCCCTGAAGGTGGATGATTGGATAGAGAGCATCGCTGGTCATACGGTCCTTCAGCAAATCCTCGAGTCCATGACGTGAGAGGATACGGCGCCCATTATACATTATCGTCAGTCCGATATTGAGATAAGTATAGTTGCGGAGCATATTTTCCACTATCTCATCATGGAACTTATAATTATGAAACATCGAGGCATCCGGCTCGAAATAGATATATGTGCCATTCTCGTCCTGAGATGGTTCCGTGATATCGCTTGTGAGTTTGCCGCATTCGAAAGTAGCCTTACGCACCTTCCCTTCGCGATAGCTGCGCACCTCGAAATGAGTACTCAAGGCATTAACTGCCTTAACACCCACTCCGTTAAGTCCGATACTTTTCTTGAACGCCTTAGAGTCGAACTTTCCGCTGGTGTTAAGGATACTCACACTGTCGATGAGCTTTCCCTGAGGGATTCCTCGGCCATAGTCGCGAACGGAGATACGGAGATTATCCTCTACCGTTACCTCGATACGGTCTCCTGCCTTCATCTTAAATTCATCGATAGAGTTATCGAAGACCTCCTTCAACAGGACGTAGATACCATCTTCTGCTGAAGAACCATCGCCAAGACGTCCGATATACATACCAGGACGCAGACGGATATGTTCAAGACCTGTTAGGGTACGAATGTTATCGTCATCGTAAATGACGTTTTCTTCTTGGATTATGTTATTGTTTTCTGCCATTTTCCAATTAGGTTATAATGATTTACGGAAGCAGCGACGACGCTTATGCTGCTCACGCTCCAGATATTGCCACTGGCTCTGAACCTTTTCGTTGGTCTCCATCTCAACATTTGTCTCGCCCCACTTGAAGCCGTACTTCTGGTAGATAGGGATGAGATCATAGAACAACAGAGCGTTTGCTCCCTTCTGCTGATATTCCGGCAGTATACCTACCAGCATAAGGTCTACACACTCCGCCTTATGGAACTTCAGCGCCCGCAGACAATGCCACCATCCGAAAGGCCACAGGCGACCCTTATGGCATTTCTGCAAGGCACGTGTCATTGAGGTGATTGAGATGCCAACACCTACAATATCATGATTTGGAGTGTTCCAGTCTTCAATAAGGCAGATCAGATTCATATCGAGCATGGGGAAATACATCTTCAGATACTCGTCGATCTGTGCTTCTGTCATCTGTGAGTAGCCATAGAGATGACCAAATGACTTGTTGACAACATCGAGCACCTTACGACCTATCTGCTCCTTGCCCATTATCTGACTGCGTTTGGGATGTGAGGGGTGAAGATTATAGCGTTTCATCACCAGTTCAGCCACCTTTTTGAATTTCTCAGGCATGTCCTCCTTTGGTACAAACAGCTTAAACTCAACATAGTCGTTGTCTTTCTCCCATCCGCCCATTTGTTCGATATGCTTGGGATAATAAGGATAATTGTAGATAGTAGCCATCGTGCTCATCTGGTCAAAGCCTTCTATCAGCATGCCTTCCTGGTCCATATCTGTAAATCCAAGTGGACCAATAATCTCAGTCATTCCTTTCTCACGTCCCCATTGCTCAACAGCATCAAAGAGTGCTCGGCTCACCTCGATATCATCGATGAAGTCCACCCATCCGAAACGTACACTCTTACGATCCCATTTCTCGTTGGCCCTGCGATTGATGATAGCAGCTATACGACCAACAAGCATGCCGTCCTTATAAGCAAGGAAATATTCTGCCTCGCAAAACTCGAAAGCGGCATTTTTATCTTTACTAAGGGTATGTAACTCGTCATTAAATAGATTAGGGGCATCAAACTGATTCCCTTTGTACAAGTCATAATGAAAATCTATGAAGTCCGTGAGACTCTTTTTGTCTGTAACCTTCCTAATTTCTACTGACGACATATTCGTTTTTTTTCTTTAAAGCTTTGATATCGTTGCAAAGGTAACGAAAAAGAGAGGAAAAAACAAAAGATTTAACCAATTTTACGGCAAATAAACAACTGATGACCTTCTTTTGCAACTGTTGTAGCAAAGATAAACACATCGCCACCATCCTTTAACTTAAGTTTCTTTCTCAACTCAGCAACAGAAACAGGGAAGTTCCTTACAGCGATATTTGCTCTGTCGATGCCAGCGAGAGCCTCTTTGAGTTCACGTTTGTTCATCGATGTAACAATCTCGATTTTAAATCGCCGCCCTGGGAAATCTGGTATCTCATGATCAGACACAAACAAATGACTGTTATTATCAAGTTGAGCAACAGGGAATCTGGCTTGTATCTCATCAAAGCACCCTGCCTTCATAATTGAGGTGTTCGGCTCGAAAAGATAGGTCTTCGATGAGATATTCTGACGCAAAGGGGTTGATTCTGTATCATCAAACTCAAAGACTTCTCTCTCTTCATTCGAAAACAGATTGACACATACTACTTTTATCGGCTGCACATCGTGCTTAACCATTATCAGCAACTCCTTACACTCATTATCTACGGACACAATATGCACCTCACTTGCGCCCCCTAAATCCCTTACAGCCTTCCTCCAATCAAGCATCGGCGAAAGCTTCAGCAACAGCATATTCGTCTTCAGCATCAGCTCATCCATCACCTCAAGCACATTAGGAGTACAGTCGGCAATCCCATACGTCCTGCCTCCATGATCATCCCTTCTTGCTGGATCAATAAAGACAAGATCCGCATGATCCATTTGATGAAGATACTCGATTCCATCGGCATTTACGACCTCTGCATTATCAAGCCCTAAGAGTCTGAAATTCTCTGAAGTGATAGCGCATAAATGTTCCTGACGCTCCACATAAACGGCATGTTTGAACGTTTTGGCAATCAACGAAAAATCCACTCCAAAGCCGCCTGTCAGATCTACGAAATAGTTGCCGCATGGTACAATCTCTGCCTTATACTTCGCAGTCAGTTCACTCGAGCACTGCTCCATTGAAATATGTGGGGGATACACCATCCCATCAATCTTTGCCCAACTTGGAAGCTTCATCTTTGCTTTCTGCCGCCCGGCAATCTGTTCTAAAGCATAGGTCAAATCCACTTCAGGGTTCTTTTTCGCCTGAAGTGCCAGCTGTCGCACGTCTGCATCAGCATGCTCACGTATGAAATCCTTTGTCGCCTTATTCATTTCTACTGCAAAATTACATAAAAAAACGATATATATCGAATAACGCAAAGAAAAAGTGCCAATTTACGTAACTTTTTCACAGAATTGTCTGTTATTCAGTATTTTATTAGTACCTTTGCGCCATCAACCAAAGATAAACAATATGATTAAGAAAGTTCTGACACTTACAGTATTGGCATTTTTTGCAAGTGCCTCAACCTTTGCTGGTGGTCTTATGACCAACACCAACTACCACATCGCCTTCGACCGTATGATGGCTCGTGGCGCGACATTTGACATCGATGCAGCTTACTCCAACCCTGCCGGTATGGCTTGGGCAAAAGAGGGTTGGCAACTATCGCTCAACTTCCAGAAACCTTGGCAGAATCGTGATATAAAGCTTGGCGATACCAAGTATGAAGGAGTAGCCTCAGCACCTATAGTACCAGCTCTCTTTGCTGCTTATAAGAAAGACAAATGGGCCATTTCATCGATGATTGGTATTGTGGGAAGTGGTGGTTTCGTGGAATATGACAATGGTGTGCCCATGTTTAATGTACTGCTGGGTAGCACGATTACGACACTTACCAAGAGCCTGTCGGATGCAACCCAGGGCTTCGCTCCCGTTGTTACTCCCGACCAATACGACGCAGAGATGAAAGGCAAGCAGTATATCTATGGCGGACAGGTGAATTTCACCTATAAGCTGCTCGACTGTCTCTCAGCAGCTGCTGGCGTACGTGTCAACTATTATGACGGATATTATCGTGGACATGTTAGGGCAAATCACTCCACTATGGGTAGTCTCGCATATTTGTCACTCGATGTCGACCAAAAAGGCTGGGGCTTCACACCAATGATCAGCGTAAACTACCATCAGGGGCCTCTCACTCTTACCGCCCGATATGAGTTCCGTACAAAGATAAGCACCAAGAACGAGACCAACTCTTTGGCCGCCTCGCTCAACTCAGAACAGCTTGTTGAGGCTCCATTGGCAAAGCTGGTTGCAGCAGGAGCTCTGCCAGCAGAGACAGCTATTGCAATGGCAACTCAAATCAAGACTACAGTAGAAGGAGGTTTGGCTACTTACACCGCTCCTTATCAGGATGGTGCTCGCACTCGTTATGATATGCCTGCATTACTCTCTGTAGCAGCTGGTTACGAGTTCACGCCCAAACTTCGTGCTACCCTTGAGTATCATTTCTTCGATGATAAGAACGCTAAGATGGCTAATGATCGTCAGAACGAACTTACTCACGGCACTCACGAGTTCCTGGCTGGTGTTGAATATGACATCAACGATAAGTTCACAGTAAGCTGTGGTGGTCAGCGTACCGATTACGGACTCTCTGACGGCTACCAGCAGAACACCTCTTTCGCTTGCGACAGCTATAGCATCGGCTTAGGTGGTGCCTGGAACATCAATGAGAAGGTTCGCCTGAATGCCGGCTATTTCATCACCATCTATAGCGACTACGAGAAGCAGGCATCTTATGGCATCGAGACCTACTCACGCAGCAACAACGTTATAGGCTTAGGTATCGACTACCGTTTCTAATAACTTACTGATTAGGGAACTGCTGATAGATAGTAAGCCCATACTCGGCACTGGCGGCATAGATGTATTCCATTATGTCGGCAGTGTCGTGTTCGAAGTCTGCCCAAGCCTGAGCATACAGCCAGAAGGTGAACTCCAGACAGCATCCACCCTGTGAGGCCTCAGCCTGACGAACCAACGGGTTCTTATCACCTATCACCTTAGGATTTCCCTTCAGCCACTGCTCAATATGCTGACGGAACTTGGTGATATTAGCGATTCCATCGTCATCGAGACGGATACTACGAAAGTCGAAATACATCTTTCGCGACTGCTTACGACCCTCGTTCTGCTCCATTCCGAGCCAGTTCTGGAACGAGCCATCAACAAGCGCCTGAGGGGTGACTGTTACAATGGTATTGTCGAAGTTGCGCACCTTAACGGTAGTGAGTGTTATCTCCTCCACCCTGCCGTTAACCCCAGCAGAATTAAGAGTTATCCAATCACCGATATGCACCATATCATTATTTGTTAGGCGGATACCAGCCACAAGTCCCTTGATGGTATCCTGAAAAGCAAGCATCAAGATGGCCGAAGCTGCACCAAGTCCGGCAAAGAGTGTCGACGGGTCTTTATTGATGATGATGGCGATAACCACAATGACAGCGATGAAAACCATTATGATCTTCAGTACTCCGCAAATGGAATAAAGATACTGTTGCTTTGCTGTACGCTGACCTTTTTCCAATAGTTTTAGTGAATCGATAAAGACAAACACTGTGCGCACAGACATCACAGTGATATAGATAGCTGTAAGCCTGGTAAGTACTTCTCTTACAGACGGGAATTCGAAGAATGTCCAAGGGAGAAGCAGCCAGATGACGATTGCGGGTATAATGCTACAAGCTGTAAGCAACACTTTCTCGTTGAATATCACATCATCCCATGTTGCATCTGTCTTCGATGTCAGTTTCAAAATCGTAGGCACAAACAACCTTTTGCAAATCCACCCAGCGATAGCAGCTAGAAGGAACGCTATAATCACAAGTATAATGTGAGTAACAATGCTTACTGTATCACCAGTAATGCCACAAGCCTCGATAAGGCGTTCTACGTATATCTGAATCTTTTCCATAAAAATATCGTTCTTGGTTGCAAAATTAAAGGTTTTTTCTGATAATCAGACGCTTTTATGTGGATTTTAAAAAGAATTTGTTAATTTTGCAGTCAAAACGGCAGAAGATGAAAAGACCAGAACTGCATTTCTACAACTTTGATGGTGATGTTATAGCTTTCAGCAGCACAAGGCTTGGTGGCTATAGCGAGGGAAGCTATGGGGAATGGAACATCAACAGATATTGTGGTGACAATGATGAGACGATAGGCCAGAACCGCAAGGCTCTTTGCGAATTGTTGGATATTGATGATGACAAACTGCTGATGCCTCATCAGGTGCATCTTACAGAGATTGCTAAGATAGATGATGATTTCTTCAGTCTATCTGCCAACGAGCGCCAACAAAGGCTCGAAGGTATCGATGCGATCATGACTAATCTTAATAATGTCTGCATCGGAGTGTCTACCGCCGACTGCATCCCTATTCTTTTACATGATAAGAAGAATCATGCCGTCTGTGCTGTTCATGCAGGCTGGAGGGGAACAGTGAGCTGTATAGCAGAGAAAGCCGTAAAGAGCATGCGCAATGCTTATGGTTCGATTCCATCGGACATTATCGCCCAGATAGGTCCAGGCATCAGCCTCGATAGTTTCGAAATTGGCGATGAGGTATATGATGCTTTCGAAAAGGCAGGCTTCAACATGAGCACCATCAGTAAGAGATATCCTGCGAAAGAGCCGAATTGCGAGAAATGGCACATCGATCTGCCTATGTGCAATAAAGAACAGCTTATCGCTGCTGGCATCATAAAAGATAGTATCCACGTTTCTGATATCTGTACCTTTAAGCAGCACGAGATATTTTTCTCAGCTCGTCGCTTAGGTATCAACTCTGGCAGAATTTATACCGCTATCCTTTTGAAAACCAAATAAAAAACCAACAATTATGGAACAAATCGAACGTATTAAACAAATGGAACTCTATCTCGACAGAGCCTCATCAGCCGTTATGCAACTCTCAGCAGCTCTCGACAACTATATCGATGTACAGGAATCCATCTCTGCCCTCGATGAATACTATAGCAGCGATGACTGGAAACAAGACTATGCCGACGATGAAGCTGGTCTGCTGCCTCCAAACCTCCGTCGGGGTGTGCTCTCAGAGGATGCCGTATGGAATCTGCTCTCCGACACCAAAGAGATGAATATCAGACTCTTAGAGACTGTAGCGGAGATTCTTAAGAAGAAATAACATGAACGAAAAGCCAGTATCTCCCCACCCTCTGATAGCCATCATACCCGTTGTGGTATTGATTGTGTTCTTAGGCATAGTGATAGCCCTGTTTGGCAGCGACTCGCTGAATGGAGGCAGTCAGATAGCCCTGCTTATGGGAATGTCGGTATGCGTATGTCTCTCGATGGCGATATACAAGGTGCGCTGGAGGACTTTCGAAGAACAGATAAAAAAGACAATTGGTGGGGTTGCTGCCACCCTGCTTATACTCTTATGCGTGGGAATGCTGTCTGGCTCGTGGATGATAAGCGGCATCGTGCCTACTTTGATTTATTACGGCATACAGATTATGTCGCCTCAGTTTTTCCTGATTTCATCGTGCATTATCTGTGCTTTGGTGTCCTTGCTTTCAGGCAGTTCTTGGACAACGATTGCCACAATAGGAGTAGCCCTGCTGGGTATCGGACACGCCCTTGGAGTATCTGAGGCCTGGACGGCAGGAGCAATCATCTCCGGAGCTTACTTCGGCGATAAGATGTCACCATTGAGCGATACAACCATCCTTGCATCTTCAGCCACGGGTGTTGATCTCTTCACTCATATCCGCTATATGATGTACACCACGATGCCATCGTTCATCATCGCCCTAATTATCTTCTTCATCGCAGGACTAGGCGATGCCGCTGATACGGAAATACAAGTGGGCGAATATACGGAAGGACTATCTAAAACCTTTAACATATCACTTTGGACGCTGTTGGTTCCTATTCTTACTGGTGTACTGATTGCCCGTAGTGTGCCTTCGCTGATAGTGTTGTTTGTTTCCTCCTTAATGGCAGGTATCGTTGCGCTGATATTCCAGCCGCATATACTCTGTGAGATAGCTGGCAATATGAACGCATCTGCTGCATCACTTACAAGAGGACTCGCAATAACCTATTACGGATCAACGGCAATAGATACCGGCAATGCCTCACTCAACGAACTGGTATCTACCAGCGGAATGGCTGGCATGCTGAATACCATCTGGCTGATACTCTGCGCTATGTGTTTCGGAGCTTCGATGGTGGCAAGCCGTATGATTGAGAGCATCACAGGTGTTATCATACGATTCATCCGCAATCGCATAAGTCTGGTTTCATCGACTGTAGGCACAGGAATCTTCCTTAACATCACCACTGGCGACCAGTATATCTCCATCGTGCTCAATGCCGATATGTATAAAGAGGTGTATCGCAAGGAGGGTTATGAGACTCGACTGCTGAGCCGAACCACAGAGGATGCAGCTACTGTTACCTCTGTGCTTATCCCTTGGAACACTTGTGGAATGACGCAGTCTACTGTGTTAGGAGTACCCACCCTAACCTATCTGCCTTATTGTTTCTTCAATCTGCTGAGTCCACTGATGAGTATCATCGTAGCAGCTCTTGGCTGGAAGATATATCAGAATCACTCCTCAGAGAGTGCGCCATCCACACTACCGGCTTCCAATAATCGCTCCTGAGCCTCATCATAGCTTAGGCCGAGCATCTCCTGAAGCATACGAGTGCCTCTGTCTACAAGCTTGGCGTTAGTAAGCTGCATCTTTACCATACGGTTGCCCTGAACCCGTCCAAGACGTATCATCAGCGAGGTGGATATCATATTGAGCACCATCTTCTGAGCCGTTCCGCTCTTCATGCGACTGGAGCCCGTTACGAACTCTGGGCCCACAATCGTTTCGACTGGATAGTCAGACACAGCAGCCAAAGGGCTATCTGGATTACTGGTGATACAACCTGTAAGAAGACCGTTTTCCTTAGCTTTAGTGACAGCACCTATCACATAAGGAGTAGTGCCTGAGGCGGCGATACCAATCACAGAATCATCTTTTGTGGGATGATGAGCCAACAGATCCTTCCAGCCTTGCTCTGAGATATCCTCAGCATTCTCAACAGCACGTCGCAGAGCCTCATCACCACCAGCGATGATACCTATGACCCAATCGCAAGAAACACCAAAGGTTGGAGGCAGTTCACTTGCATCGAGCACACCAAGCCGACCACTGGTACCTGCTCCGATATAAAACAGCCGCCCTCCCCTCTTCATCCTCGGCTCTATAGCCTCTACCAGCGCCCCTATCTGAGGGATAGCCTTACGCACAGCCTCAGCCACCAGCAAATCTTCTTCGTTGATGTGCTGAAGCAGTTCTGAGACCGACATCTGTTCAAGATTGTCGAAATGCGATGGCTGTTCTGTTATCTTCTCCATCTACTTATTCAGTATCTGTTCTGCGTGCTCCTTGGTCTTTATCTGCTTGCCTGAGAAGATCTGCTCGATTACGCCCTCCTCATTAATAATAAAGGTGGTACGGATGGTGCCGATGGTCTTCTTGCCATACATCGATTTCTCGCCCCAGGCTCCCATAGCCTCCAGAAGCTCATGATTTACGTCAGCGATCAATGGGAAGGGGAGTTCGTGTTTCTCCTTGAACTTCACGTGCGATGCTGCAGAATCCTTGCTCACTCCCACTACCTCGTAGCCGGCACCCTGCAACTCAGCGTAATGGTCTCTTAAGCTACAAGCCTCTGCAGTACATCCGCTGGTGTTATCCTTTGGGTAGAAATACAATACGAGCTTACGGCCTTTGTAGTCACTCAGACGGATATCACGTCCCTGTTCGTCTTTGCCCAATATCTCAGGCGCTTTGTCTCCAATGTTCATAGTTTTATTATTTAGTGATTCATTTATGTTTATCGCTCAGATACATACCCACAAGGATGAGCACCGTTCCAAAGATGAAGTAGCCCGTGATTGGCTCTGAGAGCAATAGCCAGGCAAAGAGAATGGTGGTGACGGGGTTGAAATATACATAGTTGGTAACAATGATGGCACCCAGTTTCTTCATCACCCAGTTCCAGGTAAGAAAACAGAATGTAGAGGCCACACATCCAAGAAACAGCAGGTTCCACAAGAGCGCTGGTTGCTCAAACAGCTTCTGCACGTTCAATCCCGGAAAGAAGATAAAATAAGGTATCATCGACAACAATCCATAGAAGAATACCTTACGCGTAACGAATATCGTATCGTATTTGGCGTTGGCGGGAATCATCAGAAGGCTGTAGACCGCCCAGCATAGACAGGCAATGAAAGCCAGTGTGTCGCCTAAAGGAGAGAGATGGAGCACAAAGTGACCATTCATCACTACCACAACAAGACCCGTTGCTGCTATGATGGTTCCTATTATCTGAGTGCGATTGAGGCGCTGCGACTTATAAAAGAGTCCGATTAGCAATGATGCAAACAGCGGACAGAGGCATACTATCAGCGATGTGTTAGTAGTTGTGGTATGGTTCATCGCCTCATTCTCGGCAAGGAAATAGAGCGAGCCTCCTGAGATACCTAAACCCAGCATCAAGAGCTCGTCTTTCCAACTGTCGCAAAGCCATCTTATACCTCGCCACAGGCAGAACACCAGCAGCATCGCATAGGCTATGATAAAGCGCAGCGTGAAGATCTGAGCCGGAGAGAATCCACCAAGCAACAGCAGTTTTGTAAACACAAACGTAGATCCCCAGATTGCCACTACCAGGAATGCCACAGCGTGATACAACACCCGTCGCTCAGAACCCGATACTATCCCTGATTCTTGATTCATGCTGCAAAGTTACAACATAAAGCCGAATCCTACAAATTATTCGTGCAAATTATTAAATGGTGCGGAAAATCGATTGTCCTTTTTGTCTCAATTGTCACAACTCAATGGCGCCAGGCTTTCATCGACTGAAGAAGTACGCTTAGTAGAATCAGGGCGATACCAAGATAGAAGGAGAAATTTATCTCCCGACCTTCGCCAAAGATAAGAAAAGCGAGGATAATCGTGTAACAAGGCTCCAGATTATAGGTTAAGTTGACTGTGAAAGCAGAAAGTCGTTTCAAGGCCTGAATCTGGAGCAGATACATTCCTACTGTGCAGAAGAGCGCATGACATAGCATGTACCATAGGTTGGTACCTTCTGGAATGACTACCACAGGCTGCTGACTTGGGAAGAACCACAGATATATGGGTATGATAGCCGACACGATGATAAGGCCGCCAGACATCTGATACATCAGTACCGTACGACTCCGAACACCCACGCTCGCCTTCTTATTACAGATGGCATAGAGTGCGCAGACAGCCGATGAAATCACGCCAATCATGATGCCATAACGATAGCGGGCATCGAGCGAGAAGATGCAGAGCACACCCAAGACGGTTATCAGCGAAAAGAGTAATTCGAGACCAGAGAACCGCTTTTTGAAGATAAGAGGCTCGAAGATAGCCGTGAAGAAACCTATCAATGAGAAGCAGATGACACCTATCGATACATTCGATGCCTTTATGCTTCCATAAAACAGAATCCAGTGAAGCCCCAATAACGCTCCGCATCCGCATAGTTGAAGGAATTTCCGCCATCCGATACGAGGTAGCCCTGTGAATACCAACAAAATACAAGTGGTAAAAAGCATTCGATACCACACGATATCAACCTCGTTAAGCGTTATCAGCCTCCCGAACAAGCCTGTAAAGCCTGCCAAGAGCACACTAAGGTGCAACTGAATAAATCCTTTCTTCGTTTCGTCCATTCGGCTGCAAAGTTACAAAAATATTGCCTGATTATATATTATCTCAAGAATAATTTGTACCTTTGCCCACAGAATATGGAGGTGAAAGACAGATACAGACGGTTCGGAGAGTGGAAGCAGCAGCCTCACCAGGTGGCTCCGCTTTCAGAGGAAGAGCAT
>CACWLC010000005.1 GCA_902761605.1 uncultured Prevotellaceae bacterium
GAATGATCCTATAATCATCAACTCTGCCTATCGCTCTTGGGAGGTGAATAAGAGGGCAGGGGGAAGCTCGACCTCGAATCATCTCGTAGGTTGTGCGGCGGATATCAGGTGCTTAGGCAAGGAGCAGGCGCTTCGCTATGCAGTTATCCTACTCGATATCGCTGATGATTCGAAAGAGGACTTTGATGAGCTTATCATCGAGGTTAGAGGCTCTACCGTTTGGGTGCATTTCGCAGTGCGTCCGAAAGGTAATCGCAGGAAGATAGTCTTCGATGTAAAATAGTAAAAGGGAACCATCTCGGTTCCCTTTACTGTTAATTGCGGAAGACTAAGCCGTCGCCGAATTCATCGATGATAATCGGCTTGTCGCGATTTACCTCATCGGCAAGGAGCTTCTTAGAGAGGTCGTTGAGCACGAACTGCTGGATGGCTCGTTTTACAGGACGGGCTCCGAAGTCGGGGTCGTAACCCTCCTCTGCAAGGTAAGCTATGGCCTGAGGCGTGCATTCGAGCGTGATGCCCTGTGGAGCCAGCATGTCGGTAACCTTCTTTATCTGCAAGCGAACAACATCGGCAATCTGCTCCTTGGTGAGTGGCGTAAAGGTGATAATCTCATCGATACGGTTAAGGAACTCAGGACGCATGGTGCTGCGCAGTTGTTCACGAGTGGCGTTAGAGGTCATGATGATGATGGTGTTCTTGAAGTTGGCAGTACGTCCCTTGTTGTCTGTGAGACGTCCGTCGTCCAATACCTGAAGCAGTATGTTGAACACATCAGGATGAGCCTTCTCGATCTCATCGAAGAGCACTACAGAATACGGCTTTCTGCGTACGGCCTCAGTGAGCTGTCCACCCTCGTCGTAGCCCACGTATCCCGGAGGTGCACCAATAAGTCGTGAGACGCTGTATTTCTCCTGATACTCGCTCATGTCGATACGGGTCATCATCGTCTCGTCGTTGAAGAGGTATTCTGCGAGAGTCTTTGCGAGTTCTGTCTTACCGACACCTGTGGTGCCGAGGAAGATGAACGAGGCGATAGGTCGCTTTGGGTCCTGAAGTCCTGCACGGCTGCGACGTACGGCATCGGAAACAGCAGTGATGGCCTCCTCCTGACCAATGACACGCTTGTGCAGCTCTTCCTCCAGATGGAGCAGCTTCTCTCGTTCGCTCTGCATCATACGGGTAACGGGGATGCCTGTCCAACGGCTTACCACCTCGGCGATGTCATCGGCAGTGACCTCCTCGCGCACGAGTGAGTTGCCGTCCTGGGCGTTTGCGAGCTGAGCCTGGATGGCCTTGATGTCGTCTTCGAGAGCCTTAAGCTTAGAGTAGCGGATCTCTGCCACCTTGCCATAGTCGCCCTCGCGCTCTGCACGCTCTGCCTCGTATTTCAGATTTTCTATCTCCTGCTTGTCCTGCTGGATCTTGTTTACCAGCTGGCGCTCACCTTCCCACTTGGCACGGAACTGGGTCTCCTGCTCACGCAGCTCGGCAATCTCCTTATCCAACTGCGCTATCTTCGGTTCGTCGCCCTCGCGTTTGATGGCCTCACGCTCGATTTCGAGCTGAGCCAGACGACGGGATATCTCATCGAGTTCCTCGGGGACGCTGTCGCGCTCCATACGGAGCTTCGCGGCTGCCTCGTCCATCAGGTCGATGGCCTTGTCGGGGAGGAAACGCTCAGAGATATAGCGCTCAGAGAGTTGTACGGCAGCGATACAGGCATCATCCTGGATACGTACCTTGTGATGGTTCTCGTAACGCTCCTTCAGACCTCGCAGGATAGATATGGCTGAGAGCTCATCCGGCTCATCGACCATCACCGTCTGGAATCGACGCTCGAGGGCCTTGTCTTTCTCGAAGTATTTCTGGTACTCATTGAGGGTAGTGGCTCCGATGGCACGCAGTTCACCACGGGCGAGGGCAGGCTTGAGGATGTTGGCAGCATCCATCGCTCCCTCACCGCCTCCGGCTCCTACCAGCGTGTGGATCTCGTCGATGAAGAGGATGATGCGGCCCTCGGCCTTCGTCACCTCGTTGATGACGCTCTTCAGGCGCTCCTCAAACTCACCTTTGTATTTCGCACCAGCCACCAAGGCTCCCATATCGAGAGAGTAGAGCTGTTTGTCCTTCAGGTTCTCAGGCACATCGCCACGAACGATACGTCCTGCGAGACCTTCCACGATGGCGGTCTTACCAGTACCAGGCTCACCTATAAGGATAGGATTGTTTTTAGTACGACGGGAGAGGATCTGCAACAGACGACGGATCTCATCATCACGTCCGATAACGGGGTCGAGCTTACCCTGACGGGCAAGGTCAACGAGATTCTTGGCGTATTTCTCCAAGCTCTGGTAGTTGTCGTCGGCTGATTGCGATTGTACCTTCTGTCCCTGACGCAGTTCCTGAATGGCTTTCGTCATCTCTTTCTCCGTGCAGCCTGCATCCTTCATGATACGGGCGGCAGTAGAGTTGACGCTAAGCAGAGCGAGCAATATCGGCTCTACCGATACGAACTCATCGCCATTCTTCTGTGCTGTCTCTTGTGCACGTACGAGTACATTGTTACTATCATTAGAGAGATAGGGTTGTCCGCCCTGCACGCGTGGCAGGTGTTTGATCTCCTGATCTATCAGAAGCTCTATCTGCTGGGCGTTAACCCCGAGTTTCTGGAAGATGAAGTTCGTTACGTCCTTCGCCTTCTCCATCACACCCTTGAGGATGTGTGCAGGTTCGATGACCTGCTGGCCGTTCATCTGAGCCGTATTGACAGCTGCCTGAACAGCCTCTTGTGCTTTAATTGTAAATTTGTCTAATGTCATATCTTTGTCCTCCTTGTTTTTTTTATTCTGTCTAAGGACAATCAAAGGACGTGCCGAGGGATTTGTTTGTGTCAAATCGACACATATTTCTGTCTTTTTGTCGGCTTTTGGGTAAAATCCTAATAAATGGGGATTGCGGATGTGGAAGGAAATCAGTACCTTTGCACCCGCAATGAGAAGACTGTTTATATTTTATATTTTATATTTTGTATTTAGCCCCGTAGTGGCGCAAAAGCAGGATGTGATGAAGCAGACGGTGGAATATCTGGCGTCGCAGGAGCTTGGCGGACGATACCCGGCTACTGTGGGCGATACCCTCGCCTCGGAGTTTATCGTCAGCCAGTTGAGCAGTCTGAAGCTCAAGCCCATCGTCAAGGGAAAGAAAAAGACAGCATACTTTCAGAACTTCACCTATGGTAAGACCAAGGAGCTGGAGCGTACCACGCATAACATCATTGCTGTGCTGCCTGGCAAGGATAAGCAGTTGAAACACGAATACATCGTCGTGGGTTCGCATTACGACCATCTGGGCTTAGGAGGACAGAATTCCGGTTCACGACGTCCTGACACCTTGGGCGTACATCCTGGTGCCGATGATAATGCCAGTGGCGATGCAGTAGTGCTCGAGCTGGCTAAGTTTTTTAAAAAGGAACGCGCGAAGAGAAGTATCATCTTTGCCTTCTTCGGTGCCGAAGAACAGGGACTTATAGGTTCGAAGAACTTCCTGGAGTGGATGAAGAAGGACGATGCCCGTCGCATAAACCTCCCTGCCGATAAGAAGGGCATTGTGGCGATGGTGAATCTCGATATGGTGGGTCGTATGCGCGACAATGCCATGAGCGTTTCGGGTACTGGTACCAGTTCTGAGTTTAAGGCAATGGCTGAGGCTGCGGCTGAACAGACGAAACTAAATATATCTTGTACCCCCGACGGCTATGGGCCCAGCGATCATGCGTCGTTTGTGGCACAGGAGATTCCCGTGCTCTTCCTCACTACGGGCGGACACATGGAGTATCATACGCCTGACGATGTGCCTTCGACACTGAATTACGATGGTATGCAGCAGACGCTCGATTTCTCGAAGTTGCTGATTACGCAGATTGCCAATATGCCCACGACACCTGATTATATCAGTGTGCCGAGCACCAATAAGATGAAGCACGGAAAGTTTAAGGTGACCTTAGGACTGATGCCTGATGTGATGGGAGCAAGTCGTATTCCTGGTCTTCGTGCAGATATTGTGGTGGCAGGAAAGTCGGCCCACAATGCAGGTATCCGTAGTGGTGATATCATTCAGGAGATTGATGGCAAGCCCGTAACGAATATGGACGACTATATGCAGCGCTTGTCGGAACTGGAGCCCGATACCACCGTACCTGTGAAAGTGCTGCGCAATGAAGAAATCATCACTTTCCAGGTTCACCTGATGGGAAAGGTAAAAAAGTAAAAAGGTAAAAGGGGAAAAAATAAATGATGAAGAAAATTGGCTATTGGTGGGTGGCCATCGGCATAACCCTGGCGCTGAGTATTTATCAGCGCATGACGGGACCTACATATCCGAAGAAGGTAGATATTGAGCTGAATGGCGAAGACTACAGGGTGAAGCTGCCCAGAAGTGGTGTGCAGAAGGATGAAGTGATCTGTCTGAAGGACTGGCCAGCAGATGTTAAGGCACAGATGCACTACCGCCGTTATCCTACAGCAGAAGCCTACACCACGGTGGATTTTGTCAGGACTGACAACGAGTGGCAGGCAGCGCTGCCAGTACAGCCCGTTGCAGGGAAACTGGAGTATTACATCACCGTAAACGGCAAAGACTATCTGAAGGACGAACCTGTGGTGATCCGTTTCCGCAACGATGTGCCTGCCTATATCCTGATACCGCACATTTTGCTGATGTTTGGCGCTATGCTCTTCGCGGTCTATACGCTAATGATGGTGACTATGCGCATGGACTACAGCAAGTGGCTGAAGATTACGGTGGCTACGTTGTTCGTAGGTGGTTTCGTCTTCGGACCACTGGTGCAGCATGCAGCCTTCGGACCTTGGTGGACGGGATTCCCCTACGGCACAGATCTTACTGACAATAAGACCCTCATCTCCTTCATATTCTTCCTGGCTGCTTTAGCTACCTTGAAGTGGAAGTACAATAAGTGGGTAGTAGGGCTCGCTGTATTGGTGATGATAGCTGTCTTCACGATTCCGCATAGTGCTTTCGGCTCGGAGTACGACTATGAGAAGCAGGAGCTGGGAACGGAGGAAATTAAGAGTTAAGAATTAAGAAAATATGAAAATGAAAAAATTGATGACGATGACGATTGCCGCGATGGCTTTCGTAATGAGTATGAGTTCATGTAGCAGTAGTAACGATGATGCGCCAGAAGCACCAGTTGCCAATCAGGTGGCAGGGTCGTATACAGGTAAGGAAGTTATGACGGTCAGCGGTGAGGCTGATGAGAATACGGAGACCTTTGAGTTTACCAAAGCTACAGACGTTTCTGTGGACGTGATACTTCCCGAATATGGTGAGGGGATGATGACGGTTCCTGCCATGCCTGTGAAGGGAATCTCCCTGACCAAGAGCGGTAACACCATTACCGGTAAGCTTGCCAAGTACGAAGGCACGGTTAAGAATGCCAAAGGCGATGAGAAGTCTTATACCGTGACAGACTTTGTCGTTATTTTCAATGACAAGACCGTTGTTCTGACATTTAAGATGAAGTATGGTAATATGCCCTTTGACTTCGAAGGTCAGTTTACGGGAACAAAGAAATAAGTCGTGACAGAATACTTTACAAGAAGATTTTTTAATACGATTATGGCTGGCATAGCATTGTCTGTGCCAGCTATTAGTCTCTCTGCACAGACTAAACAGAAGACTGCCTTCCGCGACTCTGTGGAGCTGGACCAGATAGTGGTGACGGCTTCGCACACCCCTAAGGCCCTGAAGGATGCTCCTGTGGTGACACGACTTATCACCCTCCGCGACATAAAGATTGTAGATGCTACAAATATTCAGGATATGCTCACTCAGGAGATTCCCGGACTGGAGTTCGGTTTTGCTATGAGTCAGGAGACATCGCTGAATATGAGCGGTTTTGGAGGCAACTCCGTACTCTTCCTCGTCGATGGAGAACGTATGGCGGGAGAGACGATGGACAACGTTGACTACAGTCGTATGAACCTCGACAACGTGGGACGTATTGAGATCGTGAAAGGTGCCTCGTCAGCCCTCTATGGTTCTAATGCCGTAGGAGGAGTGGTGAACATCATCAGTCGTGAGAATCTCGAGCCCTGGACTGCTAACGTCAATTCCCGTTACAGCTCCTTCGGGCATGAATGGCGCAACGGAGCCAGCTTCTCGTTTAATACGAAGAAATGGAACTCGCAGACAAGTTTCCAGCATACTAAGATAGATCCTGTAGACCTGCCTAAACCATACTCTTCTGAAGAGATTGCAATGGAACTGATGAAGAAGGCTCAGGGACTGCCATACGATGAGCGAGTGCTCAATGATGACTCGAACCTGAGTCGTCTCTATGGACAGAAGACATATAACGTGAAGGAACGTCTTACGTGGCGGGCTACTGATAACCTGACACTTATCGGAAGGGCGGGCTACTTTTTCCGCACCAGCGAGCGAGATACCTATAACTATCATTTCAATGGCTATAGTGCAGGACTGAGGGGAAAGTACGCATGGGATGGTGGACGGAGTCTCGAACTGTCGTATGCCTACGACCAGTATGATAAGGCCAACTTCATGCCTGACGGAAGACGTACACACGATCACGATTACAGTAATCGGCAGCATGTGGTACATGCGTTATACCATCATGCCTTTGGTAAAAACAGTCTGATACTCGGTGCCGACTATATGAACGACTATCTCTCTACATACCAGTTTATAGAGGATGTGAGCCACTCGCAGGACAATATCGACGGGTTTGCACAGTTCGACTGGAACATTACCGACAGACTAAATGTGGTGGGAAGCGTAAGATACGATTATTTCTCGGCTTCTGCGCATAAGGCTTTCACCGAGCGTCTCGCCATAGTGTATAAACTGCCTTGGATGACTCTCAGAGCTAACTATGCCAGCGGTTTCAGAGCCCCTACGCTCAAGGAGATGTATATGCACTTCGATATGGGTAATATGGGATATATGCTTATCGGAAATCCAGACCTTAAGCCAGAGAGAAGCCATAACTTCAATGTGGCACTCGAGAGAATCAATCGCATAAGGAAGGGAGGAATACTCGACGGAGTGTACACCTTCACACTCATGGGATCGTGTAATATCTTTGACAAACGTATTACCACCATTGCCTACGATTATAGAGACGAGCGCACCCACGAGACGTTGCCGGGAGCACTGTACTTCAACCAGGACGGTATCACGGTGTGGGGTGTCGATGTGAGTCTTGGACACGCGTTGGACTGTGGACTGACGCTGAAGCTGAACTATTCGTGGATGCACGAGAAGGGCAATGTGTCGTACTCGGATTTCTATCAGCCGCGTAATCACTCTATGACCTGGCGCGTAGGATATAATCATCGTTTTGCGCGATTCTACGCCATCGATGCAGCACTATCAGGACGCTGGCTTGGTACGCCTCAGTCTGGACGTATGGATGTAGATCAGGGCTATACCATCTGGAAGCTGATGCTCCAGCACCATCTCTGGCGCAGCATCCGTCTGAATACTGCCATCGACAATATCTTCAATTTCAAGCCGAAGAGGTATTACTACAGTTCGCCGCTTACCACTGGGACGTCTTTCAGTATAGGCCTGTCGGTAGATTTGGATAAGATATAAGAATAGTAATCCCCAGCCGAGCGACTGGGGATTATTATTTACATTGTAACCTCTACGGTGTGCTTACCAGGAGAGTAGGGGATGACTGTACCCTCAACAGGCTTGCCATCGAGAGTGATAGCTTTCACACCTGTCTGAGCGCCATTTGGATGGATGGTGATTTCGTAGTCAGCATCACGGAACTTACGATTGACGGTATAGTCAGTAGCTGTCTCAGGCAGACAAGGATCGATACGGATACCATCATAGTCAGGCTTTATACCGAGGATAAACTCCGATACGGTGTACCACATCCAGGCTGCAGTACCTGTAAGCCATGAGTTCTTACCCTCACCTGGCTTGAAGGCATCTTTACCTGCTACCATCTGACAGTTTACATAAGGCTCCACCTTATGGAGGGTCTGGTATTTCTCCTCGACGTATGATGGGAGAATCTTTGCGTAGTGGCTCCAGGCATCGTTACCGCGACCTGCAAGACACTCACCGATGATGACCCAAGGATTGTTGTGACAGAAGATACCAGCATTCTCCTTGTAGCCCTCAGGATAGCTGGAGATCTCACCATATTCGTAGATATACTTGCTGAATGCCGGATTGTTCAGTACCATACCGTGCTCGCACTCGAGGTACTTCTTGCAGGAGTCAAGGCTCTTTGCTACAAGACCATCCTCAGCACCGATCTCTGCCATTGTACACCAGCCCTGAGACTCGATGAAGATCTTTGCCTCTTCATTCTCGTTAGAACCGATCTTGCGTCCATAGAAGTCGTATGCACGGAGATACCACTCGCCATCCCATCCGTCTTTCTTCACAGCAGCGATCATAGCATCTACAGCCTTCTGCATGCGCTCTGCCTCTTCTGTCTTGCCAATCTTCTTGCAAAGAGCAACGTAGTCCTTACCTGTAACAACGAAGAGACCAGCAATCATCAGCGACTCTGCCTTTGTGCCTTCTGATACGTTCTCTGTGGTCTGGAAACTCTCGTTCGGATCCCAAGAGAAGCAGTTGAGGTTAAGACAGTCGTTCCAGTCTGCACGTCCTATGAGTGGCAGCATGTGAGGACCGAGATTGTTGATGACGTGATTCATTGAGATCTTCAGATGCTCGAAGAGTGTAACCTCAGAGCCTGGCTCGTTGTCGAATGGTACCATCTCATCGAGGATAGAGAAGTCGCCTGTCTCCTTGATATATGCTACAGTACCGAAGATGAGCCAGCATGGGTCATCATTGAATCCACCACCGATATCATTGTTGCCGCGTTTGGTGAGTGGCTGATACTGGTGATAGCATCCGCCATCTGGGAACTGGGTAGAGGCGATATCTATGATACGCTGACGTGCACGGGGAGGTATCTGATGAACGAAACCTACGAGATCCTGATTAGAATCGCGGAATCCCATGCCTCGTCCTACACCACTCTCGAAGAATGAAGCACTACGAGAGAAGTTGAAGGTAACCATACACTGATACTGGTTCCAGATGTTTACCATGCGGTCCAGTTTATCGTTGCCAGTCTTTACCTTATATATATTAAGGAGTGCATCCCAGTATTCGCAGAGTTCTGCAAAGGCCTTATCTACTTTCTCTGTAGTATCGAGCTCAGCGATAAGAGCATGAGCCTTCTTCTTGTTGATGACCTGAAGAGCCTCCCATTTGTCATCCTGTTCGTTTTCGATATAACCCAGCAGGAATACGAAATCCTTGCTCTCGCCTGGGTTAAGGGTTACCTCGATATAGTGAGAAGCGATAGGACTCCATCCGTGAGCATGACTGTTACGTGGCTTACCCTCCATCACAGCCTGAGGATCAGCAAACTCATTATAAAGGCCTACGAATGTCTCGCGATCAGTATCGAAGCCCTGAATATCTGTATTTACATGATAGAATGCATAGTGATTACGACGCTCACGATACTCTGTCTTATGATAGATAGTGCTGCCCTCAATCTCAACCTCTCCAGTAGAGAAGTTACGCTGGAAATTCTCCATATCTGTAGCGGCATTCCATAGACACCACTCCTCGAAAGAGAAGAGTTTCAGCTTCTTAACCTCAGAAGAATCGTTCTTAAGAGTGAGCTTCTGTACCTCTGCCCATTTCTTCAAAGGAACAAAGAACAATACGCTTGCCTCTACGCCATTCTTCTTACCAGTGATACGAGTATAACTCATACCGTGACGGCACTCGTAGAAGTCGAGAGGAGTCTTACAGGGCTTCCATCCAGGATTCCATACAGTATCGCCATCCTTGATATAGAAATATCGACCGCCGTTGTCCATCGGTACATTATTGTAGCGATAACGGGTGATGCGGCGGAACTTTGCATCCTTATAGAAGCTGTAGCCGCCAGCGGTGTTAGAGATCAGAGAGAAGAAGTCTTCATTGCCCAGATAGTTAATCCAAGGCCAGGGTGTCTGCGGGTCAGTAATAACATACTCGCGATGTTGGTCGTCGAAGTGACCATAGCGTTTCTGCTGTTCCATAATGTCTACGTAAATCAATTGTTTAAAATCATGCTGCAAAAGTACGAAGAATAATCTGTATCACCAAAGAATCACTCCCTAAAAATATGATACTATTTTGCTCAATGCAGCGACAATTTTATTTCTCTATCCTGATACGGGCATCCACAGCCACCACATCGTTCTCGTCGGCAAGGAGAGGGTTGATGTCCATCTCCTTTATCTCTGTGGCAAGACGGAGGATTGTGGAGAGTTTGACGATTATCTCAGCAAACTTCTGTTCGTTGATGCCTTTCTGCCCTCGCGTACCTTTTAGTATCTTATATCCTCTCAGGGAGTGGATCATAGAATAAGCCTCGTCATAACTCAATGGTGCCAGACCTGACGACACATCCTTCAATACCTCGACGAAGATTCCGCCAAGACCACAGAGCACCACATGGCCGAAACGCTCCTCGTACTTAGCTCCGATAAAGAGTTCGGTACCCTTCAGCATCTTCTGAACCATCACACCTGTGGCGTCCTTTATCTTCATCATGCGGTCGAACTCAAGTGCGAGGTGTTCTGGAGTACGGATGTTAAGTGCCACTCCGCCAACATCACTCTTGTGGATTGGTCCCACAACCTTGGCTACTACTGGGAATCCTACACGCTCGGCAAAGGATGTCAGTTCTTCTTTTGATTTAGACACCATCTCAGGAACCAACGGGATTCCTGCACTCGACAATAGCTCGCGTACAACGTCGGGCTGTACGTAGCCATTCTCATTTACACTATTGATGGCCTTATGTAATCTCTGGATGTCAACACCATAGAGCTGTACCTCAGTAGATGATGGTGGTGGGGTATGCATGATCTGGCTAAGGGCTGTAGCCAGTGTCACCTCGTCGCTGAAGTTTACATGTCCCTTCTTTAGGAACTCTGCTACCTCAGGACCTGCAGTATGTAAGCTTGGAAGCACAGGGAAGATAGGCTTCTTACACTCTTTTATCTTCTTGTCCAGTACATCGTAGGCCTCGTAGAGTTGGGTAAGTCCTGGGGTACCGTATATCACTGCGATAGCGTCGATATTATCAAACTTGTTTTCGCAATAGTCTATTACTATGCCGAGTTGTTCAGGTGTTCCTGTAGCAAGGAAATCAATAGGGTTGGCTACTGCAGAGCCCGGGAACAGCTTTGTCTTCAGTTCATCAGCAAGCGGACCTTCGATCTTCGGCACGTTGAGGCCACCCTTGGAGAGAGCGTCTGTAAGCATCACACCAGGTCCTCCAGCATGTGTCACAATAGCGAAGTTTTCTGGGAAGTGAGAAGTGAGAGGTGAGAGGTGAGAGGTTACCATGAATATACAACCAGCTGTGGTGAGTTCCTCACGTGAGAAACATCTTACTATTCCAGCCTTACGGAACAGAGCCTCTACGGCTGAGTCGCTCGATGCTATGGCACCAGTATGACTTGATGCAGCACGGCTTCCACTCTCTGAGGCACCAGACTTGATGGCTGCTATCCTACAGCCCTTACGAATCAGATTCCCTGCATGGTAGAGCAGTTTGTCAGGATTGGATATATTCTCAATATAGAGCAGTTTCACCTTTGAGTCAGTCTCTGGATCAAAGTGATCATCCATATACTGAAGCACATCCTCGATACCTATCTGTTTTCCGTTGCCTATGCTCCACACGCTATTAAACTGAAGTCCCTTTATCACAGCACTCTCAAGGATAAATACTGCCGTAGCACCAGAGCCGCTGACAAAATCAGCACCGCTGGGGTCGAGATTAGGTATAGGCAGTGTGAATACACTATGATGATTGCGGTTTAACAGACCTATACAGTTAGGACCAATCAGTGCTGCACCATATTTCTCACAAGTGTCGAGAATCCTCTGTTCGAGTTCTGCTCCTGCCTTTGTCTCCTCACCGAAGCCTGCTGAGATGATGATAAAGGCACGGGTCTGCTTTTCCTTTGCCAGGAATTCTACATAGTCAGGGCAGAATTTTGCTGCCACTACGAGGATGGCTAACTCTGTGGGAGGCAGCTCCTTAGCATCATGGAATGCCTTGATGCCCTGAACCTCGTCTTCCTTGGGATTTACTATGCGGAGGGTGCCGGAATAACCTCCACTAATGAGATTCCGTACAACTGAGCCACCAGGCTTATGTACGTTGTTAGAGCCACCGATTACAACGATGCTCTGCGGGTTTAGTAGTTCTCGGTTTATCATATTGGTTGCAAAGATAATATAATATTTTTTAAATTCCAAATGATATTCGAAAATAATTTGTTACCTTTGCATAGTTGAATCAAAAAACAGCCGTGATATGAAACAGAGAATTATCACATTTTTAATGTTATTAGCAGCTATGCCGTTTATATTATTTGGTCAATCATATTCAGCCCTTTGGAAGAAGGCGCAGGAGGCAGAGAACAAAGATCTGCCCCAGACCCAGTATGACATTATCCAGAAGATCGTCAAGAAGGCGGAGAAGGAAAAGGCCTACGGACAACTCCTTAAAGCAGAGCTTAAGGGTGCTCAGGTGATGATGTCTATCTCTACCGATTCGCTTACTCCCGCCGTAGAGCTTATCCGTCAGCGTGGTGAGGCTGCGAAGGATGAGGCACTGAAGATTGTATATCAGACAGTGTTATGGAAAGTATGCAGTTCCAACTCTAATATCAAGATAGAAGTCAGAAAACCTGTTCTCGATGAGCATATCTGTCAGATACTTGCAAATATCAAGGAGGGTGCCTATGACCCATTTGTTATCTCAGGTGATGACAGCGGATATTTCAATGATGACCTCCTCAGTGTGGTGGGTTATGAGTTGAGAGACTTCGAGCCGATGTATAACTATTATAAAAAGGTGGGCAATCGTAAGGCTGCCTGTCTTACTGGTGCCGAGGCTTTTGAGTATGATTATTTTAAGCTCTCCGAACTTATCTCTCAGTATCAGGACCTACAGGAAGCAGGAGCATTGGCGATAGCCCGATATCATGCGTCGAAGCGATTCAACTCAGGGGAAGAAATGACTGTTGGTGAGAAGGTAGGCTATCTCGAGGATGCCATTAACAGATGGGGTAGCTGGAAAGGGATGAACACCTTACGTAATTCGCTGAAGAGTCTTACCAGCTCAAAGATGCGTGTGGATTATGAGACGCGTGTGAATCTCCCGATGCGCCCAATGAAGATTGAACTTAGTGAGATCCGCAATATCTCTTCTGTAACGATGAGTGTATATCGTGTGAAATCTGATGGCGATATCAGTCTCAATCCGAATTATAAGGACGACTATAAGAAACTCAAGCCGTTACTCTCTTCAGATCCGATAACGGTAATGAAGAAGTTCTCAGGCAGACACTCGTATGATATATTTGATGACTCGCTGAATCTTGAGGGACTGCCAATAGGCGTGTATATGCTGGAATTCACTACCAGTCCTTCTACAGAGGTGGAGAGACGATTGTATTTCGTTACCGATATCTACACACTCTCTGAGAGCCAGCCAGGCAATAAGATACGTTATGTGGTGGTGAATGCTACTACAGGTCAGCCTGTCGCTGGGGCACACCTCAGAATCCGTCAGTATAAGACCTACAGGGATTATGTCACTCATGAGTATAAGGTTAGCAATAGGGGAGAGCTGAATTATACCCCAGATGCGACAGGTCGTCAGGAGGTTTTCGCATATACAGATGACGATAAAGCCTGTCCGGAGATGAGTGTGGCTAACCGTTATCGCTATTATGGAGCAGAGAAAAATGAACTGCGTACTAATATCTATACAGACAGGGCTATCTATCGCCCAGGACAGACTGTTCACGCAGCAGCACTGTTGTATAATGTCATCGATGGATATCAGCACTCTGCAACAGAGGGTAAGTCTGTGTCGTTCACACTTCGTGATGCCAATTGGAAAGAGGTAAAGAAACTCTCTGCCAAGACTGATGGCTATGGAATGTGTTCCGTAGATTTCACGCTGCCATCTTCAGGACTTACAGGTAGATATACCATTCAGGTAAATGGCCAATCGTATTCGTTCCGTGTTGAGGAGTATAAGCGTCCTACCTTCGAAGTGGAGTTCCCAGAGGTGAAACAGGACTATAAGGCAGGAGATACATTGGAGATACGAGGCGTGGCACGTACTTATTCTGGTGTACCTGTTCAGGGAGCCGATGTAGAGTATAAGGTCGTACGTCGCATGGCCTTCTGGTGGTGGTCTTACTGGCGTTATTATGACGGAGGATTCATTGGTACAGGGAATGATGATACAGAGGTGTTCGAAGGTGAGGCTGTAACAGATGATGACGGCACGTTCGTTGTAAGGATGCCATTGACGATGCCTGAGAGCAAGAGTCCGTTGTTCTATAACTTCATCGTTACTGCCGATGTCACAGATACTGGTGGCGAGACTCATAGCGGCACATTGTCAGTTCCTCTTGGAAACCGTAAGACAGCCCTGAGTGTGGATCTTGAAGATCAGGTGCTTATCGACAGTAAGCCAACGATGATGTTCCATCTGCGTAATGCAGCAGGTAAGGACATCGATGCAGAGGTTAGGTATCGTATCGACGATGGCGACTGGCAGAAGATAAAGACAACAGTAAAATGTGATCTCTCTGCTCTGAAGCTGAAGAGTGGAAAGCATACTCTTGAGGCAGTATATGAAGATGATACCATCACTCGTGAATTTGTGGTGTTCTCACTCAATGACAAACGACCTGCTACTGAGACAGATGACTGGTTCTGGCAGTCTGACTCGCGTTTCCCCAACAACGGCAAACCTGTAACTGTTCAGGTTGGTTCTTCAGACAGTGATGTACATATCATATACAGCATCTATTCAGGCGATAATCTCATCGAGACTGGTGCCATAGACAGAACTAACGAGCTCCTGAATCGTAAGATAACCTACAAGGAATCCTACGGCAATGGTGTCGTGATGAGTTTTGCTTGGGTGAAGAACGGTAGATGCTATACCCATACCGCACAGATACAGAGACCATTGCCTGACAAGAAACTCGACCTTCAGTGGGTCACATTCCGCGATCGTCTTACCCCGGGACAACAGGAGGAATGGACTCTTACGGTAAAGAAAGACGGCAAACCTGTGGATGCTATCCTCATGGCTACGATGTTTGATAAGAGTCTCGATCAGTTGCAGAAGCATTATTGGAATTTTACTCCTTACGTACATCTCCCATTGCCATCTGTACAATGGAATTACCTGGTACGCAATAATGTGTCACTTTTCCTGCGCCTTAATTGGGATCGTCTTGCAGAGAAAGATCTGTCGCCGAGTAAGTTTGATGACAGTGTGTATCCCACCTGGTATGCTTATCATAGCAGTCTGAGGATACGTGGCAATCGTATGTACAAGACAGCCGAAGTGTTTGAGTCGCGAGCCATAGGTGCAAAACCTATGCTGGCTGATGCTGCAGTAAATGAAACTGCCGATGCGTCCGATGAAGCACCGGTAGTTGTAGGCTATGGTATTAAGAAAGATGATAGCGCAGAGTCAGAGCCTCAGCCTCAGGAGGAAACACCACAGGTACAAGTGCGTGAGAACCTCAATGAGACAGCATTCTTCTATCCCCAGCTTACTACTGATAGCCAGGGTAATATCGCCCTTAAGTTCACCCTCCCCGAGAGTCTAACCACATGGCGCTTCATAGGACTGGCTCATACCAAGGATATGTGTTATGGCAAGCTCGAAAGCGAGGCGATAGCTCAGAAGGATGTGATGGTACAGCCAAACATGCCTCGATTTATCCGTGAGGGTGATAAGGCTTGCATCACTGCACGTATCTTCAATCTCACAGAAAAGGCGATAGCGGGCAAGGCATCACTTCGTCTTATCGATCCGGAGACAGATAAGGTGGTATGTGATCTATCGCAGCCGTTCTCGCTTGGAGAAAAGGCTACGGGCACATCTGTCTTCGACCTCTCTGAGAAGATGGCTGATATCAGCAAATATAGTATCCTTATCTGTCAGGTGATAGCCTCCGGTGATGATTTCAGCGACGGCGAACAGCATTATCTCCCAATCCTGCCATCTTCAGAGCGTGTCACTGTAACCCTGCCATTCACACAGATAGAACCAGGAACAAAGGAGATCGATCTCGCCAGTATGGTACCTGCTGATGCCAGGGATACAAAGCTCACTTTCGAATACACCAATAATCCTGCGTGGCTGATGATTCAAGCTCTGCCAACGGTAGGAAAACCCATCGATGAGAATGCTGTGTCACAGGCTGCCTCTTATTATGCAAACAGCATCGGAAAATATCTCATCGACCTCCAGCCGAAGGCAAAGACAGCTTTCGAACTGTGGAAGAAAGAATCCGGCAGCGAGACATCACTTATGAGTGCTCTCGAGAAGAATCAGGAACTGAAGAATATCGTTCTCAACGAGACACCTTGGGTGCTCGATGCCGACAGAGAGACAGAACAAAAGGAACGACTCATTGACTTCTTCGATGAGAATACGATGAACAATCGACTGTCATCTGCTCTTGCAAAGCTCCAGCAGCTTCAGCGTTCCGACGGCTCCTGGTCTTGGTGGCCCGATATGCCTGGCTCTTTCTATATGACGGTAACCATAAGTGAGATGCTTGTTCGGCTGAATGCCCTTACAGGTACAAAACCAGAGACACGACAGATGTTGGATGGTGCCTTCCGCTTTATGGGTGAGGAGGTGAAGGACATCGTTAAGGAAATGAAGAAGGAGAAATGGAAATCGTTCCCAAGTCTGAAGACACTCCAGTGGCTCTATCTCTGTAGTCTCGATGGAAGAGAACTTCCTTCTGATGTCAAGGCTGCCAACAACTACCTCATGCCTCTGCTCAAGAAGGATATCCGAAATCAGAGTATCTATGAGAAGGCAATGACAGCTGTTATCCTCTCTAAGACGGAACCTAAACTCTGCAAAGATTATGTTAAGAGTCTTAAGGAATATACCGTTTATCGCGAGGAGATGGGACGTTACTATGATACCAAGCGTGCAGGATATTCATGGTTCGATTATAAGATACCTACACAGACGATGGCTATTGAGGCAATACAACGTATTACCCCAGAGGATACCCAGTGTATCACCGAGATGCAGCGCTGGCTATTGCAGTCTAAACGTACTCAGGCTTGGGATACTCCTATCAACAGCGTTAATGCCGTTTATGCTTTCCTCTGGCAACAGGGTGAACAGAATATCAGTCCATTGTCACTTGATAAGGAGAATGCTGCGATAAAGGTTGATGCCCAGTCTCTTGCCACTCCTAATGCCACAGCAGCCTTAGGATATGTAAAGACGGTGCTTCCTGATGCCAAGGCGAAACTGCTCTCTGTCGACAAGTCTTCAGATGGTGTTTCCTGGGGTGCTGTCTATGCCCAGTTCACTCAGGCCACAAAGAATATCGCAGATCATGGTTCTGGCCTGAAGGTAAAGCGTGAGATAATTACTGCTGACGGTAAGACTGAACTGAAGGTAGGTGACCGCATAAAGATAAGAATCACCATCAATGCAGACCGCGACTACGACTTCGTTCAGGTAATAGACCGTCGTGCAGCATGTCTGGAACCCGTAGTGCAACTCAGCGGATATCGTAATGGAGCTTACTGCACTCCTCGCGACTACACCACAAACTTTTACTTCGATATGTTCCGTAAGGGTGAGCACGTCGTAGAAACAGAATATTTCATCGACCGTGAGGGTACATATGATACTGGCACCTGCACAGTTGGCTGTGCCTATGCTCCAGAGTTCCGTGCCACAACATCTTCGATGACGTTTAAGGTAAATAAAAAATAAGTAAGAACAGATATGATTAGATTATTTGACAAGGTGATGGTTGAGGTAAAATGGCTTTTACCCTTTTACTTTTTTACTTTTTTACCTTTTAGCTTAAGTGCTCAGCGCCTTACTGTCGCAAATACTACCGTCAATGCCGGACGTACAGGATACCTGCAGCCTATCACTGCTACTTTCGAGTTGAAGAACAAAAGCAGGAAAAAACTGTATATCGAGGATGTACACCCAGACTGTGGATGTACTGCCGTAGAGTTTCCCAAGGAGGTGGACGGAGGTGCGAAGTTTACTATCAAGATGACTTACGACGCTAAGATGTTAGGTCACTTCCAGAAGATGGCTGCGGTAACAAGTAATGGTAGTACCACACCGGTATATCTCACCATGAAGGGTGTCGTATTACCAGAACTCGTAGATTATACAGGTACCTATCCGCTGTCGATGGGAAACCTCCTCTTGGATAAAAATGAGTTGGAGTTTGATGACGTAAACAAAGGCGATGCTCCACAGCAGGAGATACATATCCTCAACAATGGTGAACAGATGATGCATCCCACCGTTATGCATCTGCCATCGTATCTCTCAGCTACTGTAAAGCCTGCTGACCTGGCTCCAGGAAAGAGTGGTACCATTACCATTACGCTCAATTCTGACAAGATCCGTGATTACGGACTGACGCAGACCTCTGTCTATCTGGCTCAGCAACTTGGAGAGAAAGTTAGTCAGGATAATGAGATACCAATATCTGCTATCCTCTTGCCTCACCTGCAGGACTACGACCAATTGAGTAAGCAGATAGCACCAGTACTTCAGATGTCATCAACAGAAGTCGACTTCACCAATTTCGAGGGTAAGAAGAAAAAGACCTCTGAGCTGATTCTTCAAAACATAGGTAAGACCACTCTGAAGATCACCTCTTTGCAACTTTTTACCACCGGACTTAAGGTAACCCTCTCACAACAGACTCTCGAACCTAATGAGATTGCCTCTCTGAAGATTACAGGTATTGCTGCAGATCTGGCAAAGCTTCGCAGAAGTCCACGTATCCTTATGATTACTAACGACCCCGACCATCCAAAAGTTGTGATTGTCATAAAAAAATAATATTATATGGAGCATCCGGAGAATAGTTCTGAATATGCAGGTCTGCAGGTTAACAGCGGTGTGAAACAGCCACCGATAGTCAATCCGTATCTTAGACGTAATCGCCGTAGGGATCTCTCTGCGGCTGAAATGGTAGAGGGAATAGTCAAAGGAGATGTTACCATTCTCTCACAGGCTGTGACACTCATCGAGAGTGTTAATCCTGACCATCAGGCGAAGGCTCAGGAGGTGATAAACAAATGTCTGCCCTATAGCGGCAACTCTGTGCGTATAGGCATCAGCGGTGTTCCGGGGGCAGGAAAATCCACAAGTATCGATGAGTTCGGAATACATGTACTGAAGGAGAAAGGCGGTAAACTGGCTGTCCTTGCCATCGACCCATCTTCGGAACGCACTAAAGGCAGTATCCTTGGTGACAAGACCCGCATGGAGAAACTTGCACTCCATCCAGACTCCTTTATCCGTCCTTCACCATCAGCTGGCTCTCTGGGTGGTGTGGCCCGTAAGACTCGTGAGACCATCATCCTATGTGAGGCTGCCGGTTTCGATAAGATATTCGTTGAGACGGTGGGAGTGGGACAGAGTGAGACGGCATGTCACTCTATGGTAGATTTCTTCCTCCTCATTCAGGTGGCTGGTACGGGTGATGAGCTGCAGGGAATAAAACGAGGCATCATGGAGATAAGTGATGGTATCGTGATAAACAAGTGCGACGGCGATAATGTTGACCGCTGTCATATGGCAGCCACCAACTTCCGCAATGCTCTTCATTTCTTCCCGATGCCTGATAGCGGGTGGGCACCAAAAGTGCTCTGCTATAGTGGTTTCTATGGCACAGGAGTGAAGGAGATCTGGGATATGATCTACGAGTATTTCGACTTTGTGAAGGCTAATGGCTATTTCGACTATCGCCGTAATGAACAGTCAAAATATTGGATGTATGAGAGCATCAACGAGCATCTGCGCCTGAACTTCTATAATAACCCACAGATAAAGGCCCAGCTGCAACCAGCAGAACAGACCGTACTCGCAGGACAGAAGACATCCTTCGTTGCTGCCCAGGACCTGTTGGACTTGTATTTTGAAATGCTTAAGAAATGAAGATTGAGATAGATAACGGCAGTGGATTCTGTTCCGGAGTGACCACCGCAATTAAGAAAGCGGAGGAGGAACTGGCAAAGGGAGTGACTCTCTATTGCTTGGGAGATATTGTGCATAACGGCATGGAGTGTGAGCGCCTGCAAAAACTCGGGCTCATCACCATCAACCACGATGACATGCGAGAACTCCACGATGTAAAGGTACTCCTTCGTGCCCACGGAGAACCTCCTGAGACCTATGAACTGGCAAGAAAAAATAATATTGAGATTATCGATGCCACTTGTCCTGTGGTGCTGAAGCTGCAGCAACGTATAAAGACCCAGTATTCATCCCTCCCTTCTCCTCAGATCGTTATCTTCGGCAAGAAGGGACATGCGGAGGTGTTAGGACTTGTTGGTCAGACACATTCTAATGCCATCGTCATCGAGAGTTTCGACGAAGTGGAGAGTCTTGACTTCTCACGTGATATCTATCTTTATTCCCAGACCACGAAGTCGCTCGATGAGTACCGTCGTATCATTGAGTATATCCAGGAGCATATCTCTCCCGATGCTATATTCAAGAGTTTCGATACTATCTGTCGTTCGGTAGCCAATCGTATGCCCAGCATATCACAATTTGCTGCACATCACGACTTGATCCTTTTCGTGTGTGGACGAAAGAGCAGTAATGGAAAGGTGCTTTTCAATGAGTGTAAGCGCATCAACCCCAACAGTCATCTTATCGAGGACCCTGATGAGATACAGCCTGAGTGGCTTGATGGTAAAAAGTCGGTAGGTATCTGCGGTGCTACATCAACTCCCAAATGGCTGATGGAACAATGTCACGCTAGGGTCAGGATACTTTGTGACATGTGAAATATCACAAAGTATCCTTACCCCAATGTGACATCAGCATGTGCGCTCGCGGAAACGCTCCAGAAGCCATTGCTTCTGTTCAGGAATAGTCATATCTGAATTGTCGAGCAGCAGCGCATCCTCTGCCTGGCGCAGGGGCGACTCTTCGCGGTGTGAGTCGATATAGTCGCGTTCCTCCACATTCTTCAGAATATCGTCGAAGTCGGCAGGCATGCCTTTGGCCTGCAGCTCGTCAAAGCGGCGCTGGGCTCTCACCTTCGCAGAGGCAGTAACAAACACCTTAAGCTCTGCATCGGGGAACACCACCGTTCCGATGTCTCTTCCGTCCATCACCACTCCTTTGTCCTTTCCCATCTGTTGCTGCTGGGCAACAAGTGCCTTACGGACGAATCCGATGGCTGCGATAGGGCTGACATGGCTGCTCACCTCCAGACTCCTTATCTCTTTTTCTACACACTCGCCATTGAGATATGTGTCAGGGCGTCCTGTCTCCTTATTCAGCTCAAAGGAGATATGGATATTTGGCATCTCTGCCTCCAGTTCGCTGGTCTTGACAGCTCCGTCCTCTTCGAAGAGTCCTTTGCGGAGGGCATAAAGAGTAACACTGCGATACATTGCTCCTGTGTCTACATAGATGTAACCCACCTCGCGGGCAAGGTCCTTGGCCATAGTACTCTTACCGCAAGAAGAGTGGCCATCGATAGCTATAGTAATCTTTTTCATAATGAATATGATACGTTAAATATTAAACTCGATGCTGATACGTGGTATTTGGCGTAAGCCACGTGAATTTTGAACCTTTGCAGCGATAGTCCTGCTCCTAATGATAATCCCGCCCCGTGCCTGCTGCTTCCGTCATTGTCGGATATCTTCATCTCGTGGGCCCTGCGGAAGTTATATCCTGCAGCGATATAGATATTGTCTGACAGCATGATGTCGGCTCCTAATGCGATATGGCGTAACAGCGCCTGATCCCAGTCGTGTAGTCTCGACATGGTGAGTGAGAATCTCAATGGAGAGTTGGCGAAACGTTTCGTGATACCCGCCTGAAGGTCGAAGGGTATCTTCTCAAACTCATTATCGTAGGCTTTTACCTGTCCTCCGAGGTTCTTTGCTGCAAGTGATATGCTCAGGTCGCCTATATCGTCAGTATAGTTCAGTCCCAAGTCTACTCCTACTGCCATAGAGTGATAGTCGGCAATATTCGATGATATCACCTTTGCCGTAATACCTCCGGATATGAATTCTGTGAGCGCATAGGCGAATGATCCTCCGATGCAGATGTCCTTTGCCCCGAACTCTCCTATCTGGATGTTCTCGCTGGTTGTCTGACGCATCTTGCCGTAGTCCATATATTGTGCCATCACTCCCCATGAGGCACGTTCGCCTGCCGCCTTTACAAAAGCGGCGCTAGCTGTCTTGGCCCCTTCCATATAGGTCATATAGTTGAGGTTGATGGTCTTGTCGCTTACGAAGTTTATCAGTGAAGGGTTGTGGAATATCAGTGTGGCATCGTCATCGGGTAGTGTTATGTTCTCTCCTCCAAGGGCTGACACGTGAGCACTAACGGGAAGTCGGAGGAAATTATAGGTGGTCTGACTCTCCTGGGCGGAAACAGTGAATAGTGAACAGTGAATAGTGAATAGTGAGAACAGTAGAAACTGCCACCATCTTGTGCTCGTAATATGTCTTTTGCCTTTCTGCCTCACTTCTTTATTAAAATTTGCTGCAAAGTTACTAATAATTCTCAATTCTCCAAAATAATTTGGTATTTCGCTCAAATTACACTACCTTTGCACCCTGGTTAGATATATAACGCAGAAAAATCTGTTTTAGTATGAATCCTACAACAAGATATCTCTTAGGACTGATTCTTGTGCTCTCTCTTTGTCTGGTGGCACTCGAATGGAATACCGACTCCTCGGGGTGGGCATTCTTCGATACTGCCAATGATGACATTGAGGCAGAGATGGAACTCTCGCCTCTGCATCGCGATGAAGATGAGGTGCCGATGATGATTCCTAAGGAGCCACAGGAGAAGATGCCTCCTTCGCAGGAACTGAATCTTGTTGAGGAGGATGTGGAGATAGCTCCCGAGGTGTTGGAGTCCGTTGCCTCTAAGGAGGAAGCGAAGGAAGATGTGAAGGAGGATCTGCCTGAGGCGGTGGATATGTACGACGCCCCTGTGGATTTCCGTGTGGTAGAAGATCTGCCTCAGTTCCCTGGCGGAGCTGTGGAGTTTATGAAGTGGCTCACAAAGAATCTTAAATATCCGCCATCGGCACAGCAACGAAAGGTTCAGGGGCGCGTTGTGGCCCAGTTTATTGTGAATAAGGATGGCTCTATCTCCGACCTCGTGCTTGTTGAGAAGGTGTCTCCTGAACTCGACCGTGAGGCTCTGCGTGTACTCCGAATGATGCCTAAATGGACTCCAGGGGTGATGGATGCCAAACCCTGCCGCACAAAGGTATGCATCCCTGTAGTGTTTAAGTTATGATAAGTTTCATCGATACCCATTGTCATCTGGATGGTGAGGAGTTTGCCGAAGACCGCCAGCAGGTAATACAGCGAGCCCGCGAGGCTGGTGCTGAGGCCATCTTCATCCCAGCCATCGACCTCAAGTCATGTCACTCCGTCCTCGATACCTGTGCCCAATACCCCTCCTTCTGCTATCCCATGCTTGGCCTGCATCCCGAAGAGGTCCGCTCCGACTGGCGCCAGCAGTTAGACAATATCAGGGATTGCATAGACAAATCTCTCACCTCTCACCCATTACCTCTCACCTCTAAACTCCTTGCCATCGGCGAAGTAGGCCTCGACTTCTACTGGAGCCGTGAGTTCGAGCAGGAACAGCTTCTCGCCTTCGAGGAACAGGTGCGTTGGAGCATCGAAACCCGTCTGCCGCTGATGATTCATTGCCGAAAGGCACAGAATGAGCTCATTAATATATTAAAGAGGTATAAGGAAGATCTCCCAGGAGGAGTGTTCCATTGTTTTACTGGTAATGAGATTGAGGCTCGCGAACTCCTGCAGTTCGAAAACTTTGTGCTTGGTATCGGTGGGGTGTTGACGTTCAAGAAGAGTCATCTGCCTGAAGTGCTGCCCTCTGTGGTGCCTATCGACAGGGTTGTCCTCGAGACCGATGCTCCATATATGGCTCCTGTTCCCCATCGTGGTAAACGCAACGAGCCAGCTTTCGTAAAACAGGTGCTGCAGAAACTCGCTGAGGCATATAATCTGCCTGAGGAAGAGGTGGCACGCACCACTACAGATACCACAAAGAGAGTATTCTTTTGTTAAATATACGTAAACTACTTACATTTATCATTTGTCATTTATCCATTTTCCATTAATAATTACTACCTTTGCATCCGCAATCGCTAAGGAAAGGTGCTCGAGTGGTTGAAGAGGCACGCCTGGAAAGCGTGTAACCGTCAAAAGCGGTTCGCAGGTTCGAATCCTGTTCTTTCCGCATATTTTATTTACAGACTGCGATGAGCAGTCTTTTTTATTTGGAGAAAGTATGAAGAATCGATTGATAGTTCTACTGACGATAGGCATCCTCTTCTTAGGACAGCCTCTCATGGCGCAGACTCCCAAGGCTCCCGAGGCTGTAACCGACTCAGTGACTCTTGTCATTAACGACTCTACAGCTCAGGACAGCACCCTCACTACTTCCGTTGATGATGAGGCTCTCCTCACTACAGCCGATGAGACAGAAACCGGGGGGGGATTTCACAAACAGCTGAAGACGAAGTTTATCGATGGTAACGTGGGCTTTATGTCGCTCGTGGCTTTGGCTCTTGTCTTGGGCCTTGCCTTCTGTATCGAGCGCATCCTCTATCTTATGATGTCAGAGATCAAGGCAAAGCGTCTCACCGATGATATCCGTAAGTGTCTTGAGGCCGATGATGTGGAGGGCGCTAAGAATATCTGCCGAGCCACCCGTGGTCCTGTGGCCAGTGTGTGCTATCATGGTCTGTTGCATATCAAGCAGCCCATGGATGCAATAGAACGCAGCATTACTAACTTCGGTGGTCTGCAGGCTGCCAACCTCGAGAAAGGCTGCTCGTGGATAAAGCTCTTCATAGCTATGGCTCCTTCGTTGGGATTCCTCGGCACGGTGATTGGTATGGTGATGGCTTTCGACCAGATTCAGATTGCCGGTGATATCGGTCCTACCATCGTAGCTCAGGGTATGAAGGTGGCTCTTATCACTACCATATTCGGTATCGTAGTGGCTCTGATACTGCAGCTCTTTTACAGCTATATCCTCTCAAAGATCGAGAAACTTACTGGCGATATGGAGGAGGCTGCCATAGATCTGCTTGACATCATTGAGACTTACAAAAACCGCAAGTAATATATGTCGTTCGTATCTCCCTTCTTTGCCGACCTGATGCTCTGGCTGATGTATATCGCGATATCTGTTGCGATAGCGGTGACAGGTGTCTCTGTGGTTAAGACCCTGCGCATGCGAACGAAGGAAGATGAAGTGGTCAATGGTGTGCCTCAGACGCGTATCGCCTGGACCACAGCTGGCTGTTTCCTGCTCTGCCTGGCCGTAACCTGGCTTCTTGGTTCTTCCCAACCTCTGATTACCAACGGACAGCTCTTCACCAGCACTTTCTGGTTGAAGACTACCGATATGTTTATCTACACTTCAGTAATTCTTATCATAGGATGTTTCGTAGGCGTCATAGTGAACCGGTTCAGGAACTGAACACATCATCAACGGCTGATATCTCGTTCATGCTGCTGATCTTCTTTCTCGTGACATCATCGATGGACACGGACAAGGGAATCATGCGCCAGCTCCCTCCTTTGCCCGACGATAAGCAGCAGCCTATGGATGTCAAGCAGGATCATGTAATGATCATCCGCCTTGATGCCAAGGATAACCTCTCGCTCGACGGTACGTTGCTCTCTGACATACAGCTTACAGAGGAACTCAAACATCGTATCGAGGCAGACCGCTTGGAGCATGTCATAAGCATCGAAACATGTCGTGAGACCAGCTACGAGGCATATTTCCATGTTCAGAACGCTGTGGTGAGGGCTTATGGTTCTCTTCGTGATGCCCGTGCCCGTCAGCTCTGTGGAAAACCTTATTCACGCTGCTCTGCCGATGAGCGCGAGGATGTCGACCATTACTATCCCCAGCGCATTAGCGAGGCTCCGCCGAAACAGAAGGAAGGAGGTGGGCAATGAGGAAGATGGAAGCCAAGTTCCGCAGGAACTCACACTCTATTCCTGGGCTGAATCTCGCATCTATGCCTGATCTTATCTTCACAGTGCTCTTCTTCTTTATGATCGTCACCCATATGCGCGATGATGAACTGAAGATCCGTTATCAGGTGCCGGCCGGTACTGAGGTGCAGAAAATGCAACAGAAGAGTTCGGTGATAAACCTGTATATCTCTGCCGACGGACAGATACAGATTGACAATCAGCTTACTACCCTCGAAGGTATCACTCCATATATCAATAATCTTCGCTCCGGACTCTCTGAGGAGAATCAGGACCGTCTGACAGTCAGTATGAAGGCCGATAAGCGCACTCCTATGGGAACTATCGCCGATGTGAAGCATGAGCTGCAGAAATCCTTTGCACTGAAGATAAACTACTCGGGCACAGAACAATAGAAATACTCAGAATCATTATGATAGACTTAGAGCAACTAACGAAAGAGGTGTGCCGTGTGGCCCGTGTGGCTGGCGCTTATATAAGAAAGGAGCGCATGGGATTTAGCACTGAGCGGGTAGAGCGCAAGCATGCCCACGACTATGTCTCTTATGTCGACAAAGGGTCGGAGCGGATGATTGTAGAGGCTCTGAAGGCTCTCTTGCCCGAGGCAGGATTCATCACCGAGGAGGGGCTTGCCTCACATAGCGACGAACAGACGCTTTGGGTGGTTGATCCTCTCGACGGCACCACTAACTTCATTCACGGCTTTTCACCCTATGCCGTATCGATAGCGCTCATACGAGGACGTGAGATACTTATAGGAGTGGTCTATGAGGTGTGTGCCGATGAGTGTTTCTATGCCTGGCAGGGTGGGGGGGCATATCTCGACGGTAAGGCCTTGCATGTAGGCAACAGCGCTATCGGCGATGCCTTGCTTTGTCTGCAACTGCCATACAACAGCGATGCCTATAAGCCTGTGATAAAACAGCTGATAGACCGTTTCTACGGCAATGTCGGCAGCATCCGAATGATTGGCTCTGCGGCGATGGCCTTATGTTATGTTGCTGCTGGCAGGCTCGATGCCTATGCCGAACGATATATCGGTCAATGGGACTATATGGCTGGAACCCTGATTGTTATGGAGGCTGGTGGAAAGGTTACCAATTATGGAGGCGACGAATACTTCATGGAGGGCGACAGCGTCATCGCCACCAATAGCATCATCCACGATGACATCCTCGATGCCATAGCACAGTGGGGGCAGGATACTTTGTGACATCTTTATTTCACAAAACCTTTTGTGCGCCATTTGCCCGACCGCCAGCGGCGTAGGAGAATCACACCACGGATATTCTCGTCAAGTGCGAAGCCTACCCACATTCCGACAAGACCGAAACCGAGGGGAATACCGATGACATAGCTTACACCGACGGCAACGCTCCATTGGAAGATTACACCTACAACGAAGGGATATACAGTGTCGCCTGTAGCACGCAGTGTGCTGCCTGCAAAGATGTTGGACGTACGACCTACTTCAAGGAAGATATCAACGAAAAATACCCAAACGCCCATTCTGATGATGTCCTGATTGTCGGTGAAGGCGCTAAGTATGCCTTCCCCTGCCAGTGCGAGTAGTATGGAGCCTGTGAGCGTGATAATCATCGACCAGCGGAAGAAATAGTTACCTAGGATATAAGCCGCCTGATGACGTCGCTGCCCCACAAGGTGTCCCACGAGTATGTCACCGCCCTGGGTGATACTCAGACAGAACAGATAGACGAACATGATGATGTTGTGGCAGTAGGTGCGTGCGGCCAAGGCTTCGTTGCTTATCTGATTGATGAAGAATGTGATAACCACCTGCGAGAGATTGTAGGAGATGTTCTCGCTCATTGATGGTATGCCGATATACAGCAGGTTCTTCAATTCCTGCCATGGCATCGGCCGGAAGTAGCGCAGAGGGAATCTGGGGATGTGAATGCGGAAGTGGATGATGGCGAGTAGCACCATGGCAACGGCCCTGCATATTGCGGTGGAGATGGCAGCACCCTCTACACCCAGCTGCGGAAAACCCCAATGTCCGAAGATGAGTGCATAGTTTCCAAGGATGTTAACCACGTTGACAATGCCTGTCACCACCATCGGATAGATCACCTTATCGGCACTACGAAGCGAGGCCGAGAAAGTCAGCGATAGCGCCTGGAAGAACGACAGCGCGCCTGTCAGCCGCAGATAGACTAATCCGTCGTTCATTAGCTCCGGGCGAAGTCCCATCAATTGCAGCAACTCCTCAGCGTAGAAGAAAAGTATGGCACTTACCGTCAGGCCAAGTGCAAGGTTCACCGTCAGCGCCATGCCCACCACCTGCACCAACTGCTTTCTCATTCCGGCACCGATGTACTGAGCACAGAGGATGGCGGCTCCCATCGAGAAGAACTGATAGACGAGGAATACGAGTGAGATGAGCTGGTTGTCGAGTCCCACCGCTGCCACGCTGTTGTCGCTGTAGCGGCTCAGCATCACAGTATCGATTGCCCCCAGCATCATGACGAGGGCCATCTCTATGAACACCGGGATGGTGAGCACTTTCAGTTGGCGTTTCAGCGACGTTTCCGACATTATCGAGCCGCAAAGATAGACATTATTTTCGATTGTTGCAAGCTTTTGCTGATATTTTTGCAAATATACCTCTACCCTAACACTAAATGATGTTTAGTGTTAGGGTAGAGGGTGTTTAGTGTTAGGGTAGAGCTTTTACATCCCCAGAGGCTATACGAGATGCTCGATGAGGTCGGCGCGGTCGCCTGGTAGCATGTCGATAACAGGTATCTCAACCATGGTGTAGCATCCTGGCTGCAGGCGCATAGAGGCACGAGCCACATTGACAAGCACCTGACCCGTGAGGGCGGGGTTGTTAATGCTCATATTGAACTCCAGACGCTGGTTCTGAGTCTTTCCGCTGACACCCTTGCGAACGAGGTTCACACCATGACCCATATCGCGGACATCATCGACGCTCTCTATCTGGAACACGTGAGTCTCATCGCTGGCGAAATACGGATCGGCCTTGATATCCTTAGTCACATCCTCAAGTTTTGCGCCCTCCTCGAGCTCTACATAAACCATGCGGCGGTGGATGCCCTCACCAAGAGGGATAGTCATTGAGAGAGCATTCTTAACACCCTTCTTCGAACGAACACACACACTGTGGCCCATTGACATGCCAGGACCGAAGTTGGTGTAAGAGAGACCCTTTGGAGCAAGACTCTGCATCAGAGTACGAACGATAGAGTCAGACCCCGGATCCCATCCAGCGGCGATAATACTTACCGTGTTTGTCTCCTTATTAAGCTTCATCAGACGCTCACGATAGCCACGGATATTGGTGTGGATATCGAAAGAGTCGACGGTATTGATGCCTAATGGCAGTATCTGGTTGGCATATTCTTCGCATGAGCGGGTAGGAGTGGCCAGGATGGCTACATCTACATCCTTCAGTTCACGGATATCCTTTACTACCTCGTAAGCAGCAAGTTCGGCAGGCTTGTTGTCTGCGCCATTGCGTCTTACGATACCTGCAACTTCGAAGTCTGGAGCTGTCTCCAGAGCCTCGAGCGCATACTTTCCGATGTTGCCGTAACCTACTACGGCTGCTCTGATTTTCTTCATATATCTTCTAATTTATGTTGGTTATTTTCTGTTTGCGGTTGCAAAAGTAATGCTTTTCAATTAAATAACGTAACAAAATGGAAGAAAAAATATCTAAAACGCTTCACTTTGTGACAAATTGAAAGTTTGTGGGCTTAAAATGCAATAATTTGTCAGCAAATCACGTTTAATTAGGTGTATATATACAAAATTGTAAGTTATGATAGAATATATTAAAGGTGAACTTACCGACCTCACCCCTGCGATGGCCACGGTAGAGGTAGCAGGAGTGGGCTACGGATTGAATATCTCGTTGAACACCTTCAGCGCCATTCAGGGCAAGAAAGAGGTGAAACTCTATGTCTATGAGGCCATCAGAGAGGATGCCTATGTGCTCTTCGGATTCGTGAATAAGAAGGAGCGCGAGATGTTTGAACTGCTCATCACGGTGAATGGTGTGGGAGCCAATACGGCCCGTATGATGCTCTCAGGCATGAGTGTGGCAGAGCTCTGCAATGCCATCTCCACAGGTAATGCCAGGCTTATTCAGAGTATCAAGGGAATAGGCAAGATGACGGCCCAGCGAATCATTGTAGACCTGAGAGACAAGATCGTGGCCTTGGGCATCGCCGAAGAGATACCTGCCGGAGGACAGATGCAGGCACCGGTGAACAATCAGGTGAAGGACGAGGCGGTGTCGGCTCTTACCATGCTCGGATTCTCGCCTGCACCCACGCAGAAGGTTGTGTTGCAGATACTCCAGCAGCAGCCTGATCTGCCTGTGGAACAGGTTGTTAAGCTTGCGCTGAAACAGATAAAGTAAAAACGTGCTCAAACGGCTGGCATATATAGTGCTGGTTCTGCTGAGTTTGGTGGCGTTTGCTACCCCTTCGGCTGTGCAGATGAACCAGATTGTCGGAGATGATGACATCATCCCCGATAGTCTTTTACGCGTGCGCATTCCCGCGCAAGACGCGCCTACCCGTAGCCTTTGGCGCATACAGAGGACGGCTCCTGTGGAGACTGCCGACCTCGATTCATCGGCACTCGACTTGAGAAGGCCTGAGAATATCAAGCAGACAGTGGTCTATGACGACTCGCTGAATGTGTATTACATCGGTTCGAAGATTGGCGACTCCTACCTCAACGCCCCGATACTGATGACCCCTGAGGAGTATCGCAAGTGGGTGGAGAAGAAGGCCTTATACGAGTTCTTCCACAAGAAAGACGCCGAAAACAGAGCCAACGAGGGTAAGGATAAGCTAGACCTTATGGACATGCACTTCAGTCTGGGTCCGGCAGAGAAGATTTTCGGCCCCGGTGGTGTACGAATCAAGACTCAGGGTTCGGCAGAGCTCAAGCTTGGAGCCACACTGAAGAATATCGACAACCCCTCTTTGCCCATCAGAAACCGCAGGACCACCAGCCTGGACTTCGACGAGAAGATCAACCTCAGCGTTAACGGAAAGGTGGGCGACAAGGTGAACATGAACCTCGGCTATAACACCGATGCCACCTTCGATTTCGACACCCAGAACCTGAAACTGAAATACGAAGGCAAGGAAGACGAGATAATCAAACTCGTGGAAGCAGGTAACGTAAGCTTCCCATCGAACAACTCTCTGGTGAAGGGAGCCGCGAGCCTGTTTGGCATCCGTACTGACATGCAATTCGGAAAGCTGAAGCTGCAGACCGCGATCTCACAGAAAAAATCCACCACCCAGAGTGTATCCTCGAAGGGAGGAGCACAGACGGCACCCTTCGATATTGATGCTGCCAACTACGAGGAGAACCGCCACTTCTTCCTGGCGCGCTATTTCCGTGACCACTATGATGCTGCGATGTCGACTCTGCCCAATCTTACCACCGGCATAGAGATAAACCGTGTGGAGATATGGGTAACCAACAAGAGCGGCAACAACCAGAACACCCGAAACATCGTAGCCTTCACCGACCTGGGTGAGAACAGGAGAGTGAGCAACCCCAAGTGGAAGATCACAGGAATGACTATCCCCGGAAATGCCGCCAACGATGAGTATCAGACCCTTGTAAGCCAATATGCGGCAGCGAGGGATATCGACCAGACGAGCACTGTGCTGGCGGGTATCAGTAATTTCGAGGGTGGGGTAGACTATGAGAAGATTGCAAGCGCAAGGCTGCTCACATCGTCGGAATATACGGTCAACAAATCTTTGGGATATGTATCGCTGAAGGCAGGACTTCAGACAGACCAGGTGCTTGCTGTGGCCTTTGAGTATACAGCAGGAGGACAGTCATATCAGGTGGGAGAGTTTGCCAGCGACAACACACAGACCTCACAGGCACTCTTCGTGAAATCGCTGAAGAACACCTCCAACAACCCCTCGCAGGGCAACTGGGACCTGATGATGAAAAACGTGTACTACCTCGCATCGACGGTTGAGAAGACCCGTTTCCGTCTCGACATCAAATACCAGAGCGACACGGCTGGTGTGTATCTCTCGTATATCCCTGACAGAAGGGTGAAAGAGCGCACGCTGCTGAGGATGCTGGGCTGTGACCGACTTGACAATAACAACAAACTGCATCCCAACGGCTATTTCGACTATATCGACGGCTATACAGTAAGCAACGGCCGCGTATTCCTGCCATCGGCAGAGCCCTTCGGCGATTATCTGCGATCCCAGCTGAGAAACAGCGGAATGACAGAGGAGGAGGCAAACAAATTCGTGTTTGATGAGCTCTACGACTCGACGAAGACAGTAGCCAAACAGACGGCCGAGAAGGATAAATATTCGCTAGTGGGCCAGTTTAAGGGTTCGAAGGCCAATGTGATATCACTGGGTGCCTACAACGTGCCTCAGGGAAGTGTGAAGGTTACGGCAGGAGGTGTGGAGCTCCATGAGGGCAGCGACTATACCGTAGACTATTCTGCCGGTGAAGTAACAATCATAAACCAGAGTCTTCTCGATTCGAATCAGGATGTGAGAGCCACCTATGAGTCGAACACCGAATACGGCATGCAGCGGAAGACGATGCTCGGACTGAACTGGGAGTACGATTTCTCGAAGAATTTCCAGATTGGCGGTACCCTGATGCACCTCTCTGAACAAGCCCTCACCTCGAAGGTGACAATGGGATCGGAGCCTCTGAAAAATACCATCTGGGGCCTGAACATAAACTGGAAACAGGAGAGCCAGTGGCTTACCTCGATGATGGACAAGATACCTTTCCTGCACGTTACAGAACCGTCGCGGATAACATTCTCAGGCGAGCTAGCACAGCTCATCGCAGGCACTGCAGGAGGCACCCAGGACAATGCCTCGTATATCGACGACTTTGAGAATACGAAGAACTATATCTCTGTGGGTCAGCCTACGATGTGGACTATCTCGAGTGTGCCCACGATGTTTGCCGAGAGCCGCGACAAGACAGGAGTAAGCAGCGGATATAACCGTGCGCTGATGTCGTGGTATAACGTGAACGATATCCTTACGAGCCGCACTTCTACCCTCACACCGGCACATATCAAGAACGACCTGGACCAGCTCTCAAACCACTATGTGCGTGAGGTCTATGTCAAGGAACTTTATCCTAACCGTCAGCAGTCGAACTATAATGGTGCCACCTCGAAGCTCAATGTACTCAACCTGGCTTATTACCCCGAGGAGCGCGGACCATATAACCTTACCCTCGACCTTAATACTGACGGCACATTGCGCCAGCCAGAGACGAAATGGGGAGGCATGATGCGAAAACTCGATACACCCGATTTCGAACAGGCTAACATCGAATATATCGAGTTCTGGATGCTCGACCCCTTCATCTACACCCGCCAACAGGGTAATGCCTCTGACTACAGCGGCGACCTATATATCAACCTCGGTGAGGTGAGCGAGGATATCCTCCGCGACGGAAAGAAATTCTATGAGAGCGGAATGCCCGTTGACGGAGGCAATTCCTTTAGCACCACCCAGTGGGGAAAGATACCTCAGCAGGCAACACAGACTTATGCCTTTGCCACCACATCAGGCTCGCGTCAGCGTCAGGATGTCGGATTCAATGGTCTTACAGACGATGAGGAGCGCGGGTTCGGGGCATATAAGGAATGGCTGGACAAACTGGGTGGTGTGGTAACCCGAGACAGTATCCTCCAGGCTTGGTATAACGACCCCGCCGGGGATGACTATCACTGCTACCGAGGTACAGACTTCGATAATGAGCGCAAGAGCATACTCGACAGATATAAGCGTATCAACAATCCACAGGGCAACTCGCCCGACAGCGATGACCGCAGCGAGAGTTATGATACCAGTTACAAGACAGAGCCCGATCAGGAGGATATCAACAAAGACTTTACCCTCAATGAGTATGAGCGTTACTACCAGTATAAGGTGCATATCAGCGATGAGATACTCGAGGCCTATCGTAACGGAGCGGCTCCGGCGGACTGTTTTATCACCGATATGCGCACTAGCGGTGTGAAGCTGCGTAATGGCGATACGGCAAGTGTCAACTGGTATCAGTTCCGTATCCCTCTTCGCCAGTATGAGCACAAGGAAGGTTCAATATCTGATTTCACCAGCATCCGTTTCATGCGAATGTTCCTTACGGGATTCCAAAAGCCTATCGTATTGCGATTCGGATCGCTCGACCTGGTCCGGGGTGAGTGGCGTGTATATAAACAGAGCCTCTCAAACAGTGCCGAGACGGGCAGAATGGAGGTGAGTGCCGTAAATATCGAGGAGAATAATGACAAGGCACCTGTGAACTATGTACTTCCGCCAGGTATTTCGCGTGTCACCGACCCCTCACAGCCACAGCTCGTGGAGAGTAATGAGCAGGCGCTCAACATGGTGGTAAAGAATCTGAGTCATGGAGAGTCGAAGGGAGTGTATAAAAACACCTCGATGGATCTCCGTCAGTATAAACGACTGCAGATGTTTGCCCATGCCAACCACCTCGTGCCCGATGTCACAGGATTGCAGGATAACCAGTTGGCCGTGTTTATTCGTCTGGGTAGCGACTATAAGAACAACTACTACGAGTATGAGATACCCCTTCGTCTGACTCCTGATCGTAGCGACTACAACCGTTACTCTACTGCCGACCGGAGGGCAGTATGGCCTGAAGAAAATATGCTCGATATCGACCTCGATATCTTTACAAAGCTGAAGAAAGACCGTAATATCGCCAAGGCCAATGGCACGGCATCGTTTAACAGGGTGTTTAGCGGCTATGATGAGTCTCGTCCGGGAAACAAGGTGAGCATCATGGGTAACCCCTCACTCGGAGAAATCAAGACGATGGTGGTAGGTGTGAGGAATGTCTCCGGCGAGATAAAATCAGGAGAGGTGTGGGTGAACGAGCTGCGACTTCTCGAAACCAATAACGATGGAGGTTGGGCAGCATCAGGAACGATGAATGTACAGCTCTCCGATTTCGGATCGATTAACGTCACAGGCCGTTATATGAGCGATGGCTTCGGAGGTCTGGAGGAGGGCGTCATGCAGCGCAGCACTAACACAGAGAAACAGTACTCCGTGACTACCTCACTCGAACTCGGGAAGTTCTTCCCTGATAAGGCGAAGGTATCGGCACCGCTCTACTATTCCGTAACCAAAGAAGAGGTGCGTCCGAGATATAATCCCCTTGACAACGACATGCTACTGAAGGATGCCCTCGATGCTGCTGCCGACAAACATGAGAGAGACAGTATCGAGTCGCTAGCCGTGACACGGACCACGAATACCAACTTCGCACTATCCAACGTTAGATGGGGTATCAAGACCAAGCGTCATCCAATGCCTTACGATCCGGGCAACTTCTCATTCTCCTACAGTCACTCACATCGTTACACCTCTGGCGAGACTACTGTTTATGAGAAGGAAGACCATTGGCGGGGAGCGCTGAATTACAGCTATTCGCCGGTATATAAGACTTGGGAGACCCTCGGACTGAACTATCTGCCGCAGAACATCACCTTCAACTCAGAGCTGACACGAGCTTACTCCGAGCTTCAGGAGCGCGACCTCGAGAATCTGCTGACTCAGAATGTGCCTCTGACATGGAGTTCGCAATTCCTGTGGAATCGTGATTTCTCCCTGCGATGGGACTTCACCAAAAACCTGCATTTCAACTTTCAGAGTGCTACTCACGCAGAGATCGAGGAGCCTTACACTCCTGTGAACAAAGACCTCTATCCCGATCGTTATACTGCATGGAAGGACTCTGTCTGGCAGAGCATCAAGAATCTCGGAACTCCCCTCGACTATAGCCAGCAGGCTACGGCATCGTATCAGTTGCCTCTTAACAAACTGCCTATCTTAGACTGGGTGAACAGCGATGCATCGTATACTGCCAATTACACCTGGACTCGTGGTACAGAGCTCGAAAACGGCACATCATTGGGAAATACCATCAACAGCCGACGGAATCTGAATATCAACGCTGCATTTAATCTTGAGACGCTGTATAATCACTTCCCGTTCCTGAAGAAGGCAAATGAGAGATTCAAGAAGGCGATAGCAAAGACCCCTGCGAGACCGAAGAAGTCGAAAGATTCTGGCTATCAGCGCGAGATAACCCTGAAGCGCGATACTACTATCACCGTGGCTCATAATAAGAAATCGAAGCGCCTCATTGTTACAGCCCGCACCAAGGATGGTAAGCCTTATCCTGTATCGTATAAGGTCATCGATGAGAATAAGATTCTTATCAAGACCAAGGACACTGTATCAATAAAGCTCTCCATTGTGGCCAAACCATCGTTGGAGAAAGAGTGGTGGTATCGTCCTGCCCAGAGTGTCGCCAGATTGCTGATGATGGTGCGCAGCGTGAATATATCCTATCGCAACCAGTATTCGATGCTGATTCCGGGTTTCTTGCCAAATATCGGCGATGCCTTCGGACAGCGTTCGTCTGGAGGATTGGCTCCTGGTCTCGACTTCGCTTTCGGAGCTATCGGCGATGACTATCTGCAGAAAGCCTATAACAACGGATGGCTGCTAAATAACGATAATGTGTCGACTCCTGCCAATATCAACAGCACCAGCGACCTACAGGTGAGAGCCGTGGTGGAGCCTATGCGCGACTTGAAGATCGACCTCAACGCCTCGCGAATGGACAATCGTGCAAAGAGTGTGCAGTATATGTATGCCGGCATGCCTACCACACATAGCGGAACATTTAATATGACAACCATCTCGTTGAAGGGAGCTCTCGAGGGTATTGGAAGTGCCGACAACGGCTATCGCTCAAAGACCTTCGAGAATTTCTGTGACCTGATACCTGAGTTCGCAAAGCGTGTGGCAGCCCAGTATCCTGAACCGGGCTCTGTGGTTAATGCCCGAAATGTGGCAGAGGTGAATCCCTATTCTGCCGATGTTATGATACCTGCATTCCTCGAAGCCTATACCTCGAGTGGAAAGGGTAGTCTCGACATTTTCCCAACTTTGTCAAGGATGCTGCCGAACTGGACTATCAGATATAGCGGACTCTCAAAACTGAAGTGGTTCAGCGAGCACTTCAAGTCGTTTAATATCAACCATGCTTACAAGTCGGTGTTCAGCATTGGTTCCTACGCATCTTATAGTGCCTGGCAGGAGTATATGAACGGTCTGGGATTCACCATCAACCAGACCTCAGGCCTGCTCCAGCCATCATCGATGTATAATGTGTCAACGGTGAGTATCAACGAGTCGTTCTCACCGCTGCTGGGTGTTGATGCTACCTTCCAAAACGACCTTACGGCAAAGGTTGAGTATCGTCGTACAAGAGTGCTGAATCTCTCGATGACCAGTGTTCAGATTAATGAGTCACGCTCTAACGACTGGGTAGTAGGTCTCGCATATAAGCTTCGCGATTTTAATCTTTTCGGAGCTGGCGGAAACCGAAAAATCAAGAAGGTTCAGTCTAGGAAATCCAGCAAATCCGGCAAGTCTGGTCAGTCTGATAAGGCCAGTGAATCAAGAAGCAGCAGTTCCCGTTCAGGAGTAAACCATGACCTGAACCTACGTCTTGACATCTCATTCCGTCAGCAGGCTGCCATAACACGGGATATTGCCACCCGTACCTCGGCGGCATCGAGTGGCAATAGTGCTCTGAAAGTGTCGTTTATGGCGGATTATACGTTGAGTAGGCTACTTACCATCTCAGCATATTACGATCGTCAAACGAATACTCCTCTGCTCGCTTCGTCAAGTTATCCCACAACCACTCACGACTTCGGACTATCTGTAAAGTTCTCGCTTACGAGATAAAAAAAACAGGGGCGAACCCCTGTCTTATTCTTAGATCTTAGCAAGTGCCTGCTTGATGTCCTCGAGGATATCCTCCACATCTTCTATACCAACGCTCAGACGGATAAGGTCAGGTGCAACGCCTGCTTCAAGCAACTGCTCGTCAGAGAGCTGACGATGGGTGTGAGAAGCCGGGTGAAGCACACAAGTGCGGGCATCGGCCACGTGGGTAACGATGTTTATCATCTCCAGCGAGTCCATCCACTTAATGGCTGTCTCACGGGTACCTTTAAGTCCGAAGGCGATAACACCACATGAGCCGTTAGGCAGGTATTTCTGTCCCAGTTCGTAGGCCTTATCGCCGGGAAGACCACAGTAGTGAACCCATGCCACCTTGTCGTTCTGACTCAGGAACTCAGCCACCTTCTGCGCATTCTTACAATGCTGTGCCATTCGCAGATGGAGTGTCTGCAGTCCGAGGTGCAGTAGGAATGAGTTCTGTGGAGCGGGGATGCTTCCGAGGTCACGCATCAGCTGAGCCACGAGCTTTGTGGTGAAGCCCATCTTGCCGAAAGCCTTGACATAGGTAAGACCGTGATATGACTCGTCGGGAGTGCAGAGACCTGGGAACTTCTCTGCATGAGCCATCCAATCGAAGTTACCGCTGTCGACTACCACACCACCAACCTGAGTGGCTAGTCCGTCCATATACTTTGTGGTAGAGTGGGTAACGATGTCTGCACCCCACTCGAAAGGACGGCAGTTTACAGGTGTTGCAAAGGTGTTGTCTACAATCAGGGGCACGCCGTTCTTATGTGCTATTTTTGCGAATTTCTCAATGTCGAGCACAGCGCATCCAGGGTTGGAGATAGTCTCTCCGAAGAGTGCCTTGGTGTTAGGGCGGAAAGCTGCCAGAATCTCTTCCTCGCTGGCCTCCTGTGACACAAATGTGCATTCGATGCCAAGCTTTTTAAGTGTAACACCGAAGAGATTGTAGGTGCCACCATATATCTCGTTGGATGTGACGAAGTGATCACCGCTCTGGCAGATGTTAAAGATGGCATAGAAGTTGGCTGCCTGACCGCTCGATGTGAGCACAGCACCCACACCGCCTTCGAGAGTGGCTATCTTTGCTGCCACAGCATCGTTGGTGGGGTTCTGAAGGCGAGTATAGAAATAACCCTCCTTCTCGAGGTCAAACAACTTCGCCATCTCGTCGGAGTCGTCGTACTTGAATGTCGTCGACTGAATGATTGGTAGTTCGATGGGTTCTCCGTTCTTGGCCTTATATCCGGCCTGTACGCATAGCGTGCCTTGTTTCAGTTTCTTGTCCATTTTGTCTGTCGGTTTAAAATTTTGCCTGCAAAGATACGAAGTTTTTTGCAAATTCTTAGCTCTTATTGGAGAAAAGTTGTAACTTTGCCAACATTATTACGCAAACTTCAAAAAATTATGGACAACAAACACTTGAAACTGAATGCCAATCTTATTGTATCGGCTCTTCAGAAACCGGCTTCGGAATTTACGAAAGCCGACATCATCGACTACATTGTTAATAATGACATCCGCATGGTGAACTTCATGTATCCTGGTGGCGATGGAAAGTTGAAGACCCTGAATTTTGTCATCAACGACCTCGACTACCTTGAGACCATCCTCACCTGTGGAGAGCGTGTCGACGGTTCCAGCCTCTTCAGCTTTATTCAGGCTGGTAGCAGCGATCTCTATGTGCTGCCGCGATTCCGTACGGCTTTCGTAGATCCTTTTGCTGAAATACCCACCGTATCGCTGCTCTGCTCTTATTTCGACAAGGACGGCAATCCTCTTGAAAGCTCTCCTGAGTATACTCTTCACAAGGCTGCTGAGGCTTTCCACGGGGTTACAGGTATGGAATATCAGGCTATGGGCGAGCTCGAATATTATGTCATCAGCGACGATGAGGAGGTATTCCCCGCTCAGGACCAGAAGGGTTATCATGAGTCGGCTCCTTATGCCAAGGCCAATGAGTTCCGCACTCAATGCATGCAATATATCGCCCAGGCTGGCGGTCAGATAAAATACGGCCATTCTGAGGTGGGTAACTTCACCATCGATGGCAAGAACTACGAGCAGAATGAGATTGAGTTCCTTCCTGTGCCAGTAGAGCAGGCTGCCGACCAGCTGATGCTTGCAAAATGGATTATCCGTAACTTGGGTTATCAGATGGGATATGATGTGACTTTTGCGCCTAAGATTACTACAGGTAAGGCTGGTTCAGGTCTTCATATTCATATGCGCATGACTAAGGATGGTAAGAACCAGATGCTTATCAATGGAGTGCTCTCAGAAAGTGCTCGTAAGATGATTGCTGGTATGATGGACCTTGCTCCTTCCATTACTGCTTTCGGCAATAAGAATCCTACCAGCTATTTCCGTCTTGTTCCTCATCAGGAGGCTCCAACGAATGTATGCTGGGGCGATCGCAACCGCTCTGTGCTAGTGCGTGTTCCTCTAGGGTGGGCTGTCGATGTAGATATGAGTCACGCTGCTAATCCTCTGGAGCCTAGGACCAACTATGATACTAGCATCAAGCAGACTGTTGAGATGCGTTCGCCTGACGGTAGTGCCGATGTGTATCAGTTGTTGGCAGGTCTCTGTGTAGCTTGTCGTCATGGTTTTGAGATGCAGAATGCACTTGAGCTTGCAGAGAAGACTTATGTCAATGTGAATATTCATGCAGCCGAGAATGCTGATCGTCTAGCTGCTCTCGCACAGCTTCCTGACTCTTGTGTTGCTTCTGCAGACTGCTTGGAACGCCAGCGTAAGGTATTCGAGGAGCACAATGTGTTCTCTTCTGCTATGATTGATGGTGTCATCGCCCAGCTACGTGCCTTCGACGACAAGACACTCCGCAAAGATATTGAGGGCTATCCCGAAGAGATACAGAAACTAGTAACGAAATATTTCCACTGTGGATAAAAAAAGTGCTGGACAATTGCCCAGCACTATTATTATTGGTGAAGCAAGTTCAGCTTCTCGTTAGGAGCTAGGACGTTGCTTGTCTTCTCCGTGTACTCCTTTATTTTCAGCGACGCTGTGGCAAGGATGTTACGGCTTGAGTTACCGATGCGGAAGGTGTAGTTGCCTGCCTCGGTGAGCCATTGTGAGCCAGCCTCGTCGAAACTTGCCAGGTCGCGAACGGGAATCGTCATTGTGAGCGTCTGGCTCTCGCCTGGCTGAAGTTCACGGGTCTTGGCAAAGGCTTTGAGTTCCTGAGCGGGTTTCTCGAGCTTGCCCTTTGGGGCTGCTACATAAACCTGAGCAACCTCCTTACCGCTTACACTTCCGGTGTTCTTAACAGTTATGCTAACCTCGACATCATTACCCTTAGCCTTAACCACAGGCTTAGAGAAGGCGAAGGTGGTGTAGCTCAGTCCAAATCCGAATGGATAAGCCACCTCGCGGTTGAAGGTATCGAAATAGCGATAGCCAACATAGATATCCTCCTCGTGGTTGGTATAATCGTTGCCTGACACGCTGCCTGTATAGCTTCTCATGATGTCTTTTGAATACTGGTCGAGATAGCCTGGGAAGTTCTTCGTAGAAGGATGATCTGTAGCAGCAAGAGGCCATGTCATCGTGAGTTTACCTGAAGGATTGACCTTGCCTGTGAGCAGGTCGGCGATAGAGTTACCACCCTCCATGCCAGGCTGCCATGCGCAGAGGATTGCATCGGGATATCCGCTCCATGAGGCTGTCTCGATAACAGAGCCTGAGTTTATGATGACAATGACGGGTTTGCCTGCCTGATGGAAGGCATTGCACACGTCGATAATCAGGGCGTGCTCCTCATGAACGAGGTTGAACTCTGTGTCGATGTCACGGTCTATACCCTCACCGGCCTGACGACCAATGGTGATGATGGCTGCATCGGCTGTTGCCACTTCTTTATTGATGGCAATAGGCGAGAGGGCAATCTCTGGATATTTCTGCTGCCCCATTGTCTCAGTCTGGAACCACTTTGCCGGATGGCGCTCTGCCTGGAACTTGACCTTTGCATATTCGATATACTTACGGTAGATATCGGTGAGCACAGGAGATGAGCTGATACCGGCATTTTTCAGACCATTGAGCATGTCGATGACGTATGGTGGATGAACACAGCCAGAACCGGTACCGCCAGAGAGGAACTCGTATGAGTTCTCACCGAAGAGGGCTACGGTTTTGATATTACTCTTCCAGGGAAGGGTACCGTTGTTTTTGAGAAGGACGATACCTTCGGCAGCACTCTGACGGGTGATGGCGGCATGAGCCTCGAAGTCTGGCTTATTGGTAGCCGGGTACTTGTAGAAGCTTGGAGTCTTGACGATATACTCGAGCATGCGACGCACATTACGGTCTACGTCAGCGATGTCGAGCTTGCCGCTCTTCACACCAGCCACGATCTCATCTACCTGAGCGGGCTGTCCTGGTTCCATAAGGTCGTTACCAGCATGCACCTCAGTGATAGTGGGCAGCCCCTGGCGGATACCTATCCAGTCGGTCATCACGATACCCTTGTAGCCCCAGTCGTCGCGGAGAATCTTGGTGAGCAGATCGTAGTTGCCCATAGAGAACTGACCGTTTACCTTATTATATGATGCCATAACGGTCCATGGGGCACTCTCGCGTACTGCAATCTCAAAACCACGGAGATAGAGTTCGCGAGCTGCACGCTGGGATACACGTTCGTCAACACTGGTGCGTTCTGTTTCCTGAGAGTTGACTGCGAAGTGTTTTGCGCTGACACCGGCTCCCTGACTCTGTACTCCCTTTATATATGCAGCTGCAATCTTACCGGTAACGAACGGATCTTCGCTGTAGTACTCAAAGTTACGTCCGCAGAGAGGATTGCGGTGGAGATTCATGCCAGGGCCGAGAATAACGTCGCAACGGTATTCCTTGGTTTCATTACCAATGGCCTCACCAACTTTTCCTACCAATTCTGCGTTCCATGTAGATGCCAGACAAGAGCCGATAGGGAAGGCTGTGGCATAATATGTCTGGTCGGTACCCTTACGGGTGGGGTCGATACGTACTCCGGCAGGACCGTCGGTGAGCACTGTGGCAGGGATCCCGAGACGTGATATCTGGGGAGTTGTTCCCGCTGCACCGGCAACGAGGTCGGCTTCGCCGCCTACTACCGCTCCTGTACCGAAGAAGTTGTTTGCACCTCCTACGAGGAGTTTTGCCTTTTCCTCGAGGGTCATCGCATTAAGCACCTCGTCGATATTATCGGCGCGGAGCTGTATTTGAGCATTTGCTGTCATTGTGAGTGATGTTGCTAAAATGCAGGTTGTTAGAAGTTTATTCATATTATTTTGTTTGATTAGGAAGTTCAAGGATTGACTAGGATAACCTAGGAATGACCAGGATAACCTAGGAATGACCAGGATAACCTAGGAATGACTAGGATGACCTAGGATGGAACTATGGGAAAATCTTGAAAGCATAGCCTTGGGATTTAAGCCATATTATGCTTTCGGGGAGGGCGGTGCGAAGCTTGTCGATACTCTTCAGAGAGTCGTGGAAGGTGATGATAGAGCCGTTGCGGGCATATTTCTTCACGTTGTTTACCACGTCTTCGGCTGTTAGAAGGCGGGAGTAATCGCGCGTTACGAGGTCCCACATTACGATTTTGTATTTCCGGCTGAGCCATGCATACTGTCCGAGGCGCATCCATCCATGGGGAGGACGGACATAATGACTGTGGATATAGTCGTCGGCCTTCTTTATGTTTTCGCTGTACTTCCAGATGGAGTACTTGGCACCGTTCATGTGATTAAAAGTGTGGTTGCCCACCTGATGACCCTCAGCCTTGATGCGTTCGAAGAGCTCAGGGTATTTCCTGACATTGTCGCCCACCATGAAGAAGGTGGCCTTGATGTCATGCTCCTTTAGGGTATCAAGGATGAAAGGTGTAGCCTCCGGAATGGGACCGTCGTCAAAGGTCAGATATACTGCCTTCTCGTGACGATCCATTCTCCAATAGGCTTTTGGATAAAGCCAACGGAGGTATATTGCGGGCTGCTCAATAATCATTAATCATTCCTCAAAGGATCCGCCTTTTGAATAATAGAGCTCTGAGAGAGCCTGGAGCTGCTTTTCCATCTGTTCTCCTTTCTTAGTGTCGAGACTGTTCTGGAGTTCCAACATCTGATTCATAAGATAGAGGTGGAGCATGCAGTCGCGCTGAGAGCTGGCAAAGCGTGAGGCATCGAGAGAACAGTACCACTGCAGATACTGTGAAGACTTCTTCCAGAGCAATGTTACGAGTTCCTGAGCCTTCTGCTTCTGATCTGTAACGGAGTATGCACGGGCGAGGTCGAGTGAACCGCTCTGGAAATCATGAGGCACATTATAGCCGGGAATCTCCTTTTCTGCCTTGTCGAGAACCTCCTTAGCCTTGTCGGCCTTTCCTTCGTCGATGAGGCGGTTGGCCAACTGAGACATCAGACGACGATGAGTATAACACATTCGCATCACTGTCTCATCGAGATAGATGCCTGGCTTGTCGATACCACCGAACTTATACTTGTGCATGATGTTGTCGAAGGTTTTCTCGGTATCGAAGTCCTTTACACCTGGTATCGGCTTACCGTCGATATTGGTGGTGAATGGAGTGATACGGTTGGCGAGACCCTCCTGAACGAAGTTATCACCGAGGTTCATGTAATTGTCGGCACCAACGGTGGTAGCAACATATACAGGACGAGTCCAGTTGCACTTATCGATCATCTCGAGCATCATCAGGTCGCCCTTATAGAGAGCGCTCTTGCCCTTCAGCGAGATAACCATCCTGTCGGGGATAGAGTCGCTGGCCATGAGCATACCGCTCTTACGTACTGCCTCCTTGTCGATGGTGACATATACGGTGTCGGTAGGAATGACGTGGAGATCCTTGTTGTTTGTGCGAACCCAGTATTTGAGTATGTTCTTAAGTTCGAAAGGATCATCGCCGAACTGTGAGGCAGCCTCCATAGGTGACTCCTTGTAGAGCTGCTTAACCTGCTGCTTGAGCGATGGGTCTACCTGAACATACTCGTTAGTGCCTGCGCAGTATTCCAGACGGCTCCAAGATATGGGAACAGAAGGAGAATCGTAGGCTGGGCGGCGCATCTGGTCGATGTACCAGTCGGTCTGCAGATAAGAGAGGTTGCAGACACGGGCATCGGTACGCACACCCTCAGTGTCCTGATTATACCAGAGTGGGAAGGTGTCGTTGTCGCCATTGGTGAAGATGATAGGATTGCCTGTCTCCTGAAGGGTCATGAGGTAGTTCTGTCCGAAGTCGCGGCAGCAGTAGCGGCCAGAGCGATCGTGGTCATCCCAGGTCTGAGAGGCCATTTGGATAGGCACTACTAGGGATACTAGGGATACTAGGATGGCGAGAACCAGACTATCCTTCTTAAGCTTGCGGGAAAGCCAGTCGATGATGGCGGCTACACCCATACCACACCAGATGGCGAAGGCATAGAATGATCCGGCGTAAGCATAATCGCGCTCACGTGGCTGCATCGGAGTCTGGTTAAGATATATTACGATGGCGAGACCAGTCATGAAGAAGAGGAAGAATACTACCCAGAACTGACGGATACCGATAGGATCATCGATAGTTTTCTCAGAACCACCTATCATCACCTTACGCTTGCGGGTGTACCAAGCCTGCCAGAAGAGACCAAGCAGACCGAGGATAAGCGGCATGCAGTAGAATACGTTATGACCCTTGTTCTCCTTCAGATCATCGGGAAGCATGCTCTGATCACCTAAGCGTGCATCGTCGATGAATGAGAATCCTGTGAGCCAGTTGCCGTGCTCGAGTTCACCGTTACCCTGGATATCGTTCTGACGACCGGCGAAATTCCACATGAAGTAACGCCAGTACATAAAGTTACACTGGTAGCTGAGGAAGAAACGGATATTCTCGAGCTGGCTAGGCACCTTAATCATCATTGGCTCGCCACAACGGTCGTAGGATACCTCAGAACCATCAACACCTCCCATCCATGACTCGTAGGCAGCAGCATGGCCGCTGTCATACATTCGCGGGAAGAGCATGTTCTGGGCATATTTGTACTCATCCTTGGTGCGAACCACGAAGTAAGAGTCGCTCTCATCAGCAGAGGCTTTCTCCTTACGCTGATATACGGGCTTGCCCTTAGACATCACAGGCTTGCACATATTACCCTCAACCTGGAGAGCCACCTGGGATGTGTAGGCAGGACCATAAAAGAGAGGGCGGTTACCATACTGGTCGCGTCCAAGATAGTCGCCGAGGGTGAAGATATCCTCTGGGGAGTTCTGATCCATCGGGGGATTGGCAGATGAACGGATAACTATCAGAGCATAGGTAGAATAACCGATCATCAGCATCAGCATACAAAGCAGGACGGTGTTCTTGGCACGGGCTGTGATAAGATCGGGAAGATTCAGAACGAACCAGAGAGCTGCCAATACCACGATGCCGATGATGAATGCTGACCATCCCCATCCGTAGAACGGTATTCCCAGCATACCTACAGATAGCAGGAAGGCAATGTTCTGAATGGTTATGCTGTGACGCTGGGTCTGAGTCTCGCAGACGGCCCAGATGACACATGCCACAAGCAGGATGATATAGATGATTTCACCGGTGTTGAACGGCATGCCGAGAGTGTTGACAAAGAACAGCTCGAACCATCCTCCCACGGTGATGATGCCAGGAACGACGCCATAGAGCACGGCTGCAAGGATTACCAGCGATACTGCAAGAGCAATGAGAGAACCCTTGAGACTGGCATCGGGGAAGCGACGATAATAGTATACCAGACCGATGGCAGGCAGACAGAGCAGGTTGAGAAGGTGAACGCCAATGGACAGTCCCGTCATGTACATAATAAGAATCAGCCAACGGTCGCTATGAGGCTCGTCGGCATGGTCTTCCCATTTCAGTATAAGCCAGAATACCACTGCTGTGAAGGCAGAAGAGTAGGCATAAACCTCACCCTCTACAGCAGAGAACCAGAAAGTATCGCTGAAGGTATAGATCAGGGCTCCTACAAGTCCTGACGCCTCGATGGCAATAAGCCTGGAGAGGGTGATATCTTCCCATTTGTCTGTAATCAGACGACGCAGAAGGTGGGTAATGCTCCAGAAGAGGAACAGGATGCACGCTGCCGACAGCAGGGCACTCATGATGTTGACCATCTTAGCCACCTGAGCGGGATCGCTGGTAAACTGCGAGAAAAGATTTGCCGTAAGCATGAAGAACGGTGCCCCAGGCGGGTGGCCTATCTCAAGTTTGTAACCTGTAGTGATAAACTCCGGACAGTCCCAGAACGAGGCTGTAGGTTCGATTGTGGAGCAATATACGAAGGCTGCAATAAAGAAGGTAAGATAACCTAGGATATTGTCCACTAATTTGAATTGTTTCATCTGAAAACTATATTATTTTTACGTTAAAATCGAAATTCCTTGCAAAATTACAAAAAAAATGGCTACATAAACAATCCTGCGCCGTAAATTAAGATTATATAACGGAAAATCTTTCCTAAGGTTATGGCAATGAATGTAATAACGATGTTTGAGCGCATAAGACCCAAGGCTATTGTAATGGCACTACCCAAGACAGGTAGGAAGGCGAAGAATCCCATCCAGGCTCCGTGTCCGGCAAGAAATCGGTGGGCCTTGTCGAGATCTTTCTTCTTTACATGGAGGTACCTCTCTATCCACTCCATTTTTCCCATTCGTCCGATGCTGTAGTTTAATATGCTGCCAAGCACATTGCCTGTAGTGCCATATATCATCAGCGTCCATGGGTCAAGGCCTGTAGCCATTAGTCCTATCATCACCGCCTCGCTGGAGAATGGAAAGAAACTGCCTGCAAGGAATGCTGCTATGAGCATGCCCCAGTAGCCGTACTGACTTAGAAAATCGATGATGATACCCATATGCTTAGGATGGTCAGTACCAATGATACTGCTAAGATGACAAAGAAAGCAATATTGGTGATGCGGGTATGAGTAAGCGATACGAAATGACCTATCAGCGGACTGGTGGTGATAATCATCGTACGAAGCATTATGTCCTCAGTTTGAGGTTGAAGAATCATGAATACTAATGTTACGAAATTGATAAACATGAAACTGTAGTATATCTGACGTATACGAATCTTATCGTTGTAACTGGTTCTGATGAAGTGTATCACTCCTGTGAGAGTAAGTATTACGAGAAATACCAATATCGCTATATGTATCGGATGTGTTGAGGTGTAGTCGACAGGAAACTGAAAATGCCACAAGGGTATAAAGTGGTCGACGAAGTAGCTGAAATCACCCTCTTCCTTCCACAAAAGCCATGCCGAGACACACCAATATGGAAGAATAAGACCAAAAAGCGATGCAAAGAATGTCCTTAGACTCATCGAATAAACGAAAAAAGCCATGAAAAGCCAGTAAACTGGTACAAACCATAGTATCCTGACATCAAAGAGAGAGCCCAGGCTGAGAATAAGGAACGTATAGAAATCTAATCCTACTGCCTGATAGTCCTGATATGTCTGGTATATCGTAAGCATGCTTGCCACAAGACATAGCTGCACGATGGAACCATTAATAGAAGAAAAAAGGAAACAGGCTGCGCAAGATAGGATGATGAATGCTGCAGACACAGAACGGCTGTATATGCGTATCAGCACATTCTGATTGTTGATTACTGCCATTAGTGATGCTGACAGTACAAAACATGCAAACTGAATCCACCATTGTTGTCCTATCAAACCACATACCAACCATACTCCTAAACCGTAAATAGATACGGCAGGGAGCATGATGCGGCTCTCGGCTACTCTGTTCTGAAACCTCTTCCTCACTTCTTATAGATCTGCTCCGATATCCCTACGGAAATATTTATCTGTGAATTCTATCTTATTTGCTTCTTCAAACGACTTCTGCAGGGCTTCTGCCTTGTCCTTGCCATAACTGCTGACAGCGATGACACGTCCACCATCAGTTACTACCTCACCATCCTTCAGAGCTGTGCCGCTGTGGAAGACGATGCTACCATCGATATCCTCTATGCCCTTGATGGGATAACCTTTCTTATATTCCTGAGGATAGCCACCGCTTACCAGCATGACGCAGACAGCAGCTCGGGGATCGAATTCTATGGTACGCTTGTCGAGATTGCCCACGGCAACACCCTCGAAGAGGTCTACGATGTCGCTTTTCAATCGCAGCATCACACTCTCTGTCTCTGGGTCGCCCATACGACAGTTATATTCGATGACAAATGGTTCTGGCTCTTGGCTAGGAGTATTTGTGCGGTTGATGAGTCCAAAGAAGATAAATCCCTTATAGTTGATACCGTCGGCAGCAAGACCTTCTACGGTAGGACGAATGATGCGGTCTTCAACCTTCTGCATCCAATCCTTAGTGGCAAATGGCACAGGGGTAACGCTACCCATACCGCCTGTATTGAGACCAGTGTCGTGCTCACCGATACGCTTGTAGTCCTTTGCCTCAGGCAGAATCTTGTAGTTCTTGCCATCGGTAAGTACAAAGACGCTGCACTCGATGCCACTCATGAACTCCTCGATGACCACACGGCTGGAAGCATTGCCAAACATACCTCCCAGCATATCCTTGAGTTCCTTCTTGGCCTCGTCGAGGGTGGGGAGGATAAGTACACCTTTACCAGCACATAAACCATCGGCCTTTAATACATAAGGGGCATGAAGTGTCTCAAGGAACTTCAGGCCTTCTTCGAGATGCTCGCCATCGAAAGTCTGATAACGTGCTGTCGGGATATTATGGCGCTGCATGAATGACTTGGCGAAGTCCTTAGAGCCTTCGAGTACTGCTCCTGCCTTCGAAGGACCGATAACGGGTATGTCCTTTGTGCGAGGGTCTTCCTTGAGGTTGTCGTAGATACCCTTTACCAATGGGTCTTCAGGTCCTACAACTACCATGTTGATGCCTTTCTCAACACAGAATGTCTTGATAGACTCGAAGTCGTCGGCTTTCAAGGCAACGTTCTCACCACAATTACCTGTACCAGCGTTGCCTGGTGCGATATAGAGCTTCTCGCATTTGTCACTCTGAGCGATTTTCCAAGCTAAGGCGTGCTCACGTCCGCCACTTCCTAACAATAATATTCTCATCTTATGATTTACGATTTACTAATTTACAATTTATGAATTTATTTCAAGAAGTCCTCGAAATATTGGGTGATACGTTCATGCAGATGCACTGAGGCGTGTCCTCGCATGTTGTGCTCCTCGCCTGGATAGGCAAAGAAATCGGGCTGGGTGCCAGCTTTGATACATGCGTCAAGGAACGAGAGACAATGTTGGGGCACTACCGTATTGTCATTATAACCGGTGATCATCTGAAGCTTACCCTTCAGATTCTTTGCCTTATCTATGAGGCTGGTCTTGGCGTAACCATCTGGATTATCCTGTGGAGTGCCCATGTAGCGCTCGCCATACATAACTTCGTACCATTTCCAGTCGATGACTGGACCTCCTGCAACACCAACCTTGAAAATGCCTGGATAATTGGTCATCAGTGAGATCGTCATGAAACCTCCGAAACTCCAACCGTGAACACCCAGACGATTCATATCTACATAAGGCTGCTTTTTAAGGTATTCCACACCCGTCATCTGGTCTTGCATCTCAATCTGACCCAGCTGGTGGAAAGTGGCCTGTTCAAAGTCTCTGCCTCTATTCTCTGACCCACGATTGTCAAGAATGAAAACGATATAACCCTTCTGAGCCATATATGTCTCCCAGGAACGACTGGCATAATGCCATGAAGCATCTACATTGTGGGCATGAGGACCACCATATACATATATCACTGTCGGGTATTTTTTATTGATGTCGAAGTCATGGGGCTTTACCATTCTGAAGTACAGATCGGTGGTTCCATCTGCGGCCTTAATACTTCCACTTTCGTAAATAGGTTGCTGATACTCTTTCCAGGGGTCCTCGGCATCCAGAAGATCTGTTACCTTACCCATGCCGTTTGTATTGATGATGTCGATGAAGCGTGGGTGATTGTAAGAAGACAGCTTAAGAGCAACCATCTGTCCTGATGCCGATGGTTGTGCACTCTGCACTACTCCGATGCCTTTGCCCATAAGTCTGCGCTTACCATTCTTAATGTTGACGGTATACAGATTACTATTCATCGGATGGGCCTCATTGCTGAGTATCAATATGCTCTTGGTCTTGGTGTTAAAGCCTACGACATTGAGCACTACCCACTTTCCGCTGGTAATCTGCTTCAGCTCTTTACCGCTCACATCGAAGAGATAAAGGTGGTTGTAGCCGTCTTTCTGACTCTGCATGATGAACTTCGTCTCATCCCAAGGCAGGAACAGTATGGGGTTCTGTGGTTCTACATATTTATCTGAAGTCTCGTGATAAAGCTCTACAATCTTTTCACCAGATTCTGCATCGTAGGATACCAAGCGGCAATCATTCTGCTTGCGGTTCAGCTCAAAGATGTAGATGGTCTTCTCGTCTGGACTCCATGCTATATTGGTAAAATAACGGTCGGTAGGATCGCCAGCCTGCAGATAGATTGTCTTTTCGGTCTTGACATCGTAGACACCCACGGTTACCTTATGGCTTGTCATGCCTGCCATTGGATATTTGTCTGGTTCATAGGTGGCTGAACGTGGGAAAATGTCTACCTGAGGGTAGTCGGTTACCATGCTCTGATCCATGCGATAGAAAGCAAGTCTGTTACCTTTTGGACTCCAGAATGTGCCCTTGCGAATACCGAACTCATTGCGATGAACACTATGTCCATAAACTATATCCCGACTTCCATCAGTACTCAACTGATGCTTCTTCCCCTCACCGTCAACTACATATAACTGATTATCCTCTACGTAAGCTGTAGCTCGGGATACTGAGTTCCAGTCGTTTGCCTCCTGCCCTGAGATGCTATCCTGCCAAACAATATTCTTAGTCTCGAAGTCAAGCAGAATAAAAGCCTTTCTATTTCCCAAAGCTACAATAGGTTTGTCGGGGTAGGGGAATCTGGCATTCATCAGATGACGAACGTAACTTTCATCATTGCTACCTGCCATCTTGTTGATATCTTCGAGAGTAAAGAGGAGGCTTTTCTTGCCAGTTCTTGTGTCTATGGTGTAGCACTCCTCTACATCTGTCTGTATCAGTTTCTCGCCCCACCATGTGAGCCACATGTTCTGTGGACGGAGGTTTGCGTAGTTTTTGCCGCCAAAGTTCAGATCCTCAAGGGTGAATAACTTATCCTGTGCAGACATCGATACAGATATTATCAGGGCAACGATACCCAATAAGTACTTAATCTTCATCGTCGTCAAATCTTCTTTTGTTCTTGCCGAAGTCACGTTTGCTTTTACCGAAATCACGATTTCCTTTTCCGAAGTCCCTACCTTTCTTAAAGTCACGTCCCTTGCGTTTGTCATTTTCTTCATGGAAATTACGTTCTTTACGGATAGGACGCTCTTTTTTCTCAATATCATGACGATGGAAGGTGAAATTACGGATGTCGGCTTCTTCGTTTTGCTCTGTCTCCTCGAGACGTTGCTTAAACTCACGCTCTTTCTTAAAACGGTGTTTCTGAGCCATCTGGCGCTTTTCTTCCTCAGTCTTTACAACGCCACCCTCATGACGGAAGTCCTTTAATTTGCCGTCAAACATCTGGTATCTGCGGAACTCGCATTCTAGTGATCCGTTATAAAGAGGAATCTTGATACTCGGCTTGAGCCCGATCTGCTCAAAACACTCCTCACGATACGAGAGAATCCATGCGTCATTTCCCCTGAACTGGTGCTTCAGACGTTCACCGATCATACGATAGGTGCCAAGGAGGTCTGGCGTGGATATCCTCTCTCCATAGGGAGGATTGGTAATCATGATGCTCTTGTTCTGAGGCTGCATGAAATCCTTAAAGTCCTGCTGTTCAATGGTGATATCAGCAGAAAGACCTGCAGCCTTTGCGTTAAGACGGGCGGTATTTACTGCCTTGATGTCTATATCATAGCCGTAGATATGGTGATTGAACTCACGTTCCTGGCTATCGTCATTATAGATATAATCAAAGAGATCTGCATCGAAGTCTAGCCATTTCTCAAAGGCATATTCCTTGCGGAAAAGTCCAGGAGCCATGTTCTTTGCTATCAGTGCAGCCTCGATAAGGAGAGTTCCTGAACCACACATTGGGTCAATAAAGTCAGTATCGCCCTGCCATCCAGACATCAGTATCATTCCGGCTGCAAGTACCTCATTAAGAGGAGCCTCTACACTCTCCTGACGATAGCCTCTGCGATGCAATGACTCTCCACTGGAGTCTAGGCTCAGCGTACATTGGTCTTCTGCAATATGCATGTTAAGACGTATGTCGGGATTTGCGACAGAGATGTTCGGACGCTTGCCTGTTTTCTCGCGGAAAAAGTCTACAATGGCATCCTTAACCTTATAAGACACAAATTTGGAGTGTCGGAACTCTTCAGAGAAAACCACAGCATCTACAGCAAAAGTCTTTTCTGGGCTAAGATATTCGGCCCAATCAATTTTCTTAATCTCTTCGTAGACATCATCAGCACTCTTTGCCTTGAAATGCCTGATTGGTTTTAAAATACGGATAGCTGTGTGCAATTGAAAATTAGCACGATACATCAGCTCTTTGTCACCAGTAAACGATACCATTCGTCTACCTATTTGTACATCATTTGCCCCTAATTGGGTCAGTTCTTTCGCCAGTACAGGTTCCAGTCCCATAAACGTTTTGGCGATGAGGTTGAAATTTTGTTCCATTTTCTTTATAATGTGGAAAAACGACTGCAAAGTTAATGTAAGTTAGGCAAAAAAACAAATAAAACACAAAAAAATCATCTTTATTTTGTGTTATTCCGTTTTTTTTCTTAATTTTGCCACATCAACGTAGTAAATATGACCGGAAGCATGTTATTTATCACACTGCGAACTTCTTCGTTGGTTATCCTTCTATGGTTAGTAGGATTAGTAATTTTTCTTGCGCTTATTGCACTTATCTATCGTCAGATGGTGCAGCGTAAGCAACTGGAAAAAGAGCTCAAGGAGATAGAGAAGATGCTTGAGACAAATGTAGAATATGAATTTGTCCTTAAGGCGATGCATTTGGCAACCTGGCATGTTGACCCTAAGATGCGCTCTATTACCTTTGAAAATGATTTTCGTGAAAATAATGATAACTTCACTCCAGAGGCTGGAACTAATATTGATGATTGGATTTCACAGTTCCTTCCAGGCGATCAGGCTCGTGTGACAAAGGCTTTGGATGATATGTGTCAAGGCAAAACGGATATTTTCTTCCAACAGTATCAGGTGAAGTCCGCTATTCAAGGTAAGACCTATTGGGAAGAAAGTTATGCCACGATAGGTGACCGTAATGCTGATGGCATGCCTACAAAGATAGTTGGTGCCTCGATGCGTATTGATGGACGTAAGGAGATGGAGACGGCACTTATCCTGGCACGTAATAAGGCAGAAGAGAGTGACCGTCTGAAGACTACATTCCTGGCAAATATGGGACATGAGATACGAACTCCACTGAATGCTATAGTAGGCTTTGCAGACTTGCTGCCAATGGTACAGGATGAGAATGACAGGAATCAGATTATCAGTGAGATACAACAGAATAATCAGAAGCTGCTACGCATCGTAAGTGGTCTTGTAAGCATGGCAGAGATAGAAGCAGGAGCCCGTAGCTTGGCGATGGCTGCTGTCGACCTAAATCCGATGTTTAAGGAGATAGTTGAGGTATATCAGCCAAGTACAGATGTGCCTATCCTTAATCACCTGCCTCAGGAAGAAATGCTGATACGAACAGACCAGGCGGTATTGAGGGAGATTTTGGATAACCTTATGCAGAATGCGATTAAGTTTACCACTAATGGTACTATAACCTTGGGATACGATACCAATGGTAATCAGGTAACTATCTGGGTGAGCGATACCGGTAAGGGAATCAGTAAAGATGATCAGGAACGTATCTTTGACCGCTTTGTTAAACTCGATGAATTTGTTCCTGGTGCCGGTCTCGGACTGTCTATGGTTAAATCTCATGTGACTAATCTCGGTGGAACTACAGGTGTTGTCTCAGAGCTTGGCGAAGGTTCTAAGTTCTGGGTTTCGTTACCTCTTATCAGAAAAATATAGTTTTCTTTGCAACTTTTTCGGTTTTTGTTGCGTCAAATGGTCAGAACGTAACAATAAAATGATTGAATTATGAAAGCAAAACATTCTTTAGTGTCCTGCCTGTTTGTTCTGGTGATAGCTCAAATGATGATGTCCTGTGTGTATAGAGAGAATGTCCTTTTGGCAGATTCCAATAATGTCCCCCAGGTACGTAAACTTAATGGTTTTGAACGCATTGAGGTCTATGGATCTCCTACTGTTTTTTATACTCAGGCAGATTCCTTCTCTGTACGTATTGATGGCCCGGAAAATGTGGTAAAAGAGATTCTTACTGCTGTAGAGGGTAATACTCTTACTGTCCGCAATAAGGGGAAAATAGGTATCGTGAATATATCTGTCGGTTCAGTGGGTGACGTGAAAGTCTATGTTTCGTCGCCTGATCTTATTGGAGTACAGTTGTATGGATCTGGCGACTTTAAGTCAGAGAGTCGTTTGGATACTGACGATATGCGTATCATGCTTCGTGGATCCGGTGATATTGAGTTCAGTGATATTATCTGTGACAATTGTACCAGTGAACTGGTGGGCTCTGGTGATCTGAAGATAAAACGGCTAAAGGCTTTTTCATCATCTATTTCTCTTGTTGGATCCGGTGATGTGTCAGTAAGTCAGTGGGATGTAGCTGATACGGATATCCATCTCAAGGGTTCTGGTGATGTAGATGTCCGTTTCGTCGAGGGTTGTAAGAGAGCAAAGTGCAATCTTGTTGGTAGTGGCGACATAAAATTGAAGGGACATGTAGAGTCTTTGGAAAAGCATAAGTCTGGCTCTGGGGATATAGACCATATCCAATAAGCCTTTATTGGATAAAGCAAAAAACCGAGGATGTCATCACGACAGCCTCGGTTCTCATTTTTCTAACTAACTTATTATCAACTATTCATTACTCATTTCTGAATTCTGCTGCAAAGGTACGTAGTTTTTCCCGTAAAATCATGCTTTTTAACGTAAAAAAACACGTAAACGTTTGCGTTTTTCGATAAAAATGCGTATCTTTGCCACCAAATATTATCAACGGTATGTCAAACAGTAAACATAGAACTTCGTTGAAGGACCTTGCACGTGAACTGGGAGTAAGTATTGCGACTGTAAGTAGAGCTTTGCGTAACAGTCCAGAAATAGGACTTGAAATGCAGGAGAAGGTAAAGAGTCTTGCAAAGAGGATGAACTATCGTCCTAATCCTTTTGCCCAGAGTCTGCGTAAGGAGGCTCCAAGGATGATTGGGGTTGTTGTGCCAAATCTCGTGAGCCATTATTATTCCTCCGTACTCGACGGTATCGAATATGAGGCCAGTAAGGCAGGATATTCTGTCATCAGTGCAAATACTCATGAAGACAGTGAGGCGGAGGTACGTGCAATCGATAACTTCATAAGCATGCATGTGGAGGGTATTGTCGCATGTCTGGCTCAGAGCACCACAGACTATACACATTTCGAGGAAATCGCTACAATGGGAATCCCCTTGGTCTTTTTTGGACGGACCTGTCTCTCGGATAAATTCTCATGCGTTACGGCTAATGGTGATGAGGCTGCACAGCAGGCTACCCAGCATCTTATCGATACCGGAAGTCGTCGTATAGCGTTTATTGGCGGCCCTAACCATCTCGATATGGTACGTCGTCGTAAGCATGGATATCTGGAAGCACTACGTGAAAACCGTATTCCTATAGAGCGTGAACTTGTGATTTGTGATAAGATAGACTATCAGAAGGATGTTGAGGCAGTCACTAATCTCTTGCAAAGCGAATATCGCCCTGATGCTATCCTTGCATTCAATGATACCATTACCTTCGCTTCTCTTGCTGCAATAAAGAAGACGGGATTACGTATTCCTGAAGATGTTGCTCTTATTGGCTTTACCGACGATCCTCATGCACTTTACGTCACTCCGAAGATGTCGGTCATTGAGGATCAGTCGAACCTGATGGGTAAGACTGCATGTGAGATGCTGTTAAAAGCAATAGGAGGTGATACAAAGATATATAAGAAGATAGTTTCGCAACAGATTGTTATCCGAGAAACTTCAGCAAAGAAGGGGATAATATCTGAAATACCTAAATAAAATTTGGCGTTTTAATCTTTTATTCGTACCTTTGTACCCCAAAAAAGGATAATGACACGATGAGTGTATTGAATATAGATAACGAGAGCAGGAGATTCTCGTTTGAAGTGTTGCCACCGCTAAAGGGGACAGGTACGGAAAAACTGTTTGCCGACATCGACAAGCTGAGAGAGTTTGATCCTGCATATATAAATATCACAACCCACCATTCAGAGTTCGTGTATCGTGAACTCGAGAATGGTCAGTTTGAACGCCAACGTATTCGCAGACGTCCTGGTACTATAGCCATTGCTGCTGCAATCCAACAGCGATATGGCATACCTGTACAACCACATGTCATCTGTAGTGGAGCTACGATAGAAGATATCGAGTATGAGCTCCTTGATCTGCAGTTCCTTGGTATCAGCGACCTGCTACTGCTACGTGGAGATAAAGCAAAGGAGGATAGTAGGTTTATACCAACTCTAGGAGGCCATGCGCATACCACAGATTTGATTAAACAGGTTAAGGCATTCAATGAAGGTCGTTTTGCTGACGGAAGTCCTATAAAGAACCCGGGCAAGTCCTTCGATTACGGAGTTGCCTGTTATCCCGAGAAACATGAGGAGGCTCCAAATCTGGAGCGTGATATGGAATATCTTCGTCAGAAACAGGAATTGGGAGCACAATATGCTGTGACACAACTCTTTTTCGATAATGAGAAGTATTTCGAATTTGTAAATAAGGCTCGGGCAATGGGTATCACTATACCTATCATTCCTGGAATAAAACCATTTGCAAAACTAAGTCAGCTTACGGTTGTCCCAAAGACATTCCACTGCGATATCCCAGAGCCATTGGCTAAGGAGATCGTGAAGTGTAAGACAGACGATGATGCTAAACAGCTTGGTATAGAGTGGACCACAGAGCAGTGTCGTAGTCTCTATCAAAACGGTGTGAATAATATCCACTTCTACACTGTATCTGCAGTGGATAGTGTGGTTGAGGTGGCAAGGAGGCTTTTATAATGGATAAATGATAATCTGATGGGGTTTGAGAGTATCATAGGACAGAAAGAAGTGCAGGAGCGCCTGATGCAGATGGTGAGTGAAGACCGTCTGCCTCATGCTCTTATGCTCTGCGGACCCCAGGGAATAGGGAAGATGGCGATAGCAATAGCTTTCGCCTGCAGACTTCTTGATGACGGTAGGACCTCTTCGAAGGCAATGCTGGAAAAACTGGAGCATCCTGACCTGCATTTTACCTATCCTACTATAAAACTGCCATCGATGAGTACAGACCACAAACCAGTAAGCGATGACTTTGCAAAAGAGTGGCACGAACTGGTGATGGAAGGACCTTATTTTACTATGGACCAGTGGATGCAGGCTATGGGCGGTGAAAACCAGCAGGCAATAATCACTGCAGGCGAGAGCGACGACTTGGTGAGAAAATTAAGTCTGAAATCAAGCCAGGGAGGTTATAAGGTTAGTCTGGTGTGGTTGCCTGAGCGCATGAATATCGAGTGTGCAAACAAACTTCTCAAACTCATCGAGGAACCGCCTCAGCAAACTGTCTTTATAATGGTCTGTGAAGAGCCGGATAAATTGCTTGAAACCATCCGTAGTCGTGTGCAGCGTATTGATGTGAAGAAGATAGATGATACCTCAATTGAACAGGCTCTTGTAGAGCGTAGAGGTATCAGCGAAGATGCGGCACACCGTATAGCAAGACTGGCTAACGGCAGTTGGCTTAAAGCGATGGAGGAGCTTCAGGTGGGTTCGGAAAACGAGCAGTTCCTGGATCTTTTTATCTCGCTTATGCGCCTTGCCTATCAGCGAAAGATTAAGGACCTTAGAAAGTGGAGTGAGGTTATGGCGGGCTTCGGGCGAGAAAAACAGAAACGCTGGCTTACATACTTCCTGCGAATGATACGTGAGAACTTTATGTATAACTTCCGACAGGAGGAACTGACATATATGACGCAGAAGGAAGAAGATTTTGCGCGTAACTTTGCACGATTCGTGAATGAGGTTAACATCATGCCAATCAGCGATCTGGCAAATAAGGCAATACGCGATATAGGACAAAATGCAAACGGAAAGATAGTATTTTTCGATTTCTGCCTGCAAATGATTGTGCTTTTAATTACAAAGTAAATATATGATTGAGAATAATAAAGACCGAGTTGTAAAGGTTGGATGTGATAGGGGACTGTGTCATCAGGCTGTTGGAAGACAAGACCGACAGTTGAATACATATGACTGGCTTGCTGATGTGCCCGGTAATTTCAATGATACTGACCTTGTAGAGGTTCAGTTCAAACATACTCGTAAGGGCTACTATCATAATGTGAATAACCTTCCGTTGAAGAAAGGTGATATTGTGGCTGTCGAGGCAAATCCGGGTCACGATATCGGTGTGGTTACACTGACGGGAAGACTTGTGAAACTGCAATTAAAGAAGGTTACAATAAAGTCACCGGATGATATCAAACGTATCTACCGTATAGCCAGGGATGTGGATATGCAGAAGTTCCATGAGGCCAAGGCTCGTGAGCATAATACGATGATTGAGAGCCGTATGATAGCCAAGGGCCTTGGATTGCAGATGAAGATCGGTGATGTGGAATATCAGGGTGACGGTAACAAGGCTATCTTCTATTATATAGCCGATGATCGTGTGGATTTCCGTCAACTTATCAAAGACCTTGCTGCCGCATTCCATGTACGTATTGAGATGAAACAGATCGGTGCTCGTCAGGAGGCAGGACGTATCGGTGGAACCGGCCCTTGTGGACGCGAGTTATGTTGTGCTACATGGATGAAGAACTTCTCCAGCGTGAGTACCAATGCTGCACGTTATCAGGATATCTCACTTAATCCTCAAAAGCTGGCAGGTATGTGCGCCAAATTGAAGTGTTGTCTGAACTATGAGGTTGATGACTATATGGAGGCTTCAAAACGTCTTCCTCACAAAGATCAGATACTTCAGACACAAGATTCCGACTATTATCTCTTTAAGAGTGATATCCTTGCCGGTATGATTACATATTCTACTGATAAGAATATCGCAGCAAACTTAGAGACAATCTCTGCGGAACGTGCTAAGGAGGTGATAGAGATGAATAGGATGGGTGAGAAACCTGTATCGCTTCAGGAGGATGGATATCAGAAGCCTGAAAAAGAGCATGTTGATTTGGCAGGAGGCGATATCAGTCGTTTCGACAAGGCCAAGAAAAAGAAGAAAAAGAAGAAGTCATCAAACAATGGCAACGCCCCCAAAGAGACTTCGAAGAACAATGACAAGGAGTAGGCTGTTGATATACTCATTGATTCTTGCGGTTGCAGTAGTTCTTGTCTCCTGTAACCGTAAGAACGTATATGTAAAATATCAGCATGTACCGACGTCTGGATGGGACAAGAACGATACTCTTACCTACGACGTTTCTCCGCTTAAGGCAGGAAGATATCATGAAGAGGTGGGAGTCCGTATTGCCCGCTCATATCCCTTTATGAGTCTCAGCCTGGTGGTGAAACAGACAATTCTTCCTTCTGGCTATGTGCATAGCGACACACTTGTCTGCAAACTTGTGGATGAAAGTGGTAAGTTCCGTGGTCAGGGCGTCAGCTATTATCAGCAGACCTTCCATCTGAACACAATCCGTCTGCATGAGGGTGACTCATTACATATCAACATCAAGCATAATATGAAACGTGAGGTGATGCTTGGCGTGTCAGATATAGGATTTCGTATAGATGAGGAGTAGATGCTAAGATCTTACGAGGTTTCTTCCAGCATCGATACGCAGGAAGATAAACAGAAGAATGGTGAATCCCCACAACGATGAACCTCCATAGCTGAAGAATGGTAGTGGGATACCGATAACAGGAGTAAGTCCAAGTACCATTCCCACATTGATAAACACATGGAAAAGGAATATGCTTAGTACCGAATATCCGTATACCCTGCCAAAACGGTATGGCTGGCGCTCTGCCAGATGGATAAGGCGCAGTATCAGCGCTAGGAATAATACCAGCACTCCTGCTGATCCTAAGAATCCCTCCTCCTCGCCAACAGTACAGAAGATAAAGTCAGTATCCTGTTCTGGCACATATTTCAGCTTTGTCTGAGTGCCATTCAGGAATCCTTTACCCTTGATACCTCCTGAGCCAATGGCTATCTGACTCTGATGTACGTTATATCCAGCACCCTTAAGGTCTTCCTCCAGACCGAGAAGCACATTGATACGTACCCTTTGGTGTGGCTCCATGACATTGTTAAGCACGTAGTCGGCAGCATTGAAGAATAGTACCGAGCCCAGTGAGAACAATGCAATCCACATATAGTTGCGTATACGTGTAGCAAGTGACTGCCATAGCAGATATCCTATCATTAATGCTGTGATGATAAGCTGTATGAAGACAATGTCGAATGGTATCACAAAGAGCGAGAACATAAGCGATACCAATGTGAAACCTACTGAAAATATCAGTATCTTTATTGAATCGCGCTTATTTTCTGTGTACACATATACCAGTCCTGCTGAGAATATCTGTATGAGTAGCAACACCACAAACTTTCCTATCGATGTCGGAGTATACAGCAGCATCACATCTGCATATCTTATGCCTACAACGAAGTAAATTACCATTGCCACACCTGTAAAGAGAATACTGCCTGGCATTCCCTCACGATAGAACATCATGAAAAATGCCACATAAACGAGGGCTGAACCAGTCTCTCGTTGCAGTACGATGAATATCATCGGCAGCAGGATTATGGCGATAGTACCTGCAAAGTGCTTCCACTTATGGATGTCATATCCATAGATACTCATCACTTTTGCAAGAGCCAGGGCTGTTGCAAATTTCGCAAATTCCGCCGGTTGTATTCGTAATGGCCCCAGTACCAGCCATGATCTGGAACCCTTGATGCTATGTGGGTTAAAGATTGTGGCAAATAGCAGTATCAGTAGTACGCCGTATATCACGAATGCGAAAGTATCGTAGAAACGGTCGTCAAGCAGAAGTATAACAAGTCCTAGGACAATAGATGTACCTATCCATACAATCTGCATGCCCGAGCGAGAGTCAAGACTGAAAATATCCGTCTCACCATAAGTGTAACTGGCACCACAGACACTCACCCATCCAAACACGAGGAGCGCAAGGTAGATGAGAATCGTCCAGTAGTCAATGGAACGAAGCACACTCTGGTTTTTATCTGTCTGCTGAGCCATAGTTGATTCTTCTGTTTTGAAACTCCGTAGCCTTTTTCTCTGAGGCCTCTGTAAGTTTTCCGTTGATATACTTTTCCATAATAAGACCACCGATAGGCACACCATAGGTAGCGCCCCATCCACCATTCTCTACATAGACGGCAACGGCAATCTTTGGTTTATCCATAGGTGCAAAACCCATGAACACAGAGTGGTCATGGCCTCGGTTCTGAGCTGTACCAGTCTTTCCACAAGCTACGAACTCATATTTTCCCAAGGCTTTACAAGTACCTCCGAGTACAGAGGAACGCATACCCTGAACGATATAATCGTAGGCCTTATGATCGGCCTTGGTAAAATGACGGCGTGTGAAGGTGGTGTCTAAGGACTCGCCCTGAACTTTCCTCACAACATGGGGTACATAAAAAAATCCTCTGTTGGCGATTGTTGCCGCAAGATTGGCTATCTGCAAAGGAGTGGCGTTAACCTCTCCCTGACCAATGGCAATGGAGATAACAGTAAGTCCGTTCCATGAACCCTTATATGCTTTGTCATAGAATTTTGCATTGGGTATCAGACCTCTCTTTTCACCTGGTAGGTCTACGCCAAGCTTATATCCAAAACCCATAGAAACCATATAGTCACGCCATGTGTCCATAGCTTTCTGTACGGTCCCGTATTTCGATATGTTGGTATTTATCATATGATAAAGTCCCCAACAGAAGTATCCATTGCAGGATGTGCTAAGAGCAGGTACCAGGGGTAGTGGTGATGCATGTCCGTGACATCCTACGTGCAATCCCTTGAAGTTAAAACCATGTCCACATGGGAATGGAGTTGAAGGGGTGATAATACCTTCTGAGAGGAATGTCAGTCCCTGTGTCGTCTTGAAGGTTGAACCAGGAGGATACTGTCCCATGATACTTCTGTTGAGAAGCGGCTTCCAAACGTCCTGACTTAGTAACTTGTGATTCTTACTTCGTTCACGGCCTACCATCATACGAGGATCATATGAAGGCGATGATACCATACATAGTACCTCGCCTGTTGAGGGCTCGATGGCAACGATACTTCCTATCTTTCCTTCAAGGAGCCTTTCACCAAGAGCTTGAAGTTCACTGTCGATACTCAGTGTGAGATTCTTACCTGGCACTGGTTTGCGGTCTAATGCTCCGTTCATATACCTGCCCTGTATTCGTCCGTGTGCATCTCGGAGGAGAATCTGGATACCTTTTTCGCCACGAAGCTGTTTCTCGTAATATCGCTCAATACCGAGTTTCCCGATATAGTCACCTGGCTGGTAATAGTCATCTTCCTCGATATCTGCTGGCGATACTTCCGCCACATCACCCAGCACATGGGCCGCCATGTTATACTGGTATTGTCTCACACTGCGTTTCTGCACATAGAAACCGGGAAAACGATACATCTTCTCTTGGAAGATGCTGAAATCCCTGTCACTGAGTTGGCTCATAAACAACTGTTGGGTGAAACGTGAATAACCAGGATTCTTATTCCGGTCCTTCATCGTATTCATCCTACGGTCGAATTCCTCCTTGGTGATATTCAAAGCATTGCAGAATTCAAGTGTGTCAAGATGGTCCTTTGCCTCATTCATGACAACCATGATATCATAAGAAGGCTGGTTGTATACCATGAGTTTACCGTTTCTGTCGGTGATGACACCGCGAGATGGAAACTCCACCTTTTTCAGGAATGCATTGGAGTCAGCACTCTTCTTGTAGTCATCACTGGTAATCTGAAGTGTAAACAGACGGATAATATAGATGACCACAATAAATGTTGCCACCCCACCAATAACATATCGTCTATTTTCAAGATTATAGTCTCTCACTTCTTACGTACCGTTTCTATTGACGCGAGTAGAATCAGAGTCAGCAAAGCACTGCTTCCTGCACAGGTGAGCCAGTGGATCCAGTCATAGAAAGAAAAAGCCTCGAGGGCAAAGAATACCAGACAATAGATAATTGTCAGTATAGTGCAGAATAAATAATATTTGCCGTATCCGAGAGTTGTTGTTGATACACGGAGTTCCTCTATGGAGTCACGTGGCACGAACAGCTCGAGAAGATATGGCTGGATGATGGCAATAAGCGTCATCGAACCGGCTGCGAGTCCTGGGGTGTTAGAGAAAACGTCGATAGCCAGTCCCATTGCAAAACTCCAAAGTAGCAAAGCCCACTTTGGCGTATTACGATGGAAGATGATGACAAAGAGGATATACAGCATGGGAGTGGCGACACCAAACAGTCGTATGTGGTTCAGAAAGAGTATCTGAACCGCACAGAGCACAATGAAGATAGTTAATCGTTTGATGAGGTCGAATGACATATCTGCTTATTATCTCTTAATTGTCATTGAGTCGCGAGCTGCATTAATGAGTTTTGTTCGCTCAGCGATACTCTTGTCACTTATTACTACCACGTCACGCAGACAACTGAAGTCCGTACTCAGACGTGTCTGGAGTTTATACGATAAACCGTCGCTAGAGTTGAACACCTTTTCAATCTTTCCTACAAGGACTCCTGAGGGGAAGATAGAAGAGAATCCGCTAGTAACGATCCATTCACCTTTCTTAAACTGTGCATGGCGAGGAATGTCTTCTACGAAGGCAATGGTGGGGTCACCACCTGGCCAGTGAAGATATCCGAAATAGTTGCGGCCTCTTATCGCGCAGCTGATGCGTGAAGAACTGGCATTCAGTGCGGGGATAACCACTGCGTAGTGGTCAGAAACGAGATAGACCACTCCTACGACGCCATTGCCACAAGCTACTCCCATGTCAACTTCCACACCATCAGTCTTTCCTTTGTCGATGGTCATCAGGTTGTCGGGCTTGTTAATAGAATTGCTTACCACCTTTGCCGGGATAAGCTTATACTGATTCAGGAACTGCAACTGACTACGCTCCTCAACAGTAGTATCCTTTGTGACATCGGTATAGAGTCGGCGGAGCTGATCCACCTGTCTCTCAAGATAGAAATTGCGGAGTGTAAGTTCTTCGTTGGCTCTCGTCATAGAGAAGAATGATGTCACTTCACTTTGCATCTCATACACTTTACCCGACATGGCATTAGCCGACGACAACCACACGCTTCCCTGATAGCTGTTGAATTTAAACAGCATAACACCACTGATTACCTCTAAAAATACAAAGAGGAACCAGTGATGATATTTTCTCAGAAAGTCGAGAAGGTTGTGCATCTGACTTACTGCGGATAGGTTATCTCATCAGAAAAGAGAAGCGATCGATATTCTTCAGTGCGATACCAGCACCCTTTGCCACACTGTGGAGAGGATCCTCGGGCACATGGAATGGAATATTAATCTTGTCCTCCAGACGGCGGTCTAGACCACGTAGCAGGGCACCACCTCCAGAGAGGTAGATACCATTCTTTACGATGTCGGCATAGAGCTCTGGGGGAGTATTCTCAAGTGCAGAGAGCACCGCGTTCTCAATCTTGGCAACGGTCTTATCCAGGCAGTGTGCAATCTCCTGATAGCATACAGGCACCTCCATAGGGAGAGCTGTGATACGGTTAGGGCCGTGTACGATGAAATCCTCTGGAGCATCGTCGCCAAGGTCTGTGAGTGCAGAACCTACGTTGATCTTGATACGCTCAGCCATACGCTCAGAAACCTTCACGTTGTGCTGACGGCTCATATATTCCTGAATGTCTGCGGTAAGATCGTCACCGGCAGTACGAATAGAGTTGTTGCTTACAATACCTCCAAGAGAGATGACTGCAATCTCTGTAGAACCACCACCGATATCAACGATCATGTTACCCTCAGGTGCCTCAACGTCAATACCGATACCGATGGCAGCAGCCATTGGCTCGAAGATAAGATATACGTCACGTCCGTCAGCGTGCTCTGCAGAGTCGCGTACGGCACGGAGCTCAACTTCAGTAGAACCAGAAGGTACACCGATTACCATGCGGAGTGAGGGTGAGAACAGGCGAGAGCCTGTGTGTACCATTTTGATAAGTCCTCGCATCATCTGTTCGCAGGCAGAGAAGTCTGCGATAACTCCATCACGGAGAGGACGGATGGTGCGGATGTTGTCGTGCGTCTTCTCATACATCATCTTTGCCTTTGCACCTACGGCAATCATCTTGTCGGTTCTGCGGTCAAGGGCTACGACAGATGGCTCATCTACCACAATCTTGTCGTCGCTGATGATGATGGTGTTTGCTGTGCCCAGATCCATAGCTATCTCCTGGACGAAACTGAAAAATCCCATTCTTTACTTTGAACTTTAAACTTTGAACTTTGATTTTTATTATTACTTCTTCTTCTCAAACCACGCATTGATAGCTGTGTCGTAGTGTGAACTAACACCGAAGGCACGTGTTGCGAACATACGGCGCTGAGCCTTTGTCGTCTCGGCTCCCTGCTCTTTAAGGATGTCGAGCAATACACTGTATTCTGCCTTGCTTGGAACAATCACTACATCATTGAAGTTCTTTGCTCCTGCACGGATCAGTGAGATGCCACCGATATCAATCTTCTCGATGATATCTTCCTCAGAAGCACCACTGGCAACAGTCTGCTCAAATGGATAAAGGTCTACGATTACGAGATCTATCTCAGGAATCTCGTACTGCTTCATCTGCTTCTGGTCACCTTCGTTCTCACGACGTCCCAGAATACCTCCGAACACCTTCGGATGCAAAGTCTTTACACGACCTCCGAGGATAGATGGATATGTTGTAACATCCTCTACCTTCTGACACTCATAACCGAGTGACTCAATAAACTTCTGTGTGCCACCAGTAGAAAGGAACTTAACGCCTTCTTCATTGAGTTTCTTAAGCAACTCGTCAAGTCCGTCCTTGTGGAAAACCGACACCAATGCGGTCTTAATCTTCTTTTTGTCAGCCATATTTTTCTTTATAACGTTATAAAAATGCATTTTAGGATGCAAAGATAATGAAAAATCACGGATTTATTCATATTTTCCTCCCGAAAATTTTGATAAATCCGTGATGTAATTAAGATAGGTCAATTCTGACCTTCGTATCCTTACTTCTTTTTACCTTAATTGTATTTCAGAATCTGACCAGGCATCAGGCGGATGTTCTTGCCGATGTGGTTCAGTTTACATAGTGCGTCGATGCTCATACCGCGCTTCTTGGCAATGCTTTGAAGTGTCTCTCCCTTCTTCACCTTGTGGAAGTGAACCTCAGGTGCGAATGATGCTTCAGGAGCTGCTATAGCCATCTCCTCATCGTCATCCTCGTCGGAATCCAATCGGCTTCCATGAGTGCTTGCATTAGCACCACGAAGACGTGTTGCCTGTGCCGACTCAGCTGCGTACTTGCTACGACGGTATGTCCAGAAGTCGCTGACAACGTCCTGGTTGCGGAAGTCGAACATTACTGCTGGGTTGATGGCAACACCACAGATACGCGTCTCGAAATGCAGGTGAGAACCGGTACTACGTCCTGTGTTACCTCCGAGTCCGATAGGATCACCGGCACGTACATCATCTCCCTCACTTACAAGTTGTTTTGACATGTGGGCGTAATATGTCTCCAGACCGTTATAGTGGCGGATTACAACATACTTTCCGTAACCACGGCCCTCATATTTCACAACGCGAACCTTACCTGAGAAAGCAGCACGGATGGTATCGCCGATATACACCTTGATATCGAGACCTTTGTGCTGGCGTCCCCAACGGGCACCGAAGTTTGATGTGATAACGCGGCTTGATGTAGGCATGCAGAAACCACGAAGATCGATAGTTGCGGTGTCTGGCATGTGAGATGCCATATAGTGAGTCGACTCGCTTCCGAAGTCATCATAGAGGTCGGCAGCGGGATTCTCGAGCATTTCCTGATATATAAGGCGGTTGAGTGCAACAGAGTCAACCTTCTTCATTTTCTTATCTACTGGAGCCTGTCGTGCTAACAGATCCTGAGCCTGCATAGAGGTGGCTGATAGCGACATCAGTGCTATAAATATAGATTTTGCAATGGTTTTTATCATCTTCCTTTGTTAGAGTTTATATCGCTAATGCGAAAAATTCGGTGCAAAGGTAGCAATAATATTCCAAAAACATGCAAAAAATTGTGTTCGTTAACAATAATTTGTGTCTTTTTAACACTCGTCAACTTACTGTAAATTAAGAAATTGCTGCCCAATTTATGTTGGATTTACGAATCTCTCGTAGCCTTCTCCACAGTATGGCATACTTCTCTGAACAGCATGTGGGGTCTTCTTCGATGATGGGTTGAGCCGTCTCACGAGCCATCTGTACCAATTGTCCGTCACGTGCTATATCGGCAATCTTCAGGTCGAAGGCCATGCCGCTCTGCTGGGTTCCTTCCAGATCGCCAGGACCACGTAGCTTCAGGTCGGCTTCGGCAATACGGAATCCGTCGTTGGTGTCACACATTATATCGATTCGCTTACGTGTATCCTCACTGAGTTTGAATGGAGTCACAAGGATACAGAAACTCTGGTCTGCACCTCGTCCTACGCGACCTCTCAGCTGATGCAACTGCGAGAGTCCGAAACGCTGGGCATCAAGGATTACCATCACAGAGGCATTGGGCACATTCACTCCCACCTCTATCACCGTCGTAGCTACAAGTATCTGTGTCTCTCCGCTTACGAATCTCTGCATCTCATCATCTTTGTCCTTGGGTTTCATCCGTCCGTGAACCTTACTGAGACGGAACTCTGGGAATGCCTGTCGTAACACCTCAAAGCCGTCTTCGAGATTTTTCAGGTCGGATTTCTCGCTCTCTTCAATGAGGGGGAAGACGATATATATCTGCCTGCCTTCGTTTATCTGTTGACGGATGCCGTCGTAGAGCGATGTCATACGGGTGTCGAAGACATGGGTGGTTCTTACGGGTTTTCTGCCTGGTGGAAGCTCGTCTATCACACTTACGTCGAGATCGCCGTAAAGTGTCATAGCCAGTGTCCTGGGGATAGGTGTAGCTGTCATCACGAGCACATGTGGAGGATTGATACTTTTGCTCCATAGCTTGGCTCGCTGGGCCACACCAAAGCGGTGCTGTTCATCTACAACCACAAATCCTAATCGTGCAAACTGTACAGTGTCTTCTATCACTGCGTGGGTACCCACGAGGATATGTATTGTGCCGTCGAGTAATCCGTCGAGCACCTCTTGTCGGCGTTTGCCCTTGACGATACCCGTAAGTAGCGCCACCCTCAGGTCCATATCCTTAAGGAATGTCATGATGGTTTGCAGATGCTGTTCTGCGAGTATCTCCGTTGGGGCCATGATACATGCCTGATACCCATTATCGATGGCGATAAGCATCGTCATGAGTGCCACGAGGGTCTTGCCGGAGCCTACATCTCCTTGCAACAAGCGGTTCATCTGGCGTCCGCTGCCCATGTCCTTGCGTATCTCTCGTATGACTCGTTTCTGTGCTTCTGTCAGAGGAAAGGGTAAATAGTTGTGGTAGAAGGTGTTAAATACTTCTCCTACCTGCGAGAATACATATCCTCTGTATTTCCGTCTCTGGTCGCTCGCGTACCTTAGTATATTAAGTTGTACGTAGAAGAGCTCCTCGAATTTCAGCCTCAGCCTTGCCCGTTCCAGGTCTTTGGCATTCTGTGGATAGTGCACATTACGGAAGGCCTCGTCTCTGCCCATCAGATGTTTCTCGGCAATAAGGAAGTCGGGCAGGGTCTCCGGCAGGGTGGGGAGCTTCTCGATGAGTGTCTTCGTAAGACGTTCGATGGCACGTGAGTTCAGACCGCTCTTCTTCATCTTCTCCGTAGTGTTGTAGTAAGGTTGGAGTCCCATCGTCGAGAGGTCTGTCTTTGCGGCGTCGTCGAGGTCGGGGTGTGTGAAGTTTATGCGGTTGTTGAAGACTGTGGGTTTGCCGAAAACAAGATATTCAGTACCTATCCTGTAGTTTTGCTTGGCGTATTTGCCGCCATTAAACCATGTGAGGTCACATATCGCCGTACCGTCGGTAAAATGTGCCACCACTCGTTCCTTTCGTGCTCCCATGGGGAAGGTCTCGAAACTCAGGATATGTCCAACCACCTGCACAAAAGGCATGTCGCCTGTAAGTTCGTGAATCTTGTATACCTTCGAACGGTCAACGTACTTATAAGGATAATACTCCAACAGTTCACCATAGGTCTCTATGCCGAGCTCGTTACTCAGCATCTTCTTGCGGTTAGGGCCAACCCCAGGCAAGTACATGATATCCTGATCGAGAATGTTCAATTTAGGATTTTATGTTGATTATTGCCTCGGCTACGGTGATGTCGTATGGGGTGGTGATCTTGATGTTTTCGCGATTGCCTTCCACCAGAGTTATCTTATGACCATAGCTCTCCACTACTGATGCATCATCGGTAAATCCGTCATTATAAGGTTGGCGGTTAGCTGCTTTCAGCAACTGGATATCGAATGTCTGTGGCGTCTGCACCAAACGATACTCATCCCTTGGCACCGTTTTAGAGGTGAGAGGTAAGGGGTGAGAGGTGAGAGATATGTGACGGAGGGTTTCGACGACGGGGATGACGGGGATGACAGCTTTTGCGGTGCGGGCTGTCTCATAGCAGTTGCGGATCACCTCGATGCTCGGAAAGGGACGCACACCATCGTGCACACCTACCACTCCCTCTGCATCGTCAGGCACCAGTGCGAGACCGTTCTGTACGGAGTGAAAACGTGTCTGTCCTCCATTGGCCAACAGATACTCCACCTTGAAGTCGTATTTCTTGCATAGCTCCTGCCAATACTCCTGCTGTGCCTCTGGCAACACAAGGATAATCTGCAGATCGTCAGAATACTCCCTGAATCTCTCTAATGTGCGCATCAGCACCGGCTTGTCGCCAATAGGCAGAAACTGCTTAGGGATATCACTCCCCATCCGCAGTCCCTTACCTCCTGCTACCACAATAATGTAGTCACTCACCTTATATTATTTTTTATTTACTCATCAAGTGCTTAAATCTCATTCCTTCTGCTATCTGGTCAGAGGTTTTCTTGTCCACAAGCTGAGTCAACAGCTCATACGCATATGGGAATGCAGCGGCAGGTCCCTCACCAGTAGTGATATTGCCATCCACTGTCACGAGGTCACCGGTATATGTTGCTCCTGCCTCTGCCAGAGTCTTGTCGAATCCGGGGTAGCATGTAGCCTTCTTTCCGTCGAGGATACCCAGCTGTGCGAGAACCACTGCCGGAGCAGCACATATCGCTGCCACCTTCTTGCCTGCAGCAAACTGGTCGCATACAGCCTTGCAAACTCCCTCATGCTCAAAGAGATTGCTTGCTCCTGGCATACCACCGGGCAACATCAGCAGGTCGGCATCCTGATAGTCAGCCTGTTCGAACTGTATGTCTGCCTCGATATTCACTCCGTGAGCCGACTCTACCAGAGGAAACTCCGTAGTGCTGACAGTTACAACCTCCACACCTCCACGACGCAGCACGTCGATGGGAATCAGCGCCTCGACATCCTCGAAGCCGTCTGCTAAGAATACATAAACTTTTGCCATATCTTAATATTTTATTGGTTTTCTGACCGCAAAGATAGCAAAAAATCTGCGATAATCTGTGTAATCTGTGTCTTTTTTTGTATTTTTGCACCCAAAACGAAGTTATATGGAACATCGCAGACTCAGATTCGCCCTTTTCGGCAATATCTATCAGGCCCGTAAATCCGCCAGCATCCAGAAGGTGCTCTCTTGTATCGCCAACCACGATGCGGAGCTCTATGTCGATATGGAGTACTATTACTTCCTGAAAGACAATCAGCGTCTTAGTGTCAACGCCACCAAGGTGTTTACCGGCGATGATTTTGATGCCGACTTCGTCATCTCCATGGGTGGCGACGGTACGTTCCTTAAGGCAGCGAGCCGCGTAGGGCATAAGGATATCCCCATCCTCGGTGTCAACATGGGGCGTCTGGGATTCCTTGCCGACATCAGTCCCGATGATATCGAACACTGCATCAATGCCCTTGCACAGGATGACTTCGCCATCGAGTCGAGAGCTCTTATCCAGGTTGAGGCCGATGGTAATCTCCTTGGTGATTTCAGCTATGCCCTCAACGATGTGGCAATCCTGAAGCGCGATACAGCATCGATGATAAGTATCCGTGCCAATATCAACGGCCAGTATCTCAATACATATCAGGCTGACGGTCTCGTGGTGTCTACTCCTACTGGTTCTACGGCATATTCGCTCTCCAATGGCGGACCTATCATCGTGCCTGGCACAAAGGTATTCTCGATGACTGCTGTTGCTCCTCATTCACTCAATGTACGTCCTATTGTCATCCCTGACTCTGCCGTCGTAGATCTCGATGTAGAGAGCCGTAGCCATAATTTCCTTGTGGCTATCGACGGACGCTCTGAGAAATGTAAGGAGGGCACGAAGATCACCCTTCGCCGTGCTCCGTATGACGTGAAGGTGGTGAAACGTTCCGATCATCGTTATTTCAACACCCTGCGCGAGAAGATGATGTGGGGAGCTGATTCAAGATAAAAAAATCGGGCCGCTTAGCCCGATTCTTTTATTTCTTCCTTACTGGGTCGCAGGTCAGTCCGCAACCCAGCTTCTTGAATATCTTCCTGTCCACCTCGCTGAGCATCACCGTAGAGTGTACCTGACAATCGCGCAGCTTAGGCAACTGCTCAAGAGCCATCCTACAGTTATCGTCATGGGTGGAGAGCACGCTCAGGGCCACCAGCACTTCGTCGGTATGCAGACGTGGGTTCTTTGCTCCCAGATACTCTGTCTTCGTCTTCTGAACGGGTTCGATAAGACTCTGTGGTATCAGCTTTGCCTCATGGTCGATACCAGCAAGATATTTCGTTGCATTAAGTATCAGCGCAGCGCTGCAACCTAACAGCGGTGATGACTTGGCTGTGATGATTGTTTCATCCTCGAGTTCGATGGCTGAGGCAGAGTGGCCTGTCTCGATCTTCTTCTCGTAGGCTGCTGTGGTAACTTTCCTGTATGCAGTTGATATCTTTGCCTGATTAAAGAGCATGCGTATCTTGCTAACCTCGTTCTCGTTGTCGGCACCATCGGCAAGTTTATTGGTGGCAGCATAGAATCGGCGGATAATCTCATTCTTCGAAGCGTCGCAGCATACCTCGTCGTCAGAGATACAGAATCCTATCATGTTCACTCCCATGTCGGTGGGCGACTTATAGGGATTTTCGCCATAGATACCCTCGAAGAGCGCGTTCAGCACAGGGAATATCTCTACGTCGCGGTTGTAGTTTACTGCAGTCTTGCCGTACGCCTCCAGATGGAAGGGGTCGATCATGTTCACATCGTTGAGGTCGGCAGTGGCTGCCTCATATGCGATGTTAACTGGGTGCTTCAGTGGCAGACTCCATACTGGGAAGGTCTCAAACTTAGCATATCCGGCTCTCACACCTCGTTTGTTCTCATTGTAAAGCTGCGAGAGACATGTTGCCATCTTACCGCTTCCAGGACCAGGGGCTGTAACGATTACCAGCGGACGGGTAGTCTCTACGAAGTCGTTCTTTCCGAATCCCTCGTCGCTGGCAATGAGCTCCACGTTGTGTGGATAGCCGTCGATAGGGTAGTGTATATACGACTTTATTCCCATTCTCTCCAGACGATGACGGAACTGATCGGCAGCGTGCTGACCGTTATAGTGGGTGATGACGATGCTTCCCACCATGAAGTTGCGGTTCATAAACTCATCGCGCAGTCGCAGTGCGTCTTCGTCGTATGTGATGCCGAGGTCGGCTCTTACCTTGTTCTTCTCGATGTCTTCGGCATTCACCACGATGATAATCTCGATGCTGTCTCTCAACTGTGCCAGCATGCGCAGCTTTGAGTCGGGCTTGAAGCCTGGGAGCACTCGTGATGCATGGTGGTCGTCAAAGAGTTTTCCACCGAGTTCCATATACAGTTTTCCGTCAAACTGTGCTATGCGCTCACGGATATGTTCACTCTGAATTTTGAGGTATTTCTCGTTGTCGAAACCTATTTTCATTGTGTCTGATTTTAATTTTTGCATGCAAAGGTACTCTTTTTTTTTCGAAATAGCAAGCGCTTTTGGATATTTTTTACTATCTTTGTGCCCGTATGAAGAGAATAAAGAATATTGGGCTACTACCTCGCATTATTATCGCCATCATCCTTGGCATTGTGGCGGGCAACTTCCTGACAGCAGGGTGGGTTAGGGTGTTCGTAACGTTTAATTATGTATTCAGTCAGTATCTGGGGTTTCTTATCCCTCTTATCATCATCGGCCTCGTGGCTCCTGCCATTGCCGATATCGGGCGGTCGGCAGGTAAGCTCCTCCTATTGACGGTAGGTATTGCTTACCTTGATACTATTCTTGCGGGAATACTGGCTTATGGCACGGGTTCTCTGCTCTTCCCCTCATTGGTAGATGCGCAAGTTGCTCCTACTGTGCAGAAGGCGGAGGAGCTACAGCCTTATTTCATGGTTCAGATACCTGCCATGCTCGATGTGATGGCTGCTTTGGTGTTCGCCTTCCTGATGGGCATCGGCATTGCCTATACCGACTCTGTGGCGCTGAAGAAGGGGTTTGCAGAGTTTCGTGAGATTATCTCAAAGACGATATCCACCACCATCATCCCTCTTCTGCCGTTGTATATCTTCGGCATCTTCGTGGGTATGACTTTTACAGGCGAGGCTTATCATATCCTGGCGGTTTTCGCAAAGATTATCTGTGTGATCTTCGTCTTACACATTATTATATTAGTCTATGAGTTCCTCATTGCTGGTGGTTTCTCGCGCCGTAATCCGCTAAAACTGCTGATAAACATGTTGCCGGCATATTTCACAGCCTTGGGCACATCGTCGAGTGCTGCCACCATTCCTGTCACATTGCGACGTACCATAAAAAACGGGGTCAGCGAGGATATTGCCGGCTTCACTATTCCGCTGTGTGCCACAATCCACATGTCGGGCTCAATGATGAAGATCACATGTTGCGCCCTCACAATATGTCTCATCGCGGGATTGCCTTATGATTTCCCCTTGTTCCTCCATTTCATCATGCTTCTGGGCATCTGTATGGTAGCAGGACCTGGTGTGCCGGGAGGTGCCGTGATGGCTGCCCTCGGCCCGTTGGCTGGTGTGTTGGGCTTCAATCCCGATGCTCAGGCTCTCATCATAGCCCTCTACATAGCTATGGACTCTTTCGGCACAGCCTGTAACGTAACTGGCGATGGTGCCATTGCCGTATTGATGGATAGCATAATTAAAAAACCTAATGTAGATTATAATCATGAATAACGTAAAAGGACACATCGTCGACGTAGTGCGACGCGAGATCTTTGATGGCGAGCTTGTCATCAATGACGGACAGATTGTTGAGGTAAAGCGATGCGATCTGCCTGCAGGTGATAATCCCTGGCCTTACATCATGCCAGGTTTCATCGACAGTCACGTTCATATCGAGAGCAGTATGATGGTACCCTACAAGTTTGCGCACATTGCTGTCAGTCATGGTACCATCGGTGTGATTGCCGACCCTCATGAGATTAGCAATGTGCTTGGCGTAGAGGGTGTCGACTATATGACACGCTCGGCTCGTAAGGTATGCTTTAACTTCTGCTTCGGTGCTCCCAGTTGCGTGCCGGCAGTAGGCGGCGATGTGGAGACCTGCGGTAAGGAGATTGGCGTTAAGGATATCGAAGCGCTGATGGCGCGCGAGGATATCGGTTTCCTGGCAGAGATGATGAATTATCCGGGTCTGCTGGCTGGCAACAAGGATGTGATAGCTAAGATCAAGGCTGCACAGCGTTATGGCAAGCCTGTAGACGGGCATGCTCCCGGCCTGACGGCTCAGGAGCGGTTCAAGTATGCCGCAGCAGGTATCACTACCGATCACGAATGCTCTACCTTGGAAGAGGGCCGTTTGTGTGTCAATGCCGGTATGAAGGTCATTATCCGTGAGGGCAGTGCCGCCAAGGATTATAAGTTGCTGAGTCCGCTCATTGCCGAGAGTCCCAATATGGTCATGTTCTGTACTGACGATTGTCACCCCGATGATTTCGTTCGTGGACATATCAACATGCTCGTAAAACGTGCCCTTGCCGATGGCTATGATCTGTGGAATGTGTTGCAGGCAGCCTGTGTGAACGCCCAGCGGCACTACCATCAGAACTGGGGACTGCTTCAGCCTGGCGATCCAGCCACATTCATCACGGTCGACAATATCACACCGCATTTCCGTGTGGAGAGTACTGTCATCAAGGGGAAAGAGGTGTTTAACTACAATGCTATTCTCCCATCTGGTCATCTTTTTGTTGGTGATATCCATGAAGATACTTATTTCCCCAACAACTTTGTGGCAGCACCTATCACCAAAGACGACATTGCTATGGACATCAAGAGCGGCGATACCGTCCATGTGATCCACGCCACCGACGGCAGTCTGCTTACAGCTCACGATGTGGTCAAACTGACGGGAAATCCGCTGTTCGACTCACAGTATCCCTGGACTGAGGTGCAGAAGATTGTTGTGTATAACCGTTATGTGGCTGGTGCCAAACCTATTGTGGCTCTGGTGCGTGGCTTCAGTATCAAGAATGGTGCTATAGCCGGTTCTGTAGCTCACGACTGTCATAATATCGTGGCTATTGGTTCCAACGACGAGTATCTGGTAAAGGCTATCAATCGTATCGTTGAGATGAAGGGCGGACAGGTGGTTGTCACTCCTGAGGAGATGATGGATATCCCTCTGCCCGTTGCCGGCATCATGGCTCCGATGGATGGTCATGAGATAGCCTTCCGTACTCTTTGTATCCAGGAGAAGGTTAAGGAGATAGGTTGTCAGATGAAATCACCGTTCATAACGATGGCGTTTATGTGTCTGCCCGTGATTCCCGAAATCAAGATTACCGACCGTCACCTGATGGACTCAAAGACATTCAGTGTTATCTATTAATAAAGATTTAAACGTATGAAGACAATTAAGATGATTCTGGCCCTCGTGGCTGTGCTGTTAGCTGCTGTTTCGTGCAGCCAGAAGAAGGAAGCGCCTCAGAAGAAGCTGCTGGTGCTCTATTATTCTCAGACATCAAACACCAAGGCTGTAGCTCAGGAACTCGCCACTAAGCTTGGTGCCGACGTGGAGGAGATAATCCCTGTTACTCCTTACGACGGTGATTTCAATGCCACCATCGCCCGTTGCAGTCAGGAGCGTGAGCAGGGCATCAAGCCCGAGCTTAAGCCTTTGCAGACTGATCTCTCGCAGTATGACACCATTTTCCTGGGCTATCCGGTATGGTTCGGAACGATGGCTCCGCCGATGCTCGCTTTCGTTGAGGGCAGCGACCTGTCAGGCAAGAAGATTGTGCCTTTCTGCACCTTTGGCAGCGGTGGCCTGGATTCAAGTGTCCGCGACCTGACGGAGAAACAGCCTAAGGCAGAGATACTACCCGGCTATGGTGTGCGTGCAGCACGTATCAAGGCTATGCCTGCAGAGATAGATCAGTTCCTTAAGGCTGGTGGATTCATTGAGGGTGAGTACACTGAGCTGGCTGACTTCTCTGAGCAGCATGCTGTCAGCGAGGAGGAGTCGAAGATCTTCGATGCTGCCGTTGGCGACTATCCTATGATCAAGGCCAAGGCTGCCACTGTTGCCTCACGTCAGATTCCTGGTGGCACGGAGTATCTCTTTGTTGCAGCAAACCTGCCTCGTGAGGATGTCGCTCCCGATGCTCCCGCTGGAGAGATCAAGGTCTACGTCACTGTCCGCGAAGGCCAAGTTCATGAATTCACACAAGTATTGCGATAAGATAGCGCGACAGAGATTTGGGTGATTTGTGGGGTTTGTCGCAAAATGGCGCGAGTGTCGCATGTAGTTGACAAAGAAATCAGAAAAAAACTTGGAATCAAGTGAAAATCATCGTATCTTTGCATCGTCAATCAGAAACAAATCTGAGAGATTTAAATAAAAAATAAGAAATAAAAAATAAAAAAGAATTTAAGGTATAACATTTTAAAAT